>DATMDS010000085.1:0-34232 GCA_035557575.1 Pseudonocardia sp. | reverse complement strand
CCCCAGCGACGACGCGGCCCGCCCCGGCACCGAGGCGCCAGCCTACGCAGATCGGCTGCAGAGCCTGGAGCAGGCCCACTGGAAGCAGCTGCTGGACGTGCAGGCGCCCTACCGCTGGAACATCCGGCGGCTCGGGCTGGGTCGCACCCTGGACGTCGGCTGCGGGCTGGGCCGCAACCTGGCCCACCTGGGCGGTGCGGGGGTGGGCGTCGACCACAACCCGACGTCGGTGGCGAAGGCCAGGGAGCGCGGGCTGCAGGCCTACACCGCCGACGAGTTCCTGGCCGGCCCGCTGGCCCGCCCCGGCTCCTTCGACAGCCTGCTGGCGGCGCACGTCGTCGAGCACATGACCGAGGCCGACGCCGTCAATCTGCTGCAGACCTACCTGCCGCTGGTCCGCCCGACCGGCAAGGTCGTGCTGATCACCCCTCAGGAGAAGGGCTACACCACCGACGCCACCCACGTCCGCTTCTGCGGCTTCGAGGAGGTCGCGGCGCTGTGCGAGAAGGTCGGGCTGCGGGTGGTGCGGCAGTACTCGTTCCCGTTCCCGCGGCCGGCCGGGCGGGTGTTTCCGTACAACGAGTTCGTGACCCTGGCCCGGGCCCCCGGGTGAGCGCGGCGCCGCGCACTACCGTGGTCGGGTGACGCCTGCCGGTCGGATCGGTACCGCGGCCCACCTCGCCGCCGGTCTCGGCGTGCTCGGGGCGGCCGGGTACGCGTTCGTGGCGGTGGTGGGGCACGTGTTCGACTCCCCGGCCGAGGCCGCCGCGCTGAACGCGCTGATCTCCCTCTACCTGCTGGTCAACCTGATCGGACCGGGGATATTCGCGGCACTGGAGCAGGAGACCAGCCGGGCGGTGAGTGCCGCCTCGGCCCGCGGCGAGTCGCTGCGCCCGATCGCCCGCCGCGCCGCGGTGCTCGCCCTGTGGGCGCTCGCCGGCCTGCTGGCGCTGGTCCTGCTGGCCTGGCCGCTGCTGCTGAGCCGGGTGCTGGACGGGCGGTGGGGGCTGCTCGCGGCGCTGGTCGTGGCCATCATCGGAGCGGGCGGGGTGTACTGGGCGCGCGGGCTGCTCGGGGGCCAGCAGCGCTTCCCCGGGTACGCGGCCACGCTCTACGCCGAGGGCGCCGTCCGGTTGCTGCCGTGTCTGGTGCTGCTGGGGCTGGCGGTGTCCGCCCCGGAGGCCTACGGGCTGGCGTTCGCGCTGGGCTCGGCGGTCGCCGCGCTGGCCGTGGCCCCGCTGCTGCGGCTGCGTCCGGCAGCCGGTGGAGTCGAACCGGACGCCCCGGTGGCCGGGATGGGCCGCTCGCTGGGCTACCTGGCGGGAGCCATCGCGGCGAGCCAGCTGGTGGCCAACCTGGCCCCGGTGATCGTCAGCTACCGCTCGCCGGACGACCTGGTGGCCGCCGCGGTGTTCGGCACCACGTTCGTGCTGGCCCGCATCCCGCTGTTCCTGTTCGCCCCGGTGCAGGCCGTGCTGCTGCCCAAGCTGACCACGGCGGCCACCCTGGGCCGGCACGACGAGCTGGTCCGGCGGCTGCGGCAGGCGGTGCTGGTGGTGCTGGCGCTGGGCGGAGTGGGCGTGCTGGTCTGCGTGCTGCTCGGTCCGTGGGCGGCCACGTTGCTGTTCAACACCGCGCAGCGGCCGACCGCGCTGACCATCGGGTTGCTCGGCGTGGCCACCCTGCTCATGATGCTCGCGCTGGTCGTGCAGCCCACCCTGGTGGCGATGGGCCGGCAGCGCCACGTCACCATCGCCTGGCTGCTGGGCGCCGTGCTGTACCTCGGGCTGCTGGTGGCGCCGGCGCCGCCGATCCCGGCCGCGCTCACCGCCCAGCTGGTCGCGCCCGCGGTGGTGCTCGGCGTGCTGGCCGTCGGAGTGCTGCGGGCCCTGCGGGAACCGGGCGGCGGTAGGTTGGCGCCGAACCGGACAAGCGTGCCGGCCGCGGATACGGAGGGCTCGTGAGCGACAACGGCCGCGCGGTCGGCCACGTCAACGCCGACGTGTGGGTCGTGATCCCCGTGTTCAACGAGGCCCAGGTGCTCGAGTCGGTGATCGAGTCGGTGCTGCCCGTCTTCTCGAACGTGGTCTGCGTGGACGACGGCAGCCGGGACGGCTCGGTGGAGGCGGTGCTGCGCACCCGGGCGCACCTGGTGCGGCACCCGGTGAACCTGGGCCAGGGCGCGGCGCTGCAGACCGGGCTGGCCTACGCCAGGGCGCAGCCGGGCGCGCAGTACTTCATCACCTTCGACGCCGACGGCCAGCACCGGCTGGAGGACGCGACGGCCATGCTCGAGCTGGCCCGCTCGCCCGACGTCGACCTGGTGCTGGGCACCCGCTTCGGTTCCGCCACCGCCGAATCGGTGCCGTGGATCAAGCGGGTGGTGCTCAAGACCGCGGTGCTGCTCAGCCCGGCCGGCCGCAAGCTCAAGCTGACCGACGCGCACAATGGGCTGCGGGTGCTCACCCGGCCGGTGGCCGACGATCTGCAGATCACGATGAACGGCATGGCGCACGCGTCGGAGATCGTGTCCTACCTGGGGCGCTCGTCCTGGCGGGTGCGCGAGGTGCCGGTGTCGATCCGCTACACCGACTACTCGCGCAGCAAGGGCCAGTCCCTGCTCAACGGGGTGAACATCCTGTTCGACCTGTCCGTCCGTCACCGAGGAGGGTGAGCGGGAATGGTGATCCAGGTCCTGCTGGTGCTGGCGGTGCTGCTGATCCTGTTCGTGTTCGTGCGCAGCAGCAACGCGGTCTACGTACAGGCCAGCAAGCGGGTCGCGCTGGTGCTGTTCGCCGTGGTCAACGTCTACGCGGTGATGCGCCCCGACGACCTGTCCGCGCTGGCCCAGCTGGTCGGCGTCGGCCGCGGCACCGACCTGGTGCTGTACGCGCTGGTGGTGGCGTTCATGGCCGGCATGTTCAGCTTCTACCAGCGCTTCCGGGTGGTGGACCGGCGCTACACCGAGCTGGCCCGCATCGTGGCCATCCGGGAGGCGGAGATCGTCAACCGCGAGCGCGGCCTGCACCCGGCGCACGCGTCGGCCGCGGTGGCCACCGAGCACGCCGAGGACGCGATCCGGTGACCTCGGGCGATGCGCTCGTCGACGTGATGCTGCCGCACTACGGGCGGCTGGACCTGGTCCAGGAGACGGTGCGCAGCGTGCTCGCCCAGGACGACCCGGGGTGGCGGCTGACCGTGGTCGACGACTCGGGCGAGCTGCCCGACGCCGGCCTGGGCGCCTGGTGCGCGGGCCTGGGCGACGACCGGGTGCGCTACCTGCGCAATGCACGCAACCTGGGCATCAACCGCAACTTCCAGCGCTGCGTCGAGCTGGTCGAGCAGGAGCTGGCGGTGATCATCGGTTCGGACGACGCGATGCTGCCCGGCTACGTCGGCGCCGTGCGCGCCGCGCACCGCGCGCACCCGCAGGTGGCGATCGTCCAGCCCGGGGTGATCGTGGTCGACGGGCAGGGGGTGCCGGCGCGCACCGTGGTGGATCTGGCCAAGCGCTGGGTGTACGCGCCGCGGGTGTCCGCGCCGACCGTGCTCGGTGGCGAGGAGCTGGCCGTCAGCCTGCTGCGCGGCAACTGGCTCTACTTCCCGGCGATCTGCTGGCGGGCCGGGCCGCTGCGCCGCACCGGTTTCCGCGAGGGCCTCTCGGTGGTGCAGGACCTCGCGCTGGTGCTGGACCTGGTGCTGGACGGCGAGTCGCTGCTGGTGGACCCGACTCCGGCGTTCCGCTACCGGCGCCACCGCGGCTCGGTGTCCTCGGCGCACGCCGCGGACGGCCGCCGGTTCGCCGAGGAGCGCGGCTTCTTCCTGGACACCGCCGCGCGGATGCAGGCCCACGGGTGGCCGCGGGCCGCGCGCGCCGCCCGCCAGCACCTGTCCTCGCGGATCAACGCGTTCCTGCAGCTGCCGTCGGCGATGGCCCAGCGCGACACCGGCGGGGCGCGCACGCTGGCCCGGCACGCGTTCGGCGGCCGCGCCGGCTGAGCGACAGCCGCAGGCAGTTCACCGAATCCGGCCCGGGCGGCACGGCCCGACGCCTACCATCGACCCGTGGCCGAGGGGGACGACATCGAGCTCCGGGTGAGCCGGCTGGAGCATGAGCAGGCGCGGGTGCGCGACGAGGTGGCGCAGGCCCGGGCCGACGCGGCCGCGGCGCGTGTGCTCGCCGCGGGTGCCGATCGCGACGTGTCCGAGGTCCGGGCTGAGCTGCGGGCGCACACCGGGGCGCTCAACGCCCTGCGCGAGACCCAGCGCGAGATGTTCCAGTCTCAGCGGGACATGGATCGGCGCATGTCCGACGGCTTCGCCACCCTGCACACCGGGATGCAGCAGATCACCGTGCTGCTGGAACGGGCGATCGGCTCGGATCCGGAGTGACCTGAGCTCAGCGGTTGCGGGCGGCCAGCTCGTCGGTCGTGGCGGCGCAGGTGGGCCCGTAGTCCGGGCAGGTGCCGTCCGGCTGGCGGACCATCTGCGCCACATAGGCCAGCAGCCCGACCGAGCCGTCGTTGCGCGGCTGGTAGCGATCGGCCACCGACGAGCCGATGGACAGCCCGAGCAGCAGCGCCGCGGCGAGCCCGCCGACCGTCACCGCCACCGGCGACAGCCCGCGCGCCGGCCGCTCGGGTGCCGGTAGCCGGTCACGCACCCACTCCACCCCGTACCGGATCGCCAGCAGTGAGAGCAGCAGCAGGCAGTACAGGATCTCCGCGCTGGTCCGCGGGTAGAGCTGCACGGCGCCGGTGGCGAAGGCCTGCGAGGCGAACCAGAAGCGCAGCAGGAACGCCCCGGCCAGCAGCGCGCACAGCGTGATCACCGGCGTGCGCCGGCCGCCGAGCGCCACTCCCAGCCCGAGCCCGACGACCAGCAGCACCACGAACACCCCGACCCCGGCCAGCTCGCCGGGCGGCGGCCAGGGCCCGACGTCGCCGGGCAGGTCGTTGCGCCACATCGCGAAGTACGCCGGGTCGACCGCGGTGTCGAAGTAGAAGAACCGGTCCTGCACGCTGCCGGCCGCGGTGAGGATGCCGAGCAGGTGCGGCGCCGCGACCACGACCAGTCCGCCGCCGGCCAACCCGAGCAGCGCCGCGCCCCGGGCCGGGGCGGTCCGCCACGGGAACACGGCCAGCGCCGCGGCGAGCACCCCCGGCCCGGACCAGACGAACCACCCCGAGTACGCGAGGAACAGCAGCCCGAGCGCCACCCCGGTACCAACGCCGACCAGCGCGACCCGCCGCCAGCTCGCGTCGGCCACGCCGCGCAGCTCGCGCAGCAGCGCGATCAGCACCGGCACCAGCACGACCAGCACCACCGTGGTGTACGGCTTGTACGGCTCCAGCAGCGGCAACGTCGCGATCAGGGTGACGGCCAGCGCCCAGCCCGGGGCGAGCAGCAGCCGCCAGGCCAGGTAGCCGACCGGCCCGAACAGCGCCGTACCGCCGACCTGCAGCGCGCGCAGCGCCCGCGGCGTCGAGTCGCCGGTCAGCTCGGCCACCCAGGCGATCAGGTGGATCACCGCGGGCGGGTAGTCGGCGGGGATCGGCCGCCCGGCCACCAGGCTGTCGGCCCAGCGCAGCAGCTGCCCGGAGTCGCCGCCGTTGGCGAACAGCGGCCAGTCGGTGCCGCGCAGCGCGAGCAGGATGCCGCCGGCGATCAGGCCGGTGGTCAGCCCGGCCACCGCGGCGCAGGCCAACTGGTTGATCAGTGGCCGGGCGGCGCCGGCGAACCGGCCGGCGATCAGGACCGCCCCGACGACGAACAGCCCGAGCAGCACGAACCGCAGATCGAGACCGGCGACGCCGCTGACCTGCCCGGCCCGGTCCGTCGGGTCGACCACGACGGACCGGCTCAGCTGCACCGACAGCAGCGCGGCGGCCACCGCGACCAGCGCCTCGCCGGCCACCCCGGCCGCGCGCGCCGGGCGCATGCCCCACCGCCGGGTTGGGTCCGGGATCGGGGCCGGTCGCCCTGATCGGGCCAGCCGCCGCTCCGCGCCGACCCCGTCCGCGCCGACCCCGCCCACACCGGGCGGCTGGTCGCCGGTCCGCGTCGAGACGTTCGGCGCCATAGCCCGGCACGATAGTCGACCGGTTACGGGCGTCCGGCCTCCGTCGGGCGGATCCGGTAGATCACCGCGTCCGGGTTGCGGTAGACCTCCTCCAGCCACGGCTTGTTCTCGAGCCCGCGGAAGCCCCACTGGCGCCGGTAGTCCTCGCGGACGAACCCGCGCCCGAGCATCACGTAGTGCACGCCGAGCCGGGCCACGGCCTCCCGGACCTGCGGGTCGACGGGGTAGTCGCGGAAGTTGCCGGCCAGCGTGAACGCGTCCGGTCCGATCCGGCTGGCGTTGTAGTGCCCGGCCACCGGCAACACCCCGGCGATGGCGTACATCCACGCCGAGCCGTCGCCGCGGTCGTTGAGCACCCGCTCGCCGGGCGGGACGAGGGTGGCCAGCACCCGCATGGCCTGCGCCTCGTCGTGGGAGACCACCGGCCCGTCGGGGGCGGCCAGCCGCATCCGGTCGGTGTTCTGGCCGCCGTAGAGCCCCGCGGAGGCGACCAGGAACAGCGCGGTGACCAGCGCGCCGGCCAGCGCCGCCGAGCGCTGCCGCAGCCGCGGGTCGAGCATCCGGGCGGCGGCCAGCCGCACGTCGACCCAGCGGTACAGCTCGGCCAGACCGTGCCCGGCGAACACCCCGATCGGCACCACGCACAGCCCGATGAACCGCCAGCGGTCGTTCCACCAGGGCCGGGTCAGCGCGTTCACCCAGGCCGCGTCGGAGCTCGCGCAGAGCAGGAACAGCCCGCCGAACACCAGCCCGGTCGCGAGCAGCCAGCGGAGCCGACCCAGGGTGCGGATGCGGATCACGCCGAGCAGCACCGCCGCGGACAGCGCCCACTCCGGGTTCGTGAACTGGTGCGGCGTCGTGATCAGCCCGTCGTGCGACAGTGTGACCAGCTCGTACGCCGCCCGCCGCCACGACAGGTCGGCCGGCCAGTCGACGGGTTCGCCGCCCGCGCTGGCCAGCGAGCCCAGGATCTGCGGCAGCGCCAGCAGGCCGGCGATCACCCCGACGGCCAGGATGACCAGCGGTTCGGAGCTCAGCAGCCGTGGGCGGCCGGCCCAGCGCTGCACGATCGCCGGCAGCACGAACAACATCGCGGAGAACAGGATGGCCGGGTTCAGGCAGATCAGCCCGACCAGCGCCGCGGCGAACACCACCGCGGCCCGGGACGTCAGCCGCCAGCCCGGCGCGTCCAGCAGGTCGAGCAGCAACACCACCGCCAGCGGCAGCAGCGCGGCCCCCGTGGCGAACGGCAGCAGCGGTCCCCGCCAGAGCATGTCGTAGAACGAGGTCACCGCAACCGCGCAGGTCGCCGCGGCGCCCGCGAGCAGCGCGTTGCCGCCGAGCCGGTACACCATCGCGACGATGGCCAGGGCGCACATCCCGGGCAGCAGCACCGTCTGCGCGTTCAGCACGGTCGGCACGTCGGCGCCGCTCAACCGCAGGACCAGCGCGCCGACCAGGTGGTAGGCGTTGGGGTAGAAGACCTGCACCCCGTCCTCGAACCAGTTGACCGTGCCCATCCCGACCAGGCTGCTGTCCCCGGTGTCGGCGATGTAGCGGATGCCGTTGGCGTGGAACACCGCGTCCCAGTCCTGCGGGATGGCCGACAGCCGTCCCAGGCCGGCCCAGATCACGCCGGCGCCGTGGACCGCGGCCACGCCCACCGCCGCGGCGACACCCAGGTGCGCCGTCCGGGTCCAGTCCGCCGCCCGCTCGGGGGCCGGGGGTTGCCGCCCGGTCATCCGCTGGGTCAGCGTCCGCAGCGCCGCGCGCACCCGGCCGAGCCCGGATTCGCGGCGGGGGTTCCACCGCTCGGCCGCCCACCGGACGGCGAACAGGATCGCCGCGAGCCCGACCAGCAACAGCCCGACGCTGACCGGTGTCCAGCGGATCCCGACGGCGGCGAAGCCGGGCCCGGCCAGTCCGACCACCGAGTAGCACAGCAACGGCGCCGCCGCGGCCAACGTCCACTGCCGCAGTCCGGCCAGCCAGCCCAGCGCGAGCCCGGGGAGCCACAACACGGCCGCGTACAGCGCGACGACCAGAAGCGCCACCCCGTGCACGTGCTGAAACTACCCTGCGTACCGGGCCTTCTCGATCGGACGCCGGCCCCGTGATCCGGCCGCAACTTCAGCGGTCGCCCGGGCGCGATGCGGTGCGGCCGGGAAGCCCCCGAGGGCGCCGGACCGGGAGCGGATACCGGGTCCTACTACCCTCGGTACTCGTGAGCTTCGCGGGATACGACCTCGTCGTCGTCGGATCGGGCTTCTTCGGCCTCACCGTCGCCGAGCGTGCCGCCACCGAGCTGGACCGCCGGGTACTGGTGTTGGAGCGCCGCGCGCACCTCGGTGGCAACGCGTACTCGGAGCCGGAACCGGAGACCGGCATCGAGATCCACCGCTACGGGGCGCACCTGTTCCACACCTCCAACGAGCGGGTGTGGAATTACTGCAACCGGTTCACCGCCTTCACCGGCTACCAGCACCGGGTGTTCGCCAGGGTCGGTGACCAGGTCTACGCGTTCCCGATGAACCTGGCCCTGATCAACCAGTTCTTCGGCCGCTCCTACTCCCCGGACGAGGCCCGCGCGCTGATCGCCGAGCAGGCCGGCGAGATCGACACCCGGGCCGCGACGAACCTGGAGGAGAAGGCGATCTCGCTGGTCGGGCGCCCGCTCTACGAGGCGTTCGTGAAGGGCTACACGGCCAAGCAGTGGCAGACCGACCCGACCGAGCTGGATCCGGCGATCATCACCCGGCTGCCGGTGCGCTACACGTTCGACAACCGGTACTTCAACGACCGGTTCGAGGGGCTCCCGGTCGACGGCTACACCGCGTGGCTGCAGCGGATGGCCGAGCACCCGAACATCGACGTGCGCACCGGAGTCGACTACTTCGACGTGCGCTCGGAGATCCCGGCCGGCACCCCGACCGTCTACACCGGGCCGCTGGACCGCTACTTCGACTCGTCCGAGGGCGATCTGGGCTGGCGCACGCTGGACTTCGAGCAGGAGGTGCTGCACGGCACCGGCGACTTCCAGGGCACCTCGGTGATGAACTACAACGACGTGGACGTGCCGTTCACCCGGATCCACGAGTTCCGCCACTTCCACCCCGAGCGGGAGTATCCGCAGGACAAGACGGTGATCGTCCGCGAGTACTCGCGCTTCGCGAAGCCGGGCGACGAGCCGTACTACCCGATCAACACCGCCGAGGACCGGGCCAAGCTGGCCCGCTACCGGGAGCTGGCCCGCAAGGAGACGGCGAACGCGAACGTGCTGTTCGGCGGCCGGTTGGGTACCTACAAGTACCTGGACATGCACATGGCCATCGGGTCCGCGTTGACGATGTTCGACAACCGGATCGCCCCGCACTTCACCGACGGCCGCGCGCTGGCCGGTACCGAGGCCGAGGACTGATGACGCAGACCGTGGTGACCGACGAGAGCGCCGTGGCCGAGCCCGAGCGCGCGGTCCGCAGCCTGCTGCAGCGGGTGATCATGCCCCGCTCCGGCGACCCGCTCGCCGTGCGCTCGCTCTACGTCGACGAGCACACCAACATCCAGCTCAGCACCGTGCCGCCGGCACCGGGGTCGGCCCCGGCCCCGACCGTGCGGCTGACCGGAACGGCGGTGAACGCGCGCCCGCTGCGGGCCGTCTCGCGCACGTCGGCC
Organism: Pseudonocardia sp.; assembly: GCA_035557575.1. Classification (GTDB taxonomy): domain Bacteria; phylum Actinomycetota; class Actinomycetes; order Mycobacteriales; family Pseudonocardiaceae; genus Pseudonocardia. The sequence goes on along the minus strand of DATMDS010000085.1, from coordinate 24,478 downwards.
GTGCTGCCGGAACAGAGCGAGGTGTCCTTCGGGGCGTACTTCAACGCGCTGGCCGCGAGCTACTGGCGGCGCTGGAGCCGGCTCACCGAGGTGTACCTGCGGCTGGAGCTGGAGGGCTCCGGCCGGGTCGACGTCTACCGCAGCAAGGCCGACGGCTCAGCCATCTTCGTCCGGGGCGTGGTGCTGGACGGCCCGGGCCGGCACGAGCTGGACCTGGAGCTGGACCTGCGCCCGTTCGAGGACGGCGGCTGGTACTGGTTCGACCTGACCACCGATGCCGACGACCTGACCCTGCACGCCGGCGGCTGGTACGCGGCGGAGGACGGCGCCGGGCGGGCCGCGGTGACCATCGGCATGCCGACGTTCAACCGACCGGACGACTGCGTGGCCACGTTGACCGCGATCGGTGAGGACCCGCTGGTGCTGGCCGCGGTGACCGCCGTGATCCTGCCCGACCAGGGCACCCGCAAGGTGCGCGACGCCCCCGGCTTCGACGCGGCGGCGGCCCGGCTCGGGGACAAGCTGCGGATCATCGACCAGCCAAACCTGGGCGGCTCCGGCGGCTACGCGCGGGTCATGTACGAGGCCCTCGGCAGCACCGACTGCGAGCAGATCCTGTTCATGGACGACGACATCCTGCTCGAGCCGGACTCGGTGCTGCGCGCGGTCGCGTTCTCCCGGTTCGCGCGGCGCCCGATGCTGGTCGGCGGGCAGATGCTGTCACTGCAGGCCCGCTCGCAGCTGTCCACGATGGGCGAGGTGGTGGACCGCAACACCTTCCTCTGGCGCAACGCACCGGGCACCGAACCGCACCACGACCTGTCCGAGCGCACCCTGCGGCAGAGCGCCTGGCTGCACCGCCGGGTCGACGTGGACTACAACGCCTGGTGGATGTGCCTGATCCCGCGCTCGATCGCCGAGGAGCTCGGGCTGCCGCTGCCGCTGTTCATCAAGTGGGACGACGCCGAGTACGGGCTGCGGGCGCGCTCGCGCGGCTACCGCACGGCGACCGTGCCGGGGATCGCGATCTGGCACATGTCGTTCCTGGAGAAGGACGACACCAGCGACTGGCAGGCCTACTTCCACTACCGCAACCGGTTCGTCGCCGCCGCGCTGCACGGGCCGGACAACCCGCGGGCGCTGCTGATCGACACGTTCAAGCGCACCCTGCGACACCTGATGCTGATGGAGTACTCGGCGGTGGCGCTGCAGGAGATGGCGCTGCGCGACTTCCTGGCCGGCCCGGAGATGCTGTTCCCGAAGCTGCCGGTGGTGCTCGGCGAGATCCGCGCGCGGCGCGCCGAGTTCGACGACGGCCGCCCACTCGACTCGGCGACCGAGGTGCCGCTCTCGGACCTGGACGAGATGGCCGCGCAGGTCTTCCCGGAGCCGCCGACCCGCAAGCCGGCCATCGTCAGGAAGCTGGCCGGCAGCGTGCTGCACAACCTGCGCCGCCCGAACCCTGCCCACCAGGTGGTGCCGCAGCGCAACGTGCCCTCCCGGCAGGCGCAGTGGTTCGTGCTCTCCACGCTGGACTCGGCCACGGTGTCCACGCCCGACGGGCGCGGGGTGACCTTCCGGCGCCGTGACCCGCGGCTGTTCCGGGCGATGCTGCGCCGCTCGGCCGGGCAGCTGCGCGACATCGGCCGGGCCTGGCCGGAGCTGCGGCGTAGCTACCTTGCGGCGCTTCCCACACTCACCAGCCGGGAGGCTTGGGCGGAGCGCGCCTTCGGCGCCCGTGAGTGCTGAGCCGCGTTAGAACGCGGCTCAGCACTCACGACCCGATGCGGCCGTCGAGTTCGTCCTCGATGTGCACGCGGATGATCTCGTCGAACGAGCTCTCGGCGGTGAAGCCCAGCGACCGGGCCCGCGCGGCGTCCAGCCCGGTCGCCCAGTTCCCGACGATGCTCATGATCGCCTCGTCCGGCTCGTGGCGGATCAGCCGTACCGCGCGCTCGCCCGCGACCCGGCGCAGCGCCTCGAGCTGCTCGCCGACGGTGGCGCTGAGCCCGGGCATGGCCAGCGTCCGGTGCGGGCCGACCCGCTCGGAGTCGACCGTGGCCGCGTCGACGAGGAAGCCGACCGCCGACCGCGGTGAGGCGTGCCAGTGCCGGACGGTCTCCGGCACCGGCAGCACGGCCTCCCGGCCGGCCAGCGGTTCGCGCAGGATGTTCGAGAAGAACCCGGAGGCGGCGGCGTTGGGCGCGCCGGGACGGATGCAGATCGTGGGCAGCCGGATCCCGATCCCGTCGACGAAGCCGCGCCGCGTGTAGTCGCCCAGCAGCAGCTCGCCGATGGCCTTCTGGGTGCCGTAGCTGGTCAGCGGGGTCAGGTGGAAGTCGTCCGGGATCGATGCCGGCATCGGCGCGCCGTAGACCGCGATGGACGAGGCGAACACCAGGCGCGGTCGGTAGCCGTCCGCCGCCCGGATCGCCTCCAGCAGGTTGCGGGTGCCGTCCAGGTTGACCCGGTAGCCCTTCTCGAAGTCCGCCTCGGCCTCCCCGGACACCACCGCGGCCAGGTGGATCACGACGTCCGGTCGGTCGGCGACCGCCGCGGAGGCGCCCGCCGGGTCGGACAGGTCGCACCGGCGCCCGTCCAGCTCGCCGGTCCAGCCGTCCGGCGGCTCGGGCTCGACCACGTCGAGCAGCGTCAGGCGCTCGATCTCCCGGTCGCCGAGCCGCCCGTCGTCGACGAGGCGGGAGGTGAGCTTGCGGCCGATCATGCCGGCCGCTCCGATGATCGCGACGTGCATGGCGCCTCCCCGGCAATGCTGTCGGACGGGCTCATCCTGTCAGGCCGGCGCCGGCCGGCCGGCGAGAAGGGCCGGGTGCGGCGGCGCGCGGGCTACTCGTCGATCCCGTACAGCCGGGCCCAGTTCGCCCGGCTGGTCAGTACGGGCAGCTCGGACCGGAAGCGTCGGGCCACGGTCGGCCCCTCGGTCACGAACCGCCGGAACACTCGGGCGCCGCGCGTGGTCAGCGCCATCGCGAGCGCCCGGTCCCGGGTGCGCACCCGGTACCCCTGCTCGGACATGTCGGTGACGACGGCACGCCGGAAGGTGGACACGTGCCACCAGTGCGCATCCCCGGCCGGCACGAACCCGGTGCGGTTCTCGGCCCGGTCCAGCAGCAGGTAGGCGGCGCGCTTGGCCCAGGTCAGCCGCTCACTCCCGGGTTCGTTGGCCGCGCGGCGGACCTGCAGGTCGCGGAAGTCGTCACGCAGCTCCGACATCGGGTGCATCACGGTCTCGGGGTAGGCGGCCCGGATCCGCCGGATCTCCGCCGCCGACCCGATCGACCCGTCGGTCAGCGCCTCCGGGCCGTCCAGGAAGTCCTCGACGGCCTGCAGCAACGTGGCGGCCAGCCCGTAGTGCATGGCCACCACGTACTGCCCGAACAGCTGGCCGAGCTTGCGGGTGATCCGCCTGACCGAGAAGTTGCTGTGCAGCGCCGCGGTGATCAGACCGTTGCGCATGTTGAAGTACCGGTGCCACTCGTCCCAGTCCTTCCACCCGAAGTCGGCGTGCCACACGCCGGCCCCGGGCAGCGCGACCGTCGGGTAGCCGTGCGCCCGGGCCCGGTAGCCGAACTCGATGTCGTCCCACTGGAAGAACAGCGGCAGCGGGTAGCCGATGGCGCGCACGATCTCGGCCGGGATCAGGCAGGACCACCAGCCGTTGTACTCGGTGTCGACGCGACGTTCCTGGTTGATCGGCAGCTGCCGGTCGTCCAGACCCAACAGGTAGGCCTCGCGCAGCGCGCCCGGCACCGGCTTGCCGACGTGCAGCACCTCCGCGTCGGCGTACTCGGCGGAGATGTGCAGGTGCCCGGGGTGCAGCAGGTTGAGCATCTGGCCGCCGACGATCGTCGGGTGCGTGGTGCAGGCGGCGAACGCGGTCAGCCGGATCAGGATCTCCGGCTCCAGCAGCACGTCGTCGTCCATCAGCAGCACGTCCGCGTGCTGCTCGGCCGGGCCGGTGGTGGCGTCGAACAGGCCGCGACTGAACCCGCCCGCCCCGCCCAGGTTGGGTTGCCGCACGTAGCGCAGCCGCTCGCCCAACCCGTCGCGCAGCTCGGCGAAGCGGTCCCGCGACTCCAGCGGGTCGGTGCCCTGGTCCACCACCTGCACCAGGCCGATGGTGCTCAGCGCCACCGGGTCGCCGCGCAGCGCGGCCAGCGTGTCCAGACATTCCGGGACCCGGTTGTAGGTGCAGATCACCACGTCGGTGCGGGGGATCCGGGCCGGCGCCGGCACCGTCCAGCGCACGTCGGCGACCCGCAGCTGGCCGGTCTCGGTGGTGATCTCCAGCCACAGTCCGCCGCCGTCGACGAACCGGTCGATCGCCGCGGTCAGCCGGACCGGTGTCTGCGCGGTGGTGTCGATGTCCTGCACGTCGACGATGCGCCACACCTTGTTGGTGTCCGAGGCCATCAGCCGCACCCGGCCGGTCCCGGAGGCGACGGCATCGACCTGCACCTGGCCGATCGCGGTCCACCGCTGCCAGTAGGTGGCGTGGAAGCGGCCGAAGTAGGTGTTCGTGCTGACGGAACTTCCCGGGGCGAGCTCGACGGCGAACCGCTCCCGGCGCGCGGCGCCCCTCTCGACCCGGGAGTAGAGGTCCTCCGGGACGAGCCCGGACGGCCCGAAGAACAGCCCGCGCTGGGCCAGCAGCCGCGGCGGCGTCCGGTCCGAGTCGATCTCGGCGGCCGCGGTGGCCGGAAGCCCGTCGACCGCGGTGGCGATGCTCTCGGGGGCACGAAGCATGGGGGCGGCCGTCCTCGCAGTCGGGGTCGTGGGTGTCATGGGCTTCCTCGCGGCGCGGCGGTGACTCACCCTGGGATTTCGCACCATTGTGCGATCAGCGGCCGGACGAGCGGCCTCCGGGTCAACCTATCGGACGGCATGATCGACCCATGACACTGCCGCTGTCCCCGGACGAACTTCTCACCACGACCCGGTCCGTGCGCAAGCGCCTGGATCTGCAGCGGCCGGTGCCGCCCGAACTGATCCGGGAGTGCCTGCAGATCGCGCTGCAGGCCCCGACCGGAGGCAACTCGCAGGGCTGGCACTGGCTGGTGGTCACCGACGCCGACCTGCGCGCGCGGATCGGGGAGTTCTACCGGCGCTCCTTCGACGCGTACCGCGAGTCGTCGAGCTACGCCGGCCGGGTCGGGGGGGATCAGCGGGCGGCGGTGCAGGCCAGGGTGGCCACCTCCGCGGAGTGGCTGGCCGAGAAGATGGGGGAGGTGCCGGTGCAGGTGATCGGCTGCCTGACCGCCGCCGCCGAGCTGCCCGCCGACAACCAGGCCGGGCTGTGGGGCTCGCTGCTGCCGGCGGCCTGGAGCTTCCAGCTGGCCGCCAGGGCGCGCGGGCTGGGCAGCGCCTGGACGACCCTGCACCTGCGCTACGAGCGGGAGATCTCGGAGTTGCTGGGCATCCCGCCGCACGTGCGGCAGGGCGTCCTGCTGCCCACGGCCTACTACACCGGCGAGACGTTCCGGCCGGCGCCGCGGGAGCCCCTCGAGCGGGTGGTGCACCTCGACCGCTGGTGACGGCCCGGCGGGCACCGACAGTGGCGGTGCCCGCTCCTGTCACCCGAACGCCCGGTGATGATCCACATAGGGTGAGGGTGATCGGCATCCCGGTAGCTTTCGGCGAGGCCTCGCACCATGCGCGGGATCGCTCTCGTTGGCCCGTCGTGACCTCCCCGCGGCCGCTGCGCGCTCCAGGGCCGGGTGCTGTCGAGCCGTCCGGCCGGGCGCCCGGCGAGCTGCCCGGGCTGACCGGGCTGCGCATCGTCGCCGCGGCGTGGGTGGTGGTCTTCCACGCGCACTTCACCCCGCTGCCCGCCGTCGCCGCCGCCGTGGCCGCGTTCGGTCCGCTGGTCACCGGCGGCGCGCTCGGGGTGGACCTGTTCTTCGTGCTCAGCGGGTTCGTGATCGCCCACACCTCGCTGGACCGGCTCGGCCCGGCGCTGCGTCCGGGTCCGACCGCGCGCTTCCTCTGGGCCAGGGTGTGCCGGCTGTGGCCGGCCTACGTGGTGGTGCTGCACCTGTTCGGGTTGTGGCTGGCCGCCCGGCTCTACCTCGGGGTGGACGAGGAGATCGCGTTCCAGGCCGCGCAGCCGGTGCTGTCGGGCGGCGAGTACCTGGCCCAGCTGCTCCTGGTGCAGCTGTGGACGGACCCGTTCTTCGACGGCACCTCCTGGGTGGGGCCGACCTGGTCGATCAGCGCCGAGTGGCTGGCCTACCTGCTGTTCCCGGTGGCGGCCCTGGGTTTTCACCGGATCCGCCGGTGGCCGGCGCCGGTGCTGGCGCTCGCCGCGGTGGCCGCACTCGCCCCGCTGGCCTGGACGTACCTGAGCACCGGCAGCCCGTACTACCCGTGGAGCTGGCTGGTCCGCATCCTCTGCGGCTTCGGCAGCGGCGTGCTGGCGTACCTGACGGTGCGGCGGCTGGGCGCGCTCGGCCCCGTGGTGTCGTCCTCCCGGCGCCGCGTCGCGGCCGTGGCGGCCACCGTGCTGCCGGTGCTGATCGTGGCCGGGTTGCTGGCCGGCGAGTGGGTCGGGCCCGGCCGCGGCGGCGCGGTGATCGTGCTGTTCCCGGTGCTGGTCGGGGCGCTGGCGGTGGCGGATCGGGGCCCGGCCCGGTTGCTGTCCACCCGCGCGGCGGTGTCCGGAGGTCGCCTGTCCTACGGCCTCTACCTGGTGCACATCCCGCTGCTGGAGGTGTACTGGCTGGCGTTGCGGCGGTTCGACGCCCTGGCCCACCCCACCGTCGCCCTGCTCGTCGGGGCGGCCGTGCTCGCGGCGAGCGTCCCGGTGGCGGCGCTGCTCTACCGGCTGGTCGAGGAGCCGGCCCGGCGCGCGCTGCGGCTGCCGGCGCCCGACCGTGCCGGCGCGCTGCCGCGGCCGGTCGCCGCGGTGGTGCCCGCGCCGCGCGGTGGCCCCGCGGCCGGCCCGGCGCGGGCGGTCGCCCTCTGACCGGTTCGCTCGGCTGCGGTGTGCCAGGCTCGACCGGGTGCGAGCTCTGCGGGTACACGAACTGATCGGCCCGGACGGCGTACGCCTCGATCAGGTCCCCGAGCCGGACGCCGGAGCCGGGGTACTGGTGGCGGTGCACGCCGCCGGGGTCGGGTTCGTGGACACGCTGCTCTGCCGCGGCCACTACCAGGTGCGCCCCGACCTTCCGTTCGCGCCCGGTCTGGAGGTGGCCGGCGTGGTGCTCGACGTGCCGCCGGGCTCCGCCCTGACCGTCGGTCAGTCGGTGCTCGGGCACCTGATGGCCGGTGGCTTCGCCGAGACGGTGGTGCTGGACCCGGCCCTGGTCGCCGCGCAACCGGCGGGGGTGGACCACGCGCAGGCCGCGGCGTTGGTGGTGAACCACCAGACCGCGCACGTGGCGCTGGTGCGGCGGGCCCGGACGGTGGCCGGCGAGCGGGTGCTGGTGCACGGCGCCGGCGGCGGGCTGGGCAGCGCCGCGGTGCAGGTGGCGGCGGCGCTGGGCGGGCAGGTGCTGGCGGTGGCCGGGTCCCCGCAGCGGCGCGAGCTGGCCGCCGCGGCCGGCGCGCACACCGTGTACGGCCCGGACGAGTGGTTCGACGCGGTGCGCGCCGGTGGCGGCGCGGACGTGATCGTGGACCCGGTCGGAGGCGACGTCTTCACCCGCAGCGTGCGCTGCCTGGCCCCCGAGGGGCGGCTGCTCACCGTCGGGTTCACCTCCGGCGAGATCCCGGCGGCCGCGGCGAACCGGTTGCTGCTGCGCAACGCGGGCGTGCTCGGCCTGGGTTGGCGCGAGCTGCTCACCACCGATCCGACGCTGTTCGCCGCCACCGCGGCGGCGCTGGCCGATCTGGTCGCGGGCGGGCTGCGCCCGCTGATCGGCGCCCGCTACGAGCTGGCCGAGGGCGCGGCGGCGCTGCGCGCCATCGAGCAGCGCGCGGTGGCCGGCAAGGTCGTGCTGACCGTGCGCTGAGCCGCAGTCGGTTCAGCCGGGGATGCGCCGGAAGATCGAGCGCGGCAGGTGCCGCAGCACGCTCATCACGGGCCGCAGCTGCGCCGGCACCCACACCTGCTCCTTGCGGCCGCGCACCGCGGCGACCACGGCCGCGGCCACCACCTCGGGGGTGGTCGACAGCGGCGCCGGCCGGCGGCCCTCGGTCATCCGGGTGTGCACGAATCCGGGACGCACCACCGTCACCCGGACGCCGAAACCGCGCACCGCCTCGGTGAGCCCGGTGTAGAACGCGTCCAGCCCGGCCTTGGTCGAGCCGTACACGAAGTTGGACCGGCGGACCCGTTCCCCGGCCACCGAGGACAGCGCCACCAGCGACCCGTGCCGCTGCTCCATCATCCGATCGACCAGCGCCACCCCCACCGACACCGCCGCGGTGTAGTTGACCTGCGCCAGCTCGACCGCAGCGGCCACGTCGGTCCAGGCCTTCTCGTTGTCCCCGAGGATGCCGAACGCCACGATCGCCACGTCGATGTCGCCGCCGGCGGCGGCCTTGCGCACCACGTCGGAATGGGTGTCCAGCTCGCGGGCGTCGAACGGCACCGTCTCCACGGCGCAGCCGAGCCGCTCCACCCGCTCCCGGGCCGCGTCCAGCCGCGGCGAGGGTCGGGCGGCCAGCACCACCCGCATCGGCCGGTCGGAGGCGAACGCCTCGACCACCGCCAGTCCGATCTCCGAGGTACCGCCGAGCAGCAGGATGCTCTGCGGGTTCCCGACCGCGTCAAACATGATCTGTCACGTGCCCTTTCCTGCTCACCCGTGCAGCTGCAGCCGGCGGGCCATGTCGGAGGTGAACACCCCGGCCGGGTCGACCGCGTCGCGCACCTTGCGCCACTCGTCCAGCCGCGGGTAGCCCCGGCGGATCGCCGCCGCCGTGGTCCGCGACTCCTTGGCCAGGTAGTGCCGCCCGCCGGCGTCGAGCACGATCCCGTCCAGCTCGTCGCACAGCGGCCCGACGCCGGCGCCGATCGGGATGTCCACGCACAGCGTCCAGCCGGGTCGCGGGAACGACAGCGGCGCCCGGCTGCCCTCGCCGAAGCGCTTGAGCACGTTGAGGGCCGACACCTGGCCGGCGGCGGTCATCCGCTCCAGCACCGTGCGGATCACGTCACCGCGCTCCGGCGGCACCACGAACTGGTACTGCAGGAACCCGCGCGGACCGTAGCCGCGGTTCCACTCGCCGGCCACGTCCAGCGGGTGCAGGAACTGGGTGATGTTCTGGATCGCGCCGAACCGGGTCGGCGACTTGCGGTACCAGAGCTCCGAGAACAGCTTGCCGGTGACGCGGTTGAGCATCCCGGGCGGGAAGATGTCGGGCACGGTGAGCAGCTGCGGGGCGTCGAAGCGCAGCGGGTCGGCGCGCAACTTCAGCGGCAGCTCGGCCAGCGTCGCGTGGTTGGCCCGGGTCAGCAGCCCGCGGCCGAAGTGCTTGCCGGTGGTCACCGCGTCGAACCAGGAGACGGACTCGGCGTAACGCTCGTCGCCCTCGGTCTGCCGGGCCATCAGCTCGTCGAGGTTGTCGATCTGCTCGGTGTCGACGGTGAAGTACGCGGTCTCCACGTGGTGCAGCCGCAGCGTGGCCCGGGTGATCACGCCGGTCAGGCCCATCCCGGCGACGGTCGCCCAGAACAGCTCGGCGTCCTCGCCGTCCGGGGTCAGCGTGCGCACCCGCCCGTCCGCGGTGACCAGGTCCAACGACTCCACGTGGTTGCCGAAGCTGCCGACCACGTGGTGCGCCTTGCCGTGGATGTCGGCCCCGATGGCCCCGCCGACGGTGACCTGGCGGGTGCCCGGCAGCACCGGCAACCACAGCCCGTGCGGCAGCGCGGCCCGCATCAGCGAGTCCAGGCTGACCCCGGCGTCGACCACCGCCCGGCCACGCTCGGCGTCGATCTCGTGGATGGTGGCCAGACCGGTCATGTCGAGCACGGTGCCGCCGGCGTTCTGCGCCGGGTCGCCGTAGGAGCGGCCCAGACCGCGGGCGATGATCCCGCGCGGGCCGGCCGCGGCCACCGCGGCGGCCACCTCGGCGGCGCTGCGCGGGGTCAGCACCCGGGCGGTCGACGGGGCGGTGCGGCCCCAGCCGTGCAGGCTGGTCAGTACCCCCGCGGCGCCAGTGCGTTCGGTGTCGGACATCGGGGTCAGGCTACGCGCCCCTCTACTCTCGACGGCATGAGCACGCCGCCGTCGGAACCGCGAGGCCTGCGCATCTCCGACGCCGACCGGCAGCGCGCGGCCGGGCGGCTGCAGGTGGCCATGGCCGAAGGCCGGATCACGCTGGCCGAGCTGGACGAGCGGCTCGCGATCGTCTACGGCGCCCGCTACGAGGCGGAGCTGCTGCCGCCACTGGCCGACCTGCCCGCGCTCGTCCGGCCCGCACCGCCGGTCCCGGTCGCCCCCGCCGGGCCGGCGACCGTGCTGCGGGCCGGGATCTCCGGGATCAAGCGCACCGGGGAGTGGTCGGTGCCGGCCCGGCTGCGGGTGCAGAGCGTGATGGGCACGGTGTTGCTCGACTTCAGCCGGGCCGAGAACCCGCATCCGGTGGTCGAGATCGAGCTGGAGATCGCCGCCGGCTCGGCCAAGCTGCTGCTTCCCGACGACGCCACCGCCAACGTCGACGGCCTGGTCGCGACCCTGGGGGAGATCAAGAGCCGGGTGCCGTCGCAACCCCGGCCCGGCGGCACCCACTTCGTGGTGCGCGGCCGCTGCGGCCTGGGATCGGTGGTCGTGCGCCGCCGCTTCCACTTCGCCGGCCACCACTTCTGACCCGTTTCTCAACTCGACGGTTGACAACAGCGCATACCGCACCCTACGGTTACTAAACCGATTAGTTGAGCAACCTCACCGAGGGGCGGGCCATGGACGACCGACTCTCCAAGGTCTTCGCCGCACTGGCCGACCCGATCCGCCGCGACATGGTGGCCCGGCTGGCCAGCGACGACGCCACGGTCGGTGAACTGGCCGCGCCGTACGGCGTGACCATGCAGGCCGTCTCCAAGCACCTCAAGGTGCTCGAGGAGGCCGGCCTGGTCAGCCGCAGCCGGGACGCCCAGCGGCGCCCGGTGCACCTGGAAGCCGAGGTGTTCGACCTCATGACGAAGTGGATCGAGCGCTACCGCCGCGAGGCGGAACAGCGTTTCCGGCGGCTGGACGCCGTGCTGGCCGCCATGAACGAGCAGGAAGATCCCCGACCAGAACCGAAGGAAGGAACCGCATCATGAGCACCACCGAGGCCACCATCGAGGCCGACCCGACCCTGCCGATCATCCGGATCACCAGGGACTTCGCCGCCACCCCCGAGCAGTTGCTGCGGGCGCACACCGACCCGGAGATCTACGCGCGGTGGGTGGGGCCGGACTCGATCACCACCAAGATCGACTACTGGGACGCGCGCACCGGGGGCAGCTGGCGTTTCGTCAACACCCACGACGGCAACGAGTACGGCTTCCACGGCTCGTTCCACGAGGTCGGCCCGGAGCGCATCGTGCAGACCTTCACCTGGGAGGGCATGCCGGAGGGGGTTTCGCTGGAGACACTGACCTTCGAGGACCTCGGCGACGGCCGCACCCGGCTGCACGCGCAGTCGCTGGTCGACAGCATCGAGGGCCGGGACGCGTGGCTGCGCAGCGGCATGGAGGTCGGGGTCAACGAGGGCTACGCGAAGCTGGACCGGATGTTGAGCGATGGGGCTGTCTGACCCGGCCGCCCGGCACCGTCGGCACGCCGGCGCCTTCTCCGACCGGGTCCGCGGGACCCGGGACTGGGCGGCGCCGGCGCCGGTGGCCGGGTGGACCGCGCGCGATGTGGTCGGCCACCTGGTCGAGTGGTTCCCCGGGTTCCTCGCGAACGGCAGTGGCGTCACGCTTCCGCCGGGGCCCGCCGTCGAGGACGACCCCGTGGCGGCCTGGCTGAACCAGTGCGACGCGGTGCAGGCGGTGCTCGACGACCCGGCCACCGCCGGCCGGGTGCTGACCAACCCGCACATCGGCGAGCTGCCGCTGGACCAGGCGATTGACCGCTTCTACACCGCGGACGTGTTCATGCACACCTGGGACCTGGCCCGCGCCACCGGCCAGGACGACCGGCTCGACCCCGAGCTCTGCGCCGAGATGCTGGCCGGCATGGAGCCGCTCGACGAGCTGCTGCGGCAGTCGGGCCAGTACGGCCCGAAGGTGCCGGTGCCCGCCGACGCCGACGTCCAGGCCCGGCTGCTCGGCTTCATCGGTCGCGACCCAGCGTGGGTTCCGGGCGTCGGGTCGATACGCTGAACCGGTGACCGCGACCCGTCCCGAGTCGGCCCGTCCTGGTCTCGTCGGCCAGCTGAGCCGGTTCGTCGCGATCGGGGTGCTGTGCGCGCTGATCGACTTCGGGGTCTACCACCTCCTGCTCGGCCTGGGTGTGTGGGTGCACGCGGCCAAGGCGGTCAGCTTCATCTGCGGCACCACCGCGGCCTACCTGCTGAACCGCCGAATCACGTTCGACTCGGCGGGCGGCAAGGCCCGGCTGGCCGGATTCGTGCTGCTCTACGGCACGACGTTCGCGCTGAACATCGGCATGAACGCGCTGATGCTGGCCGTCCTGCCGACGGCGCCGCTGCGGGTGAGCCTGGCCTGGGTGATCGCCCAGGGCGCCGCCACCGTGGTCAACTTCCTGATGCTGCGCACGGTCGTCTTCCGCGGCTGACGCCGCCCGTGAGTGCGGAGCCGTGCTAGAACACGGCTCAGCACTCACGAGCCGCGTCAGCGGCGGGTGTGCCGGAGCAGGGCCGCGATGATCCGATCGTGCAGCGGGCGGGGCAGGTCGTGCCCGGTGTCTGGCAGGACGAGCAGCTCCGCATCCGGGATCGCCGCCTGTAGCGCGCGGCCGTGCGGCAACGGGTAGGTACACCGGATCCCGGTCGCCGTGCACGACCAGCGCCGGTGCGGTGAGGTCGGCGTACCCGTCCGCCGCCGGCCCGCTCATGTCGAGCAGGAAGTGGTTGGTCAGGGCGGCGGCCAGGTTCGCGGTCCGGGCAACGTCGTGCTCGGCCACGGCCCGCACCGCGGGCTCGTCGAAGTGCGGCGAGCCGCCGGCGTAGGCGCGCATCAGCGCCACGATGTACCGGACGACCGCGGGCCGGTTCGCCGGATCGGGCGGGTCGGCGGTGGCGGCCAGGAAGCCGGGCGACATCGGCGGCAGCCCGTCGTCGCCGGGTGTGGTGCCGACGAAGGTCAGCGACGCCACCCGGTCCGGGTGGTCGACGCCGAGGATCAACGCGATCGCGCCGGCCATGGACCGGCCGACGACGTGCGCGCGCTCGATCCCCAGGACGTCCAGCAGCCCAACCCGCTCCCAAACCGCCGTTTGGCTCCGAACTGCAGTTTGCGGCCGCCCGCACGTGCCGTTTGGCTCCGAACTGTGGTTTGTGGTCGCGTGTAGGTGCGGTTGGGGTCAGGGGCGGCGGAAGCGTTCGGCGCGGCCGGCGCGCACCAGGCGCAGCCACTCCGCGAACCGCTTCGGGCTGCGCCGGGTGACCAGGAAGTACCAGGCGAACCGGGGTAGCTCCAGCAGCCCGGTGCGCCGCATCCCCGGCTGCGACACCAGGTAGCCGCGGTTTCGGTAGGTGTAGAAGCGCTTGGTCTCGTCGTCCGGGTCGCGCGCGTGCAGCCGCCCGCCCAGCATCGGCTTGTCCTCGCTCAGCCCGGCCGGGTGCAGGTAGGCCGCGCGCAGTGCGGTGCCGAACGGCAGCCCGGAGCGCACGAGCCGCCGGTGCATCTCCACCTCGTCGCCGCGCACGAACAGCCGCAGGTCCGGCACGCCGATCGCCTCGATGGCCGAGGCTCGGAACAGGGCGCCGTTGAACAGAGCCGCGATGCCGGGCAGCAGCTCGCCGTCGGCGCCGTGCTCGGTGTCCGCGGCCAGGGCGGCGCGCGAGCGGTGCCAGGTGAGCCCGCGCCGCACGGTGAACGCGAGCCGGTCGGGGTCGTCGGCGTCGACCACCGTCGGTGACACCGCGGCCAGCCCGCGCCGCCGCGCCAGCTCGACCAGGGTGGCCAGTACGTCCTCGTCGGCGGCGCGGCCGTCGTCGTCGGCCAACCAGACCCAGTCGGCGCCCAGGGCCAGGGCGTGCAGCATGCCCAGCGCGAACCCGCCGGCCCCGCCCAGGTTGTGCCAGGACGGCAGCCAGGTCGCCGGTAGCCCACAGGACTCGACGACCTCGCGGGCCGACTGGTCCGGCCCGTTGTCGACCACGACCAGGTGCGCGATCGGGTGCGTCTGCTTGGCCAGCGCGGCCAGCGACTCGTGCAGCGGCCCGGTCCGGTGTCGGGTGACGACCACCGCCACCACCGATTCGGGCGGAAGCCGGTCGCTCACCGGGCTTCGAGCTCGGCCAGCACGTCACGGCCCTTGTAGTGGTGCAACACCTCGCGCAGCGGCCCGTGCTCGCGGATGGCGCCCTGGTCCAACCAGATCGCGGTGTCGCAGAGGTCGGCCAGGAACTCGTCGGAGTGCGAGGCGAACACCAGGATCCCGGAGCGCTCCACCAGCTCGTTGAGCCGCTTGCGGGCCTTGGCCAGGAACTCCGCGTCGACCGCGCCGATGCCCTCGTCGAGCAGCAGGATCTCCGGGTCGATGCTGGTCACCACGCCGAGCGCGAGCCGCACCCGCATGCCGGTGGAGTAGGTGCGCAGCGGCATCGACAGGTAGTCGCCGAGTTCGGTGAACGCGGCGATGTCGTCGACCCTGGATTCCATCTGCTTGCGGGTCATCCCCAGGAACAGCCCGCGGATCAGGATGTTCTCCAGCCCGGAGATCTCCGGGTCCATCCCGACGGCCAGGTCGAACACCGGCGCGACCTTGCCGATGACCTGCGCCCGGCCGCGGGTCGGCTCGTAGATGCCCGACATCAGCCGCAGCAGCGTCGACTTGCCGGCGCCGTTGTGCCCGACCAGCGCCACCCGGTCGCCCTGGCGCAGCGACACGGTGATGTCCCGCAGCGCTTCGATGATCGGCACCCGGGAACCGGTACCGATCTTGCCACCGGCCCGGCCGAGCACGGCCTTCTTCAGCGAGCGGGTCTTCGCGTCGAAGATCGGGAAGTCGACCGCCGCGTTCTCGATGTCGATGCTGACCATGACTCAGATCCAGTACGCCACGCGTGAGCGGTAGTTGCGCAGGCAGACCAGCGCGGCCATGCAGCCGACCACCGTGATCACCCCGACGACCACCCAGTGCCGTCCGGCGATCGGCTGCCCGAGCAGTGGCTGGCGCACGATCTCCACGAAGTGCAGCACCGGGTTGATCTCGGCGATCCGGGCCCGCTCGGCCACCGCGGGGTTGCGCAGCAGCGTGTCGTACTGCCACACGATCGGAGTCATGAAGAACAGCAGCTGGGTCAGGCTGGCGATGATCGGCGGGATGTCCCGGAACCGGGTCGCGACGATCCCGGACAGCACCGCGATCCAGGCGCCGTTGAGCACCAGCACCGCGAAGGCGGGGATGGCCAGCAGCAGCGACCAGCCCAGCGGCTGCGGGAAGATGATCATCAGCACGCCCCAGATGACCAGGTTGTGCAGGAAGAACAGCGTCTGCCGCCAGACCAGCCGGTAGACGTGCAGGCTCAGCGGGGCCGGCAGGAACTTGATCAGACCCTCGTTGGCGATGAAGACCTCGCTGCCCTCGAGGATGCAACCCGAGACGAAGTTCCAGATCAGCAGCCCGGTGGCGACGTACGGCAGGAAGGTGGCGATGTCCTCGCCGAACAGCGCGCCGTAGAGGATGCCCATCGCGGTGGCGATGACGCCCATGCTGATGCTGATCCAGAGCGGCCCGAGCACCGAACGGCGGTAGCGCTGCTTGATGTCCTGCCAGCCCAGGTAGCCCCACAGCGGACGCTGCCGCCAGCCCTGGCCGAGGTCGCCGAAGGCGCGTCGCCAGCTGCGCGGGCCGGGATCTCCGGCGAGCACGGGCGGCACGGGCGGAGCACCCTCGGCCCGGTCGTCGCCGGTGGTCACGGTCTGAGCCACCCGGCGAGCGTACCGGCGCTTCCCGACGCTTCCGGTGCCGGTGGGCGCGGACGGTTGCGCGTGACGGCTAGAGGTACTGCCCGGTGCCGCGGCCGATGCCGCCTTCCGGGCCCGGTTGCTGTGCCCCGACGCCCGGCGGCAGGCCCCGGCGCATCTGCTCCAGCTGGGCCCGGGCGGCCATCTGCTGGGCGAACAGCGCCGTCTGGATGCCGTGGAACAGGCCTTCCAGCCAGCCCACCAGCTGCGCCTGTGCGATCCGCAGCTCGGCGTCCGACGGCGTGCCGTCCTCGGTGAACGGCAGGCTCAGCCGATGCAGCTCCTCGCGCAGCTCGGGAGCCAGCCCGTCCTCCAGCTCCTTGATCGAATTCTCGTGGATCTCCTTGAGCCGGGCGCGGGAAGCCTCGTCCAGCGGGGCCGCGCGGACCTCCTCGAGCAGCTGCTTGATCATCGTGCCGATGCGCATGACCTTGGCCGGTTGCTCCACCATGCTGCCGACGCCTTGCTCCTCGTCACCATTCCCGTCGGCCGACCTCGGCACCCGGGCCATCCCGACCGGGCGTCCATCGGGTCCGACGACCATCACCTGCTGCTCGCCGTTGTCGCTTGCTTCCTGATCCGGTCCCATGCTTGCTGGCTCCCCGGCCGGCACGCAGTCTAATCGTTACCCTGCGTGACCGGCTCGATCACTGGTCGGATTGTGTGCCTGACTACCGTAGCGGGATGGCCTACGACGTCGCTCGGGTGCGCGGGCTGATCCCCGCGCTCGGCGACGGCTGGATCCATCTGGACGCGAGCGCCGGCATGCAAACGCCGGACCAAGTGGTGTCGGCGATCACCCGGGCCCTGCGGTCTCCGCAGTCGCGGCCCGGTGGCCCGTTCCCGGCGTCGACGACGATCACCGAGCTCGAGGCCGAGGCCCGCAACGCGGTGGCCGACCTGGTCGGCGGCGACCCGCGCGGGGTGGTGCTCGGACCGAACCGTGCGGTGCTGCTGGAGCGACTGGCCGAGTCCGTCGGACAGACCTGGATGTTGGGCGACGAGATCGTCGTGACCCGGCTCGACGACGTGGCCAACGTGACGCCGTGGGTACGCACCGCGCAGCGGCGCGGGGCGGCCGTGCAGCGCGTCGAGATCGACCTGGAGAGCGGCGAGCTGCCGGTGTGGCAGTTCGACGACCTGCTGGACGCGACGAGTCGGGTGGTGGCGCTGACCGCGGCCTCCGGCGAGCTCGGCACCTGCGTGGACGTGGCTGCGGTGGCCGAGCGGACCCGGACGATCGGCGCCCTGCTGGTGGCCGACGTCGGGGCCGCCGCGGCCTACACCCCGCTGGACCTGGAGAACCTGGGCGCCGATGTGATCGCCCTCGACGCGGCGATGTGGGGCGGTCCGCAGCTCGGCGCGCTGGTGTTCCGGGTGCCGGCGCTGCTGGACCGGCTCACCTCGTGCTCGCTGGATCCGGCGGCCCGCGGGCCGCAGCGGCTCGAGCTGGGCCCGCACTCCTACCCGCTGCTGGCCGGGTTGATCGCTTCGATCGAACACCTGGCCGGTCTGGACGAGTCGATCACCGGCACCCGGCGCGGCCGGCTGCTCGGCTCGATGGCCGCCCTGGAGGCCTACCACTCGACGTTGCTCGACGAGTTGGTCGAGGATCTGCGCGACCTGGACGTCACCGTGCTCGGCTGGCCGGAACGCAGGGTGCCGCTGCTGTCGCTGACGTTGCCGCAGGTCAAGGCGTCCGAGGTCGTCGAGCACCTGGCCCAGCGCGGGATATGTGCGATCGCCGACCCGGCGACGCAGGGGGTGTTGGCCAGCGTGGGGGCCGCCGAGGCCGGGGGTGCGGTCCGGATCGGGTTCGGCCACTACACGACCCGCGCCGAGACCGGGGCACTCGTCTCCGCGTTGGGCGAACTTCTGTGAGTGCTGAGCCGTGCTCTAGCACGGCTCAGCACTCACGACCCCCGGGACTCAGCCGGTCGGCACGACCAGGAGCAGCTTGCCGATCACGCCGCCGGCCTCCAGCTGCGCGTGTGCCTCGGCCGCCTTGTCCATCGGGACGGTCCCGTGCACGATCGGCCGCACCCGCCCGTCGGCGATCATGGGCCAGACCTGCTCCCGCACCCCGGCGACGACCCGGCCCTTGCCGTGCGGACCGTCGACCGGCCGCCCGCGCAGGCTCATCGCGGTGATGCTGGCCCGCTTGCGCAGCAACGCGTTCAGGTCCAGCTCGGCCTTCGTGCCGCCCTGCATCCCGATGACCAGCAGCCGGCCGTCCGGGGCCAACGCCGCGACGTTGGCGGCCAACCCTTTGGCCCCCATGTTGTCCAGGATGACGTCGGCACCGTGCCCGTCGGTGGCCTTCTTGAGCTCGGCCGGGATGTCGTCGTGGTAGTCGATCACGATGTCGGCGCCCAATTCGCGGCAGCGCTGCAGCCGGTCGGGGGCGCCGGCGGTGGCGGCGACCCGGGCGCCGAGCGCCTTGGCCACCTGGATGGCGTGCGAGCCGATCCCGCTGCTGCCGCCCTGGACCAGGAACGTCTCGCCTGCCGCCAGCCGGCCGGCCAGCACGATGTTCGACCACACCGTGCAGGCCACCTCGGGCAGCCCGCCGGCCGTGACGGTGTCGACACCGGACGGTATGGGCAGCAGCTGGGCGGCCGGCACCGCCACCTTCTCGGCGTACCCGCCGCCGGCCAGCAGCGCGCACACCTCGTCCCCGACCGACCAGCCGGTGACCTGCTCGCCGAGTGCGGCGATCCGCCCCGAGCACTCCAGACCGATGATGTCCGACGCGCCGGGCGGCGGCGGATACTGCCCCTGACGCTGCAGCAGGTCGGCCCGGTTGACCGCGCTGGCCACGACGTCCAGCACCACCTCGGCGGGCCCGGGGGTCGGGTCCGGCACCTGCGTCCACTCCAGCACCTCGGGGCCGCCCGGCTCGCGCACCGTGATCGCGTACATGGTCACGACGCTAGCCCAGCTTCGGCCGGGATTCAGTGTCCGACCGAGCCACCGGCCCGCGGTGCCGGCGGCAGGAGCGTTCGGTGACCACCGGCTCAGCCGAGATCGACGCCGCGGGCGAACGTGTCGCAGCGGGCCGGGTCGCCGCTCTCGTAACCGGTGCGCCACCAGCGCTCGCGCTGCGCCGAGCTGCCGTGCGAGAACTGGCTCTCGTCCACCCGACCGCCACCGAGCTGGGTCTGGATGAAGTCGTCGCCGATCCGGGAGGCGGTGTCCAACGCGGCCGTCTCGTCCTCCGCGGTGACGTCGGTGATCAGCGGCCGGCCGGACGCGGTCGGCACCTGCGTCGCGTGGTTGGCCCAGACCCCGGCGTAGCAGTCGGCCTGCAGTTCCAGCCGCACCGAGCCCGACGTCGGCCCGGTCTCACCGGGCTGCACCCGGTTGCTGGTGCCGAGCAGCGACTGGATGTGGTGGCCGTACTCGTGCGCGATCACGTAGGCGCGGGAGAACGCCCCGCCCTGGGCGCCGAAGCGGGTCTCCAGCTCACGGAAGAACGACAGGTCGATGTAGACCTCGTTGTCGCCCGGGCAGTAGAACGGTCCGGTCTCCGAGCTGGCGCTGCCGCAACCGGTGCTGACCCCGCCGGAGAAGAAGTTGGTCCGCGGCGGCTGGTAGCTCTGGCCGGAGCGAGCGAAGGCATCGGTCCAGTAGCCGTCCAGCGAGTTGACGACCGCGACGACCTCACAGTCCAGCTCCGTGTTGGCCTGGGCGCCCGACCGGCAGGCCGAGGCGGCCTGCGAGGTGTCCGCCGTCTGCCCCTGCCCGACCTGGTCCAGCCCGCTCGGGAACGGCATCCCGCTGCCGCCGCCGCCCCCACCGAGACCGCCGCCCCCGCCGAGCATATTGATCAGGAAGAAGATGATCAGGCCGACGATGCCGAGCCCACCGCCACCGAGCGCGACCCGGCCACCCAACGGGCCGCCGCCGCCCCCGCCGCCTCCGCCGCGGAGATCGTCGATGTTCGAGGTGTCGAGATCGGCGTTCTCGTCGAACCGCATTCGTGCCTCCTGCTGCCCGGCGTGCTCACACCATACGGACTCGCTGCCGACCGAATGGGGGACCGGCCGCACCGAGCGCCCCGGACTCTGCCGGGCCCGCGATCGGGCTCGCAAGCTGCACCTCGGACGCCGGCGGGATGTGTCCTGCTCGTGACCCTTCGGAGACCGCCGGCGTGCCGGACGCGTCGCTGCCGCCGCGGCGCCCGGGTACCGTGCGCGGTGGAAGCGTGGCAGAGCGGCCGAATGCACTCGCCTTGAAAGCGAGAGACCCGAGAGGGTTCGGGGGTTCGAATCCCTCCGCTTCCGCAGCTTCTACCAGCGACAGAGGATCTCTTTGCTGCTGGAGGACGTAAGGCTAAGGGGCGCGGGGTCTCATTCGGGGTCTCAGGTGCCGATCGGTAGACCGGTGGGGAAGATCGACTCGGCATAGTCGTTGTGGCTGGCCCGGTAGATCGCGACTTGCCAATGGTGGGCGGACCCGACGTAGCGCAGCCGGCATAGTGGCAGTGTCATGCCGTCGGTGGTGGTGGCCTGGGTGTAGGTGAACGAGCCGCGGTGGCGCACGTGTCGCTCAGCTCAGTGATCTGCGGCCTTCCGGATCGGTGACCTCCGCAAGGAGGACCGGTGGCCGAAGTTTGCCACGCGCGCGACGCAGGAGACCGGCGTGCGCAGCATGCTGGCGGTCCGGCTGTTCCTCGCCGAGGACACCTTCGGCTCGCTCAACCTCTACTCGATGCAGCCGGACGCGTTCACCGACAACAGCGCCGTCGTCGCACGGCTGCTCGCGACCCAAGCCGCGGTCGCCCTGTCCGCCGCGCGTGAGTCCGAACGCGCGGACGACGTCACTGGCCGGCTGCGCACCAGCCGCCTGGAGGCGGACCGCTACCAGCGGCAGGCCGAGGTGGCCCTCGTCCTGCAGCGCAGCATGCTCACAGAGCTGCCCGACGTGGCGCCACTGCAGATCACCGCCCGCTACGTCCCGGCTGTGCAGGCCGCCGAGGTGGGCGGGGACTGGTACGACGCGATTCCGCTGCCGTCCGGCGCGGTGCTGCTCGTCGTCGGGGATATTGCCGGGCACGACGCCAACGCTGCCGCGGCGATGGCCCAGGCGCGCAGTATGCTCCGCGCCCTCGCCGTCGACCGCGACGACCCGCTGGGCCTGCACCTCGGCCGGTTCGACGCAACTCTGCGCTACTTCGCCGTCGCGCCGATCGCCACCTGCCTGGTCGCTCGTCTCGAGGCCCGTGACGGCGCGTGGCACGCCGCGGTGGCCAGCGCCGGCCACCCGCCGCCCCTGCTGATCGGCGCCGAGGGCGCGCGCTACGTTGACCTCCCCGCCGAGCTGCTGCTCGGCATCAGCTTCGACCCCGTCCGGACCGAGCACCGCGTTGAACTCCCCCCGGGGTCGACGCTGCTGCTCTACACCGACGGATTGGTCGAGCGGCGCGACCGCCCCCTCGACGACGGCCTGGCTGCCCTGCGCGACGCGGCCGACGACCTCAGCCGCGACGGTCGGGTGCCCGACATCGACTCGCTGTGCGACTCGCTGGTGGAACGGCTAGCCCCGCACCCCACCGACGACCTCTGCGTCCTCGCCCTCCGGATTCCCGAGCAGCCGCCCCCCACGCGGCCGGTGGGAGGTGGAGCCGGGTCCGCACAGAAGCTGGCCGGCGGATACTGACCGGTCGGAAGCTCGGCCACATCAGGGCGCACCGATGAGGGCGCCGGGCACGGGCGTAAGCCCGTTGGTAGCAGCAGAGAGGCATCACGAGCGCCGGCACTCGGCGTCACGCAGCGACACTGGCCAGCACATGACCAGCGAGGACGACTCCGTCCGACACCTCTTGGCGTTGATAATCCGCGTTCACACCGAAGTGCTCATGCCATCGCCGGCCGGCGGCGTTGGGCGACAAGCACGGGGTCGATTGTTCCGCTGGCTACGCCCCAGGGAGATGGCCAAGCTGGGCGAGGATTGTCATGTTGTCCCAGGTCACCCAGAACTCCGCGATTCGGCCGTCCCGCATGCGTGCGACCCCGGCGAAGCTGAACTCGGTCTTCCTGCCGTTGGCCGGGAAGGGGCCAAAGTCTCCGTTCTGAGTGCCCTCGTACGTCGCCCAGAACCCGGCCATGTCGCCCTCGGCTATGACCTGCTCGAAGGTCTGTACGTTGTCCGGGAAGGCGAGCGTGTATGCCTTCAGGAACTCCTTGAAGTCCTCCCGGCTGCCGACGATGACGTCCGGAGTTGCCTCGCAATGCCGAGTGAAGTCGTCGGTCAGGATGTCGTCCAGCTGCTCCAGCTTCCGGGAATTCATTGCCTCCGCGAGTCGGCGGAAGAGGTCGCGAGTGTGCTCGATGTTGGTCATGGCAAGCACCTTTCGATCAGAACGAATGCGTGATCAAGCTATGCGAACCGCCGGGGCTGGCGTTGGAAAAGACGCCCGGCGGATTGCCGAGCTGCCGCAGCGACACGTCCCACCATGACAGCCGAGTGTCTGCAGAGCAACGACCAGATACCGCTTGTTCGTGGGGCCGGACACCACCAACACGCTGGTCCCCAAGCTGATCATCAGGCCGGCGTTGAGTGACGAACTGCGTGACAATCGTGCCGCACAACTGGCAATCAGCAGGGACGCAATCGAACGTCACTCGCCCGGCTACCAGCGCATTGAGCCTCCCTACCGACTTCAGTCAGTTGCTTCGGGACGAAGAGGTCGCAGTCACCTGCATACCCTCACGTCTCCATGAAGAACAGCTCCAGCTGGATGTTATCCGGGTCTCGGAACACGAGCACGGAGTACTTCATCGGGTCCGCTGTGTCGGTTACTCCAGCGTGGGGAACGCCGAGGTGGTCAAGCCATGCCGCCCAGGAGTCCAGGTCAGATCGAGCCGGGACCGCGATGCCGACGTGATCGAGACCGGTACGCCTCTCGTCGCATGGCTCCCCGTCGTTCGCTACGTGGTGGTGAAGTCCGATCATGACCCCTGCAGCCATGTCGGCGAGTACGACCGCGTAGCCGGTCTCCTCGTTGCCGTAGTGCGGGAAGTGCGGCGGAATTCGCTCCAGCCCCAGCACGCGCTGGTACCACGCCGCACTGGCCTCCACATCCGTGACGGTCGGCGAGAAGTGATGGATGCCGGCCATCGGCGGTCGCTGGCTTGCTGTCTGCGTCATGAATTTTCCCTCCAGCTCGGTTCGTCTCCTCAGATCCCCTCGGAGCGCTCAGCAGTCTCCGCGTCCAACAGCAAGAGAACAATCGGCCATGCGGAGTGCAGATGGACGCGGCCGGTCCGGCTGGCCGTCGGCTTCGAGCGTGAGCGTGAGCCGGGTCAGGACGGCCGCGACACCCGATGAGTCGCGACGATCCGACTTAGAGAGCGGATGGGCCTAGCTGATCTTCCATAGTCTCAGTTCTGTGGAGGTGGGCGACGAGCTGCCGACGACCGCCGGTGAACGGGTTGCGGCAGACGTCGAAAGAGTGTGAGGTTTAACGAGCACCGCCATCCTCGCGTGCTCCCGGAGTGTCGCATTCCGAAACGTCAACACTGGGGTCGAGCGGAATCAGTCGAACACCTGCCGCGACGGGATCGAAGTTTTCGGGCCACCAAGTCGTGACGTCTGCAATCGCTCCCACAATGTTCGCCTCGTTGACGTTTGTACCGCGCAGCTCGGCACCGCGCAGGTCGGCGCCGTCGAGACTCGCCCGTTCAAGCTTGGCGTTACGGAGCCCGAAGCGGCGCAAGTTAGCACCGCTCAACCATGCGCGACGAAGATCCGCACCCATGAGGTTGACGACCCACCACCCCTTTGCGTAAGGCCTTATCGGAGCAATCCTTGTGATTGCAGCTAACGCCTCCTGAATATCCGGTGCGCGGACTGGCAGGTGGGGTATATCGGTGACCACGGCCTCAGGTGGAGCTGTCCGTGAGAATTCGTTCGAACGAGTGCGGCAAGTATTTCCAGTACGGCCTTCTTATCTCGGTCTTCCACGGCGGGTGCTTCGGCAATCCGTGCCAGCGCATGGATTCCTCCCAGCCGGACTGGCATTTTGTCGTCGCCAAGTTGGCCGACGGCCTGAATGAATCGTTCGGTGACGTTCCCCTCACGGTCATTCTCCAGCTGCTTGTCGGCCATCGCCTTATCTAGTTTCATTCGTCCGCCGAGCGCGAGTGGACGCCGGCCGACAATGCCGTGTAGCGTAAGTTGATCATGCGGCTGGGTTTGATAGTGCGCGGATGCTGATGCTGGCTGGGCCGGGGTGACGGGTGCCGGTCTCTCCGGGTTTCTTGATCCGGTAGTGGTTGTGGCGGCCGCGTTTGACCGCTCGCGGGCAGGTCCGGTGCCGACGCCGCGGGTTGATCTTGCGGGTGATCTCGGCCAGGGCGTGCGGCAAAGCGGTGTCCCAATCCTCAGGGGGGAAAGCCCGCTGTCCCCGTGGCGGTA
>DATMDS010000084.1:0-4356 GCA_035557575.1 Pseudonocardia sp. | reverse complement strand
GCATCGGCCCTGTTTCGAACCCGGGGTGTGGCGGCCCGCGCTCGGGGAGATGTCCGACTTCCGCCGGAAGAGCGTCGATGTCCGCCGACGGTTACCGGCCGCGCCCCGTCTCCGGAGTGTTGTTGTCCGGGTTACCTCTCGACGAGCTGCTGGCCGAGGTCCAGCAGCGGTTGGTGGAGACAACGATCTCGACGCCCCCATCCGGGAGATCCAACGTCCATCTGCGATCTGCACACCGGTGAGTCGCCGGGGACGGCCCTTCGGCGGAAGGTGCTGGACACCGCGACCGAGACGGGCGACGGGCTCCGGGATCGGGCCTGCGGTCGGATCAACGGCGCGGTGGCACGTTGGTGCCCCCGAGGTCGGGACGCATGCGGTCGCGATGGTCCGGGAGGCGGTCAGCAATGCGGGGGCGACACGGATAGCCGACGGGCGTCACCCTCACCGTGGAGGCCGGGCCCGAGCTGGTGGTCGACGTGCTCGACGACTGGGTCGGTATCGCCCCGACCAGGCCCGCAGCGGCCTGCGCAACCTCGAGCAGCGGGCAGCCGAGTGTGGTGGGGAACTGGAGGTGCGGCCCGAGCCGACCGGTGGCACCCGCCTGGTGTGGCGGGTCCCTTTCGGCTGACGAGCGGCTGGGCTACCCGCCGCGGTGATGCCGCTCAGTTCACGCTGTCCGGCCCAGCGCCGCCGCGTACACCGCCGCCTCGCCAAGGGGAAGCCCAGCTTGTGCAGCAGCGAGGAAGCGTGGGTGGATGGACGTGTCGTCCTGCGCAGCCGCTGCCTCACCAAGGCTGGGGTTCCGGCGTTGCCGGTCCGCATACCGTGTTGGTTGGCGCCGCATGGCCGTAGCCGGATGCGCCGGTGGGCGCAACTTCGAGCGGTCGGCCCGATCGCCGTATCCGTCACGCACCGCCACCGCTCTATCCCTCAGAGTCGGCGGAGGGGGCACCGGTGGCGATCATCAACAACACGCGGCTGACCGCGGTCGGACCGACCAGCGCGGAGAACGGTTTTCCGCTCTGGTACGACGACGGGACCGTCCTGCTCGAGCTGGGCGACCCGACCGACCCGAACACCCCGGCGGGCCTGGACGAGCTGCCCTCGCCGGGTGACCCGGTCGCCTTCCCCGGCAACTTCCCGCCGGAGGCGTTCTACTCGCTGGTGTCGGCCGAGCTGGCGGTCGGCGGCACCCCCGCGCCGGGGCGGGCCCGGGTGGTGCTCGCGCTCGAGGCCACCTTCGGCGGCAGCGGCGAGGTGGTCGACGGCCAGCAGATGGTGTTCGCCCGGGTTCGGGTCCGGCTGCGCGGCGGCATCCCGGGCAACAACTACGTGTTCACCCACCCCTACGGTCAGACCGACCCGCTGACCGCGGATGAGGACGGCGACATCTCGGTCACCGAGGACCTGGGGGCGGTGCCGCTGGACTTCGCCGCCCCGGTGCGCGACGGCCAGGTGGCCCCGTTCCTGCGCTGGACCTCCGGCGCGGAGAAGGCGCCCGGCGAGCTCGACCCGCCGGACGGCTACCTCGGCGACGGGCAGACCGCGCACACCATCACCGGCAGCCCACTGCAGATCGACGGGCGGACCCTGAACTTCTTCCGGCTGGAGGGCGCCGGCGTGGGCGATGTCGGGGGTGGCCCGCGCGACCCGCAGGACCCGGGAAACATAGACCGGATCCAGACCCCGCTGTTCACCGTGCAGGCCAAGATCGCCACGGCACTCGGGGCGGACATCCGCCGGGCGGTGTACACGCGCACCGCAGCCGGCACCCTGCTCGACGTCTTCGCCGGCACCCGGCCCGGCCAGGACCTTCAGGTCAGTGGCCCGGACGTGGCTCCGACCGGGCTGGCCGCCGACGGCGGGAACTACCTGGCCCGGGCCACCGCCGGACCGGCCACCCCGGGCGCCACGATCACCGTCAGCAACACCACCGACGTCCCACCGACCAGCAAGACGGCGACGGCGGTGGACGCGGTGACGATCACCGCCGCCGATTTCGACATCGACGCCGGCACCCTGCACGTCGCCGCCGAGTCGTCCGACGAGAACCCCGTGCCGACGCTGACCGTGACCGACGTCGGGCCGCTGCCCGGCGGGCAGGCCGACTTCCCGACCGCCGCCCCGCCGGCCACCGTCGAGGTCACCTCGGCCGCGGGCGGCTCGGCCCGACGCGCGGTCACCGTGACCGGCGCCGCGCTGGACCCGCTGCCGGTGGTGGCCCGGGCCGGGACCGATCAGACCGTGCAGCAGGGCCAGCTGGTCACCCTGGACGGCAGCGCCAGCACCGGCACGCCCAGTTGGGCGCAGACCGCTGGAGCACCGCCGGTCGTGCTGAGCGACCCGAACGCGGAGGTCACCACATTCGCCGCGCCGAACAGCGCAACCGACCTCACGTTCACCCTCACCGTGACCGGTCCCGGCGGGCCGCAGAGCGACGACGTCACCGTGCACGTGGCCCCGCTCACGTCGCCGAACGCAGACGCCGGCCCGGACCAGGAGGTCGCCGTCGGGGACACCGTCACCCTCGACGGCAGCGCGAGCACCGGCACCGCCGGCTTCGGCTGGGCCCAGCTGTCCGGGCCCCCGATCACCAACCTCGCCGGGGCCGACACCGCGCACCCCACGTTCACCATGCCGGCCGGTGGGCCGGTGGCACTGGTGCTGACGGCCAGCGGGCCCGGCGGAGCCGATGCCGTCGACAGCGTGACGATCACCGCGCTGGTGGACACCATCGTCACCACCCGCGCTCAGTACCGCACCAGCCAGCGGCAGTGGCGGGTCGAGGGCACGTCCACCGGACGGTTGCCCAACCGGATCACGGTCAGCCTGGCCGGCGTCGAGATCGGCACTGCCGCGGTCGACGTCGCCAACGACTGGGACGTGCGGCGCGACGTGCTGGCCAGCGAGCCGGCGCTGGTCCCGGCCCCGGGCGCGCTCGTCACCGTGACCTCCACCCGCGGCGGGTCGCAGACCCTCGCCGTGAACGTCCGCAACTGAAGGGATCCGGCATGGACACCTACCTGCTGGCGGGCCGCTTCGTCGAGGCCTGTGACTGTTCGTTGATCTGTCCCTGCTGGCTGGACGACGACCCGGACGAGGACCACTGCACGGGTCTGTTCGCCTGGCACATCGAGGAGGGCACGATCAACGGGCAGCCGGTGGACGGGCGCCGGGTGGTCAGCGTGTCCACCCACACCGGGGGCCGCCGCGACCGGCGCACCTCGACCGCGCTGTTCGTCGACGACGGCGCGACCGACGCGCAGCGAGACCTGTTGTGCAGCGCGTTCGCCGGTGAGCTGGAGGGTCCGCTGCGGGATCTCGCCGCGGTGACCGGCGTGGTGCTGCAGCGTGAGCGGGCCCGGATCGACCTGGTCGAGACGGCCACCGACTGGCAGGTCACAGTGCGGCCGGCGGCAAGCCCGGAACACCTGGTGTCGGTCACCGCCGCGCAGCGGGTGTTCAGGGACGAGACCCGGCCGCTGACCCTGCACACCACCGCGTTGCACCGGGAGCTGGCCGTGCCCGGCGACGGCGCGGTCACGGCGTACCGGGGCGGGGAGCTCAGCGTGCACGTGCCGGTGCTGCCGGCCGGATACACCGACGTCAACGGCCGGTCCGGGATGGCTGGCCGGTTCCGCTACCGGCATCCCGTCGGCGAGATCCTGACGTGACCCTCCGGACCGCGCCGCCGGTCGCGACCCGCGCCCGCGCCGACCGGATGGTGCTGCTGGGCTCGGTGCTGCTGGTCACCGCGGCGGCGTGGGTGGCGCTGGCCGTCACCGGGCACGGGGCCCCGCCGGCTCCGAATACCGCCGCGCCGGCCGCGGGTGCCGCGCCGGCCGTCGGCGGTCCGGGTCCTGCCGGCCACCCCGGCCACCACCCCGGCCCGGGGTCGTCGCCGGCCGAGGCCGGCTCGCCGCTGGCCGCGGCCGGTGGGCTGCTGGCCGGATGGGCCCTGATGGTGGTGGCCATGATGCTGGCCCCCGCGCTGCCGATGCTGGAGCTGCTGCGCCGGCTGCTGGCCCGGCGCCGCCACCCCACGTTGTTGGTGACTGTCGGCGCGCTGGCCTACCTGGGGGTGTGGACCGCGGTCGGCGCCGTGCTGGTGACCGGCGACGTGGTGGCGGCCCGGTTGCTGCCGCCGAACCCGGACGTGCTGCTCGGCGCCGCGCTGGTGGTGGCCGGTGGCTACCAGTTCACCCCGGCCAAGGACGCCTGCCTGCGCGCCTGCCGCAGCCCGCGCAGCTTCGCGGTCGCGCACTGGCGCGGGGAGCGCCCGGCCTGGGTCGAGGTGGCCACCGTGGCCGGTGCCTACGCGGCCTGGTGCGTGGGTTGCTGCTGGGCGCTGATGGC
>DATMDS010000083.1:0-14962 GCA_035557575.1 Pseudonocardia sp. | reverse complement strand
GGGCCGCTCGATGATGGCGTTCCTGATCGAGGCCTACGCCGAGGACGAGGCACCCAACGCCAAGGGCGGCGTGGACAAGCGGGTCGTGTTGCGGCTGGACCGTCGGCTGGCGCCGGTGAAGGCCGCGGTGCTGCCGCTGTCCCGCAACGCCGAGCTCTCCCCGAAGGCCCGCGACCTGGCCGCCCGGCTGCGGCGCAGCTGGAACATCGAGTTCGACGACGCCGGCGCGATCGGGCGCCGGTACCGCCGGCAGGACGAGATCGGCACCCCGTTCTGCCTGACCGTCGACTTCGACACCCTCACCGACCAGGCCGTGACCATCCGCGAGCGGGACTCGATGGCTCAGCAGCGGGTGGCCCTGGACCAGGTCGAGGGCTACCTGGCCGGCCAATTACTCGGGTCGTGAGTGCTGCGCCGTGTTCTTACACGGCGCAGCACTCACAAGCTCAATACAACGTGTACCCGCCGTCGATGACCAGCACGCTGCCGGTCATGAAGGCCGACGCGTCCGAGGCCAGGTAGACGATGCTCGGCCCGAGCTCCGACGGCATCGCGTAGCGCTGCATCGGCGCGTCCTCGATCCAGTGCCGGCGGAACTGCGGCTCGTCCACCGGTGCCATCTCGGTCTTGATGTAGCCCGGCGCCAACGCGTTGACCCGGACCCCGAACGGTGCCCACTCGGCGGCCAGTGACTTGGTCAGCTGGTGCACCGCCGCCTTCGACGCGTTGTACCCGGGCTGGAACTGCGGCCGGTTGACGATGTTCGCCGAGATCGACCCGATGTTGACGATCACCCCGGAGCCCTGGGACACCAGCTGCCGGCCGAAGGCCTGCGAGCAGTTCCACACCCCGTCGAGGTTCACCTCGAGCACCGAGCGCCAGTCCTGCGCCGTGACCTCCAGCGCCGGCCGGTGCACGCAGGACCCGGCGTTGTTCACCAGCACGTCCACCCGGCCCAGGGCGTCGACGATCGTCGGCACCGCCTCCTGGACCTGTTCGGGGACGGTGACGTCGGCGGCCACCGCGATGGCGCGCACCCCGATCGCCTCCAGCTCCTTCAGCGCGTCGGTCGCGGCATCCGGGTTGCGTACCAGGAGCACCACGTCGCTGCCCGCCTCGGCCAGCGCGGTGGCCAGCGCCCGGCCGATACCGCGGGTGGCGCCGGTGACGACGGAGACCTTTCCTGCGAGCGAGAACGCGTCGAGGACGGGCACGGCAGCTCCTCTCATGGGGGACGACTGCCGATCACTCTGCCGGCCCGAGCGGCGGTTTGTCTCGTCCCCGGGTCCCGGTTCCCGCGCATCGGCCCCGCTACCCTGACGACCATGACCGCAGAGGCCGCCCCGAGTTCGTCGCTGCGCGATCTGGGCGCCGCGCTGCGCCGATTGGCCGAGGGCCGCGACCGGGTCGGTGTCGTCCGGGTGCTGGAACGGCACGGGTTCGGCACCGTCGAGAGCGGGCAGCTGCTGGCCGGCACGGCCACCGGTGCGGTGGCCGGCGTCCTCTACCGCGGCGCCCTGGACGCCGCGGCGCTCCCCCTGGTCAGGGCGGCCGCTGCCGCCCCGCGCACCGCCGACGCCCACGTCACCGAGGGCGCCGCACTGGCCGCCGGGCTGGCCTGCAGCGGGGGCGCCACCCTGCTGGGGCACCCGTTGCCGGTGGCGGCGGCCGCGGCGCTCGGCGCCGCGCTGGAACGCGCCGAACCCGCCGCCTTGATCTCCGCCGTGGACGGCGCCGCGGCGGCGGTGCTGACCGGTCCGGAGCTGGCCGACGCCGTCGGCGGGCTGGGGGATCCGGAGCTGGACGCGGCCGCCGCGGACGCGGCCCGCCGGCTGTTGCAGCGGGGCGCGACCGTAACCGAACGCATCGAGCTGGACGGTCGTGAGCTGCTGGTGGACCTGTGGGTGCCGGTGCCCTCGGTGCTCGTGGTGGGCAGCGGCGCGATCGGGGCGGCGCTGGCCGCGCAGGCCGAGCTGCTCGGCTGGGGTGTCCGGCACGCCGGCGACCCGGACTCCACCGCCGCCGCCGTCGCCGCGTTCACCGATGCCGACGTGCTGGTGCTGCTCGATCACGCACCGGCGTTCGACGCGGCGCTCGTCGAGGGCCTGCGCCGCGGTCGCGGCTTCATCGGCGCGCTCGGCTCCCGACGCACCCAGTCCGCCCGCCGCGAGCGGCTGCTCGCCGCCGGCATCACCGAGGACGAGCTGGCCCGGCTGCACGGCCCGGTCGGGCTGGACCTCGGCGCCCGCACCCCGGCCGAGACGGCCGTCTCCATCGTCGCCCAGGTCGTGGCCAGCCGCTCCGGGCGCTCCGCCACCGCGCTGGCGGCTTCCGGCAGTCGGATCGGCGGATGAGTCCCGGGCTGCGCGCGGACAGCCCCACGCTGCCGATGCGCCCGCAGCCGGAACCGGCGCGCCGGTCCGGGTGGGTGTACCGGGTGGTGATCGGGACGCTGCTGGTCGCCGCGATCATCGTCGCCGGCACCGCCTTCCGGGTCTGGCAGGTGGCCAGGGTCGACGACCGGCCGCAGGCCGACGCCGTGGTCGTGCTGGGCGCCGCGCAGTACGACGGCACCCCCAGCTCGATCTTCGCGGCCCGGCTGCGGCACGCCGAGGCGCTCTACGAGGACGGGGTCGCGCCGCGGATCGTCACCACCGGGGGCAGCCGTTCCGGGGACAGCACGACCGAGGCCGAGGCCGGCCGCCGGTACCTGATCAGCCGCGGCGTGCCCGCCCGGGACGTGGTCGCCGTCGGGCAGGGCGGCGACACCCTGGGCAGCCTGCAGGCGGTGGCGCAGCGGGCCGAGCGCGACGGCTGGGACACCGCGCTGATCGTCTCGGACCCGTGGCACTCGCTGCGCGCCCGCACCATGGCCCGCGACAGCGGTCTCACCGCGTGGACGTCGCCGACCCGCAGCGGGCCGGTGGTGCAGACCCGCGAGACGCAGGCGCGATACATCGTCCGGGAGACCGCGGCGCTGCTGTTCTACCGGCTCACACACGCCTCGGTCGACACCGAGACCAGCGGGCTCGGATAGCCGTTGAGCAGCGGTTACACCGATCACGACCGGGCCAGGCGGAGCCCAGAACCGCCGAAGGAGGCGGCCCAGGGGCCACGCCGCAGCCCGTTCGCCCGGGATCGCGCCCGGGTGCTGCACTCGGCCGCGTTGCGCCGGCTGGCCGGTAAGACCCAGGTCGTGGGGCCGGGGGAGGGAGCCGAGGTCAGCGGGGTGCCCCGGACCCGGCTCACGCACTCGCTCGAGGTCGCGCAGATCGGCCGCGAGATGGCCGAGGAGCTGGGCTGCGACCCGGACGTGGTCGATCTCGCGGGACTGGCCCACGACATCGGACACCCGCCCTTCGGGCACAACGGCGAGCGCGCGCTGGACGAGATCGGGTCGGCCTGCGGCGGCTTCGAGGGCAACGCGCAGACGCTGCGGATCCTGACCCGGCTGGAGCCCAAGATCGGTGCCTCCGGGCTGAACCTGACCCGGGCCGCACTGGACGCCACTTGCAAGTACCCGTGGCTGCGCACGGGCGGTATGCGCAAGTACGGCGCCTACCGCGATGACGCGGAGGCCTTCGGCTGGGTGCGCGAGGGGGCGCCGGACGGGCGGCGCTGCATCGAGGCGCAGATCATGGACTGGTCCGACGACGTGGCCTACTCGGTGCACGACGTCGAGGACGGCGTGCTGTCCGGCCGGATCGACCTGGCCGCGCTCGGCTCACCGACGGAACGCTCGGCGCTCGTCGAGCTGGCCGCGCGGTACTTCGGCGCCCGCGTGGTCGGGCCGCCGGGGACATCGGACGGGCCGGCTCCGACCCCGGACCGGGCAGCACTCTCGGCCGTGGCCGACGACCTGATGGCGCTGCCGGCGGTGCACGCGGTGCGTGGCTTCGACCCCGAGTCCGCGACCGCGCCCGGCTACGGCGCGTTGAAGCGGATGACCAGCGAACTGGTCGGCCGGTTCGTGCGGGCCGCCGCCGACGCGACCAGAGCGGTGCACGGGGACCGACCGCTGCGCCGCTACGCCGCCGACCTGGTGGTACCGCCGCGGGCGGCGGCCGAGGTGGCGCTGCTCAAGGCGGTGGCGTTGCGCTACGTGATGAGTGACCCGGACCGCCTGGACATGCAGGCCCGGCAGCGGGAGCTGCTCGTCGAGCTGGCGGCCGCGCTGCTCGACGGCGCCCCGCGGACCCTCGATCCGGTGTTCGGCCCGGACTGGACGCGCGCGCCGGACGATGCGGCCCGGCGACGCATCGTGCTGGACCAGGTGGCCGTACTGACCGACCAGCAGGCGGTGGCCCGGCACGCCGGGCTGGTCGGGAACCGGCCCCGGATCGGCGCCCGCCGGAGCTGATGCGACCCTAAAGAGTGAACCTCCGGGCTGCCGGTGCGCTCCCTGCTCCCTGCATCCGTCGGCCGGCGATCCCGGGTCGGTCTGCACAGGAGGATCCTCATGATCAACTGGTCCCGGACGGTGCTGGTGCCGGCGACCGTCGCCGCGGTGATCGGGCTGGCCGCCTGCGGGTCGGGGTCAACCCCGCCCGCCGAGGCCGGCTCCAGCGCCCCGACCAGCCACAACATGGCCGACATGGCCCCCGGTGAGACGATGGCCCCCGGCGACAGTATGGAGGGCATGGAGCACGGCGGGCACTCGGGCACGCCCGGTCAGCTGCAGCTGTGGGCGGTGCAGAGCGGTGATCTCGGCGTGGTCGTCACCGACGGCAGCGGCCAGTTGTTCTACCGCTTCGACCGCGACCAGAACGCACCGTCGGTGAGCAACTGCACCGGCGACTGCACCGCGACCTGGCAGCCCGTGATCGCCGACCTGAACAGCCCGCCGGAGCTGCTGGGTGTCGACGAGGCCGCGATCGACGTGATGGCCCGGCCGGACGGCAGCGAGCAGCTGACCCTGGCCGGTTGGCCGCTGTACCGGCACATCGGTGAGCACGGGGGGCTGCAGGGCACCCAGGCCAACGGGACCGACGGCGTGTGGTTCGCCATCCGGCCGGACGGCAACAAGGCCGGCTGAGCGCGGCGGCGGCGTGTCACGTTGTGCGCCGCCCCGCCGTCATCCTCGGTGACGTCCCGGAACCGGTGACGCCCTGAACTGAGGAGGAATGACGATGGCCCGCATTCCCGGGGTCCCGGCCGAGCAGGCCGGCGTGTTCGGTCGGCTCATCTACCGGCTGGCGCAGCGCCGCTTCGGCGCGGTACCGGAGCCGTTCACGGTCATGCAGCACCACCCGCGGTTGGCCCGGGCCGGCCTGCTGGCCGAGGCGGCCTACGCCCGCGCGTCCACGGTGCTGCCGCGCGCCCTGCGCGAGCTGGCCGTGTACCGGGTGGCGACGGTGGTCGGCTGCTCCTGGTGCGTCGACTTCGGCACCATGATGCAGCGCCTGGACGGGCTGGACGTGGCGCGGTTGCAGCACGTCGACGACTATCCGAGCAGCCCGGACTTCTCCGAGCTGGAGCGCGAGGTGCTGGCCTACGCGGACGCGGCGACCGCGCAGCCGACGACGGTGACCGACGCCCAGGTCGCCGGGCTGGAGGCGAGGCTGGGGCGGGCCGGGCTGATCGAGCTGACCCACGCGATCGCGCTGGAGAACATGAGAGCCCGCTTCAACCACGCGCTCGGCATCACCGACCAGGGCTTCGACGCGGCCTGCGCGGTCCGCACCGGCACGGCCGGCGCGACGGGCACCGGTCACCCGCGGTGACCGCGACGGCGGACGGGTCACCCACCCTGGTGATCGGCCGCCGCCGGCTCCCGGGAGTATGGCGTCCATGTCCGAAGCGCCCATCCGATTTCCCCCGGTGGTCTACGCACCCACCGTGAGCGAGCCCGGCGAGCCCACCCGGCTGGAGATGCATCACGCCGCCGACGGTCGGGTGGCCCTGTTCGTGTACTCGGCCCTGGACCGGCTCGTCGACATGTACGGACCGGAGTCCCCGTGGGTGCTGCTCACCGTCGAGGAGCTGCAGGCGGCCCACGACCAGGTTCCGTACGAGCTGCTCTATCTCGACCGACGCATCGCCCGCGGGTGAACCCGGCAGCGCCGAGCGCCGTGTAGGTGGTGATGAGCATTCTCGACGAGGCAGTTGCCGCGGCCGGCGTGGATCCGCGGGAGCTGCACGGCCTGCTGATGGCCGGCCGGCAGAGCAGCACGATCGAGCTGGCCCGGGCGTTCGAGGACGCCGCCAGGTCCGCGCGCGACGGCTACGAGCGGGGGCGGCGGGCGCACCGCACGATCGCCGACGGTTTCCGCAACGACGGCGGCGCGGTGCTCGACGCCGCCGAGCAGGACGGCCAGGCATGGCGGCTACTCGGGCAAGGTGGGCAGGACATGGAGGACACCGCGTCGTTCCTGAAGCGTTCGGTCTCCGCGCTGGACGACGCCCAGGCCACCAGTACCCGGGTGCTCAACCGGATGACCGGCGAGCTGAACGCGCTGGCGGCCGCGTGGAACCGGCAGGTCGCCGCCAACCCGACCGCTCCGGCGGATCGCCAGCAGCTGATCGCGCAGGCGGCGACCGTCGTGCGGGGCGCGGCCGTCGAGATCCAGCGCGCCATCGACACCTACGACAGCGGGCTGACCCGGGATGCGTCCGAGCTGGCCCGCCGCGGCTACCCGCCGGCGGCCGGCACGGTCCCGGGCGCGATGTACGCAGGCGGCCCCCTGGCCGCGCCGACGGGTCCGGTGCCGCTCGGCTTCCCCCCGCCGGGCTCCGACCCGTACCGCGGGCTGAGCCCGGCGAACGGGCTGTTCACCGCGGGTGACGTGGCGGGCGGGTTCTACGGGGCCAAGCTGGAGGTCGACTCGCACTTCCGCACCGGCCACGGCCAGTTCGTCCGGGACGGCGCAGAGGCGCAGCTGGCGCGGCTGCGCGGCCAGGAGCGGGTGCTCGACCGCGCCG
The DNA here is from genome assembly GCA_035557575.1 of Pseudonocardia sp. Taxonomy (GTDB): domain Bacteria; phylum Actinomycetota; class Actinomycetes; order Mycobacteriales; family Pseudonocardiaceae; genus Pseudonocardia. The sequence continues at coordinate 8,041 of DATMDS010000083.1, read as the reverse complement.
GGTTCTACCGCGAGCTGGACGACGGCCTTGCCAGGCTCCGCCAGGGCGATGACCTGCTGCGCAGCGGTGACGACCTGGCGCGGACCAGCAAGTCGCTTCCGATCAAGGTCGGCGGGGCGATGGCCCTTGCCGGCATCGGCTACGACATTGCCACCGGCAAGGACCCGGTGCAGGCGGTGGCCGCCGGCGGCGGCGGCTTCCTGGCCTCGATCGCGGCCGGCGCCGCGACCGGTGCCGTCGTCGGGTCCTTCGTACCCATCCCCGGGGTCGGGACCGCGGCCGGGGCGATCGTGGGCGCCGGGGTCGGGATCTTCACCTCCGGCGCCATCGACTCGCTGTTCGAGAACGGCCCGGACGTGGGCGCGGCCCTGGATCGAGGTGCCGAGAGCGTGGTCGACACGGGTAAGGCGATCGGCGATGGTGTGGTGTCGGTCGGCAAGAAGATCGGCGGACTTTTCGACTGAGACGGCTCGACCACGGCTCGACCACGGGGAAGGGAGCGGTGATGTTGCGGAGCCTCCTGTTCGGCGCCGGCTACGTCCTGATGGGTCTGCTGGGCGTGGCCGGGCTGGTGTACGGCGACGACACCTTCTCCGCGTTCTGGGCGACCCTGCTGCTGCTGATCGCCGTCGCAGGAGCGGCCAAGCTGGGGTTCCGGCACCGGTTCGACCGACAGCGCCCGGATCCGGTGCTGGGCACGGCCCCCTCGGGCACGCCGGCGACGTTCTTCCGGCGTTCCCCGTTCACCGTGGTGCTGAGCGTGCTGGTCACCGGTGCGCTGGCGCTCTGGTGCGCGGCGGCCGCGGTCGCCCTGTTCCGCGCCGGCCACGGTGGCTGGGCGCTGCTGCTCGCCGGGCTCGCCGGGCTGCTGCTCTGGCCGGTCGTGGTGGCGGCGATGGGCCGGGTCGCGGCCGGTGGGCTGTGGCTGACCGAGGCGGGTGTGGAGCACCGCAACGGCGCGGTGCGCTGGGCGGTGCCGTGGTCGGACCTGCAGGCGGTGGTGACCGCCGAGCCGATCCGACTGCAGCTGCGGCCCGGCGCCGCACCGCGGATCGAACGCACGGTTCCGTGGATCTGGAGTTACGAGCTCAGGAAGCCGGCGGACCAGCTCGGCATCATGGCGTCCGACCTGGCGGGCGGTCCGGCCCTCATCGTGGCGATGCTCGCCCACTACCTCGGCGAGCCCCGGATCCGGGAGCGGCTCGGCACGGCCGAATCCTGGGCCGGCGGCCCGCACTGATCCCGTCCGCCCGGCGGCACGGCCGCCGCGGACTCAGGGTTGGCCCTGACAGCGGATCGGTGAGAAATACCGAGGCGCATCCCAGATCGGACGCTCAGCATGAGGGCATGACGCTGCTCAGTGTGCTGACCGTGTCGGCCGCCGCCCTCGGGGTCATCATCATCGCGGTGATGGCTGCGATTCCGTTCCTGACCGACGAGCCGTGGGACCGGGGGGCTCCGCGCCGGATCACCGACGGGCACCCCAGCGCGTGACCCTGCCGGTTCGGGTCCCGGTGACCCCGGTGACGGCCGCGGGCAGCGGCATCCACCAGCGGCCGAGGACTACGCTTCGGGGCGTGGCTGGGCGGATCCGGGAGAGCGACATCGCCGAGATCCGCGACCGCATCCGGATCGACGAGGTGATCGGCGAGTACGTGGCGCTGCGCCGCGCCGGGGCCGGGTCGCTCAAGGGCCTGTGCCCGTTCCACGACGAGAAGACGCCGTCGATGAACGTCCGGCCCGCGCTGGGCACCTACCACTGCTTCGGCTGCGGCGAGGGCGGCGACGCCGTCGGGTTCGTCATGAAGATGGAGGTCATCGGCTTCGTCGAGGCGGTGGAGCGGCTGGCCGCCCGGGTCGGCTACCGGCTGACGTACGAGGGCGGCGGCAGCTCGGTGCACCGCGAGCGCAACACCCGCAGCCGGCTGCTGGAGGCCAACCGCGCGGCCGCCGAGTTCTACACCGCGCAGCTGCGCACTCCGGAGGCCGCGCCGGCCGTGCAGTTCCTCACCTCCCGCGGGTTCGACATGACCGCCGCGACCACCTTCGGCTGCGGCTTCGCCCCGGCCGGCTGGGACACCCTCACCAAGCACCTGCTGGCCGCCGGCTTCTCCCTGGACGAGCTGTTCAAGGCCGGACTCTCCAAGGAGGGCAGGCGCGGCCCGATCGACCGCTTCCACCGCCGGCTGCTGTGGCCGATCCGCGACCTCGGCGGCGACGTCGTCGGCTTCGGCGCGCGCCGGCTGTTCGACGACGACGGCATCGAGGCCAAGTACCTCAACACGTCCGACACCCCCGTCTACCACAAGACGAAGGTGCTGTTCGGGCTGGACCTGGCCAAGCGCGAGATCGCCAAGCGCCGGCAGGTGGTGGTGGTCGAGGGCTACACCGACGTGATGGCCATGCACCTGGCCGGGGTGCCCACCGCGGTGGCGTCCTTCGGCACGGCGTTCGGCGCCGACCACATCGCGGTGATCCGCCGGCTGATCGGCGACGACTCGTTCGACCTCGGCGAGGTGATCTACACCTTCGACGGTGACGCGGCCGGGCAGGCGGCGGCGCTGAAGGCGTTCGAGGGCGATCAGAGCTTCGCCGCCCAGACCTTCGTGGCCGTCGCCCCGGACGGCAAGGACCCGTGCGACCTGCGCCAGTCGGCCGGCGACACCGCGGTGCGCGACCTGGTGGCCCGCCGCGAGCCGCTGTTCGAGTTCGCGATCCGGTCGATCCTGCGCGAGCACGACCTGGACAGCGCCGAGGGCCGGGTGGCCGCGCTGCAGCGCACGGTGCCGCTGGTGGCCCGGATCCGCCGCGAGGACCTGCGCGACGAGTACGCGCGTCGGCTCGCCGGCTGGACCAGCTGGGACGACATCGCGATGGTGGTGCGCCGGGTCCGGGAGACCGCGGGCGCCCCGGCCGAACCGCGACCCAACGGCCGCCGGCCCGCCCCGGCCGCGCCCCCCAAGGACGACCCGCGGCTGCACCTGCAGCGGGAGGCGCTCAAGGCCGCGCTGCAGGTACCGGCGATCGCCGGCCCGGCCTACGACGAGCTGCCCGAGCAGGTGTTCACGCACCCGCTGCTGGCCGCGGTGCACCGGGCCGTGCAGGCGGCCGGCGGCGTCTGCGGCGGGCTCGGGGGGCCGGCCTGGCTGGAGGCGGTGCTGGCGCAGGGCAACTCCGAGATCCGGCCGCTGGTCACCGAACTCGCGGTGGAGCCGCTGGAGCTGCCGCGGCGCGCCGGCCGCGGCGGCGAGCGGGTGGACACCGAGGAGGCGCGGTACGTCACCAGCATCATCGCCGGGGTCCGGCTGGCGCTGGTGGAGGCCCAGGTCGCGGAGCTGAAGGCGCGGCTGCAGCGGACCAACCCGGTGGAGGAGGAGGAGGCCTACCACCAGCTCTTCGGCGATCTGGTGCCGCTGGAGCAGTACCGCATCGCGCTGCGCAACAAGGCGGCCCGATGAGCGAGCTTGCGAGCGAATCAGTGTCGCAGCGCGTCCGCGAAGCGCCGACCGAGCGCAGCGAGGGAGTGCGATGAGCGAGCTTGCGAGCGAATCAGTGTCGCAGCGCGTCCGCGAAGCGCCGACCGAGCGCAGCGAGGGAGTGCGATGAGCCTGGTGCGCCGGCTGCTCGGCCGTCCGGAGCTGCCGCCCGGTTTCACCGGCCGGTTGGCCGCCGACGAGCGGGTGCTGGCCTCCGCGACCACCGTGGACGGCGCCCCGGTGGTGGCCACCTCACTGGGCCTGTGGGTGACCGATGCCGACGGATCCCCGCGCCGCACCGGGTGGCACCTGATCAGCAAGGCGACCTGGGGTCAGGGCACGCTCGCCGTGGTCGAGGCGCACCAGGTGGGCGAGGCCGAGGGTGCCGCCCTGATCGTCGACCAGCCGCCGCGGCGGCTGCGGCTGCGCGACCCGGGCCAGGTGCCCGAGCAGGTGCACGCCAGGGTGGAGGGGTCGATCCGCAGCCGCCACCACCGCGCGCTGCCCGGCGGCGGCGCCTGGTTCGTGCAGCGCAAGGTGCCCGGCCAGGACGGCGTGCTGCTGCAGGTCCGGGCCGACCAGGGCACCGACGAGGCCGCCGTCCGGCGGGTGGCCGCCACGGTCGCCGCGGCCATCGGCCGGCACCCGTCGTGACCAGCTGGGACCCGGCGCTCTACCTGAGTTTCGACGATCACCGTGGGCGTCCGTTCCACGACCTGCTGGCCCGCATCGGCGCGCGGTACCCGCGCCGGGTCGTCGACCTCGGCTGCGGCCCCGGGCACCTGACCGGGCTGCTCGCCACCCGCTGGCCGGGTGCCGAGCTGACCGCGCTCGACTCGTCGGCGGAGATGGTCGCCGCCGCCCGCGAACGGGGGATCGACGCCACCCTGGCCGACGTCGTCGACTGGACCCCGGAACCGGACACCGACGTGGTGATCACCAATGCGGTGCTGCAGTGGGTGCCGGCCCATCCCCGGCTGTTGCCCGCCTGGATCGCCGCGCTGCCGGCGGACGCCTGGTTCGGGCTGCAGGTCCCGGGCAACTTCGCCGCGCCCTCGCACGCGCTGGTCCGCGAGCTGCTGGACCAGCCGCGCTGGCGCGGCACCGTCGACCTGCGCGGTGACGACGCGGTACCGGAGCCGGGCGGCTACGCCGAGCTGCTCGCGGCCACCGGGGCCGAGGTCGACGTCTGGGAGACCACGTACCTGCACCGGCTGACCGGTGCCGATCCGGTGCTGGCCTGGATCAGCGGCACCGCGCTGCGCCCGGTCCGGGACGCGCTCAGCCCCGCCCACTACGCCCGGTTCCGGGCCGAGCTGGCGCCGCGGCTGCGGGCCGCCTACCCGCACCGCCCGGACGGCAGCACCTGGTTCCCGTTCCGCCGGATCTTCGCGGTGGCGCACACCCGCTGAGCGCGCGCCGGATGCGCGAGGCCGCCCGACAGATCCCGGAACAACCGGGTCCGCGGGTAGGTTCGACGAGGGGAGTTCACGACAGGAGCCTGCATGCCCAAACCCGTCCTCATGACCGTCGACGACGACCCCGGGGTGAGCCGCTCGGTCGCCCGCGACCTGCGTCGCCGCTATGGCCAGGACTACCGGATCGTGCGCGCCGAGTCCGGCCGGGAAGCCCTGGAGGCGTTGCGCGAGCTGATGCTGCGTGGCGAGCAGGTGGCGGCCATCCTGGCCGACTACCGGATGCCGGAGATGAACGGCATCGAGTTCCTCGAGCAGGCCATGGACGTCGTCCCGCACGCCCGCCGCGCCCTGCTCACCGCCTACGCCGACACCGACGCGGCGATCCAGGCCATCAACGTGGTGGACGTCGACCACTACCTGCTCAAGCCCTGGGACCCGCCGGAGGAGAAGCTCTACCCGGTGATCGACTCGTTGATCGAGGCGTGGAAGGCGGTCGGCATCCGGCCGCCGGAGGAGATCCGGGTGCTCGGGCACCGCTGGTCGGCCGAGTGCTACGCCGCCCGCGACTTCCTGGCCCGCAATTCGGTGCCCTACCGCTACTACTCGGTGGACGACCCGGAGGGATCCCGGCTGCTGGAGGCGTGCGGCGCCGCCGCGGACGACGTTCCCATCCTGCTCACCGGCGACGGCAGCGCGCTGTGCTCGCCCACCGAGGCCCAGATCGCCGGCGCGGTCGGGCTGACCACGGATCCGGCCACCGACTTCTACGACCTGATCGTCATCGGTGGCGGGCCGGCCGGGCTGGGCAGCGCGGTGTACGGGGCGTCGGAAGGGCTGCGCACCGTGCTCGTCGAGCGGCAGGCGACCGGGGGACAGGCCGGGCAGAGCTCGCGCATCGAGAACTACCTCGGCTTCCCGGACGGGGTCTCCGGCTCGCAGCTCACCGACCGCGCTCGCCGGCAGGCCGCCAAGTTCGGGGCCGAGGTGCTCGCCGCCCGGGACGTGGTCGCCCTGGAGGCGCGCGGCTCGGCCCGGGTGGTGACGTTCGGCGACGGCAGCGAGATCGCCGCGCACGCGGTGGTGCTGGCGACCGGCGTCTCCTACCGCAGTCTGGACGCCCCGGGGGTGGCCGAGCTGACCGGCCGCGGGGTGTTCTACGGCTCGGCGGCCACCGAGGCGCCGGCCTGCAAGGGTCAGGACGTCTACATCGTGGGCGGCGCCAACTCCGCCGGCCAGGCCGCGGTGTTCTTCTCCCGGCACGCCGCCACGGTGTCGTTGCTGGTGCGCGGGCCGAGCCTGGAGTCGTCCATGTCCAGCTACCTGATCAAGCAGTTGGACGTGATCGACAACGTGGTCGTGCGCACCACCACCGAGGTGGCGGAGGCCTGCGGCGACGGACACCTGCAGCGGCTGGTGCTGTCCGACCGCGCCAGCGGTGAGAAGCAGACGGTCGACGCCGCGTCCATGTTCGTGTTCATCGGCGCCGCCCCGCGCACCGACTGGCTCGACGGCGTGGTGCAGCGCGACGCGCGCGGGTTCATCAGGACCGGGCCCGACCTGGTGGTCGAGGGCCGGCGCCCGGCGGGCTGGCCGCTGGACCGTGACCCCTACCACCTGGAGTCCAGCGTTCCTGGCGTGTTCGTGGCCGGCGATGTGCGGGCCGACTCGGTCAAGCGGGTCGCCTCCGCGGTCGGCGAAGGAGCGATGGCAGTGACCTTGGTACACCGATACCTGGCGGAACAATGACAGACACGACCGACATCAGCACCCGCATCCCGGCCGCCGGCGACCGGCTCACCGCAGCCGAGCTGCGCGAGCTGTTCCTGTTCGCCGACCTCGACGACGAGCAACTGGCCTGGATCTCGGCGAACGGCGACGTCGTCGAGGTGCCGATGGGCGACGACGTCGTGGCCGAGGCCGAGCCCGCGACCTGCTTCTACGTGTTGCTGGCCGGCCAGATCGCGATGAGCCGCACCGTCGGCGGCGACCGGGTCGAGACCACCCGCACCGGCCAGCGGGGCGTCTACTTCGGTGCCGTCCAGTTCTACCTCAACGACGACACCGCCCGGACCTACGGCGCCACGGTGCGCGCGGTCAGCGACTGCGTGGTGCTGGCGCTGCCGGCCAAGGAGTTCGCCGTCGAGTTCGGCCGCTGGTTCCCGATGGCCGTGCACCTGCTGGAGGGCATGATCCTCGGCATGCGGCAGGGCAACGCCCTGATCGGCGAGCGGGAGCGGCTGCTCGCGCTGGGCAAGCTCTCGGCGGGCCTGACCCACGAGCTGAACAACCCGGCCGCGGCGGCCGGGCGGGCCACGGTGGCGCTGCGCGACCGGGTCGAGGGCATGCGGCACAAGCTGGCCATGATCGCCTCCGGGAAGCTGGCCGGCGTGCAGCTCAAGAAGCTGGTGATGGCCCAGGAGGAGTTCGTCAAGAAGGTCCGGCACGCACCGCCGCTGTCCCCGCTGGAGGCCTCCGACCGGGAGGACGAGCTCGGCGACTGGCTCGACGACCACGGGATCCGCGGCGGCTGGGAGCTGGCGCCGATCTTCGTGGCCGGCGGCCTGGACGTCGGCGACCTGGAGGCGGTGTACGCGGCGTCGGACTCCGAGACGCTCGAGGGCGCGGTCCGCTGGCTGGCCTACACGGTGGAGACCGAGAGCCTGCTGCGGGAGATCACCGACGCGACCACCCGCATCTCCGACCTGGTGCTGGCGGCCAAGCAGTACTCGCAGATGGACCGCGCGCCGTATCGCTGGATCGACATCCACGAGGGCCTGGACGCCACCCTGGTCATGTTCGGCCGGAAGCTGGAGGGGGAGGGTGGCGTCACGATCGTCAAGGACTACGACCGCACGCTGTCGACCATCCCCGCCTACCCGGCCGAGCTGAACCAGGTCTGGACGAACATCATCGACAACGCCATCGACGCGATGAACTGCTCGGGCACCCTGACCGTGCGCACCCGCCGCGAGGAGGACTGCGCCGTCGTCGAGATCACCGACACCGGCCCGGGCATCCCGGCCGAGGTCCGGCAGCGGATCTTCGAACCGTTCTTCACCACGAAGGCGGTGGGGCACGGCACCGGGCTCGGCCTGGACGTCAGCTACCGGGTGGTGGTGACCCGCCACCACGGCGACATCCGGGTGC
>DATMDS010000082.1:0-8706 GCA_035557575.1 Pseudonocardia sp. | reverse complement strand
AGGTTGATCACGCCGGGCGGCATCCCGGCCTCCTCGAGCAGCCGCATGGTCAGGTGCGCGGCCAGGCCCTGCGTCGGGGACGGCTTCCAGATGACCGTGTTGCCCATCAGCGCGGGCGCGGTCGGCAGGTTGCCGGCGATCGCGGTGAAGTTGAAGGGCGTGATCGCGTAGACGAAGCCCTCGAGCGGGCGGTAGTCCACCCGGTTCCACACGCCGGGGCTGCTGATCGGCTGGTTCTCCTGCAACTGCCGGCCGAAGGCCACGTTGAACCGCCAGAAGTCGGCCAGCTCGCAGGCGGAGTCGATCTCGGCCTGGTAGCAGCTCTTGGACTGGCCGAGCATGGTCGCGGCGTTGAGCCGGTCCCGCCACGGGCCGGCGAGCAGGTCGGCCGCGCGCAGCAGCACGGCCGCGCGCTCGTCGTAGGGCAGCCCGCGCCAGGCCGGGGCGGCCCGCAGCGCGGCCTCGACCGCGCCCTTGGCGTCCTCGCGGGTGGCGTGGGCGCCGGTGCCGAGCACGTGGCCGTGGTCGTGCGGGGCGACCACCTCGAACCGCGGGCCGCCGGGGACGTGCTGGTTGCCGTCGATGGTCACGGTCAGCTCGTGCTGCTGCGAGCCCAGCTCGGTCAGCGCGGCCTGCAGACTCGCGCGCTCGGGCGAGCCCGGCGCGTAGTTGCGCACCGGCTCGTTGCGCGGCATCGGCGTGGTGGTGATCGCGTCCATGGCACACCCTTCCGGGTCGGGAGGCTTCTCGTCGGTGGGGTGCGTCCAGCCTAGGAAGTGACGGCCGCGTGCGATTCGGTCACGTCGACAAGTATCGCTCGGTGCAGTTGTCCGGATGGACAACTCGTCGGAACGGAAGCTGCCCGGGTCAGCAGGGCATCATCGTGCTGGTGGCCGGCTGGGTGCTCTCGCTCGTCACCGTCGCCTTCGTCATGTCGATCACGCCGGGCCCGAACAACGTGTTGCTCACCGCGTCCGGTGCCGGTGTCGGGTTCGTGCGGACGGTGCCGGCCATGCTCGGTGTGCTGGCCGGCTTCGTCGGCGAGATCGCGCTCTGCATCGCGGGCGCGGGCGCGCTGCTGTTCCGGCACGAGTCGGCCCGGATCGCGCTGACCGTGCTCGCCTCCGGGTACATGCTGTGGCTGGCCGTCCGGCTGTGGAGGGCCCCGGTGGGCGCCGCGAGCGCCGCCGCCGGCGATCTCGCGCCGAGCCTGTGGCGCTTCGCGGTCCTGCAGTTCGTCAACCCCAAGTCCTGGCTGGCCACGCTGGCGTTCGTGGCCGGGTTCCTCGGGCCGCGCAACCCGCTGGGGCCGCCCCATCCGTTAGGGCTGCTGGGCGACCTGCTGGCGGTGGCCGTGTTCCTGGGCGTGATCAGCGTGTCGATGTGCGTGTGGACGGTGTTCGGAGCGGCGCTGCGGGCGCGCCTGCAGCCCCGGCACTGGCACCGGGTGAACCGGACGCTGGCCGTGCTCGCCGCGGCCACCAGCATCACGTTCTGGCTGTGATCGGCCGGCCGTCCGCCGGCGGTCCGTCCGTCGGGGTGCCGGAGCGGACGGCGACCAGCAGCTGCAGGTGGTGCATCAGGCGGGCTCGCGGATCGTCGAGCACCAGGCCGCCCACCGCGGTGGCCCGGCGCAGCCGGTAGCGCAGCGTGTTGGGGTGCACGGTGAGCCGCTGGGCGGCGGCGCGCACATCGCCCATCGCATCGAGCCAGGCCAGCACCGAGCCGACCAGATCCGTGTCGTGCTCGCGGTCGTAGCCGACCAGCAGGGCCACCGCCGGATCCCGCAGCTCCGGGCTGTCGCGCAGCAGCCCGAGGGTCTGGTTGAGCAGCACCTCGGCGCGCAGGTCGCCGAACACGGCGACGTCGTCGACGTCACCCATCGCGTCCAGCACCCGGTCGGCCTCGGCCCGCGAGGCCGGCACCCCGCCCAGTCCGGCCGCCGCGGCCCCGACCCCGGCCTGCACCCGGACCCCGGTGCGGCGCAGCGTCATCGCGGCCACCTCGGTGCACATCGCGACCAGGGACGGCTCGGCACCGCCCTTCCCGGTGCTGGCCCGCGGCACGTTCGGCAGCACCGCATACACCCGAGCACCCTGCGGGGCGGCCAGCGCGGACCGGCGGTAGGTGGCCGCGTGCACGCCGACCACCTCGGTCAGTTCGGCCACCGAGAGCTCGTGGGCGGCCCGGTCGGTGGCCTGCACCCGGAACGCCACCACCAGGGTCGGCGCCCGCTCGTCCAGCCCGAACGTGCTGGCCACCAGGGTCGGATCGGTGCGCCCGTCGAGCAGCCCGGCCACCAGCTCCCGGGTCCAGCGGGCGCCCGGGGCCTGCTGGCTGCGGCGCCGGATCAGGTGTCCGGCGGCCACCCGGGCCGCACCGAGCAGCACGTCTTCGGCTCGCTCGGAGAACGGGTCGGCGCCTTCCTGCACCCAGATCGTGCCCAGGAACCGCGGCCCGGCGTGGATGCCCACGGCCAGCCGGGCCCGGATGCCCAGCTCCGCCCGCTCGTCGATGCGCACCACGTCCTCACCGGTACGCAGCCGGTCGAACACGCCCCACTCGCGCAGCAGCCGCAGGTAGTCGGCCGGGCCCTGCCAGCCCAGGATCGACAGCCGGCGCAGCTCGTCCACCTGGGCGGCGTCGCTGTCGGAGCGGGAGTAGGCGAGCACCCGGCTCGCGGTGTCCTCGACGACCACGATCCCGCGGGTGAGCAGGGCGATCGTCTGGGCCAGCGAGAACAGGTCGCCCGGACCGTCGTCGCCGATGTCGCCGCCGCCGTCGAGCACGCTGCGGGCCAGCGACTCCAGCCGCTCCCACCGCACCTCGGGCCGGACGGTGAGCAGCGCGACGCCGACCTGGTGCGCGGCGGCCCGCAGGTCGTCGACGGCGCCCTCGGTCTTCACCGCGACCGCGACCGCCCCGCCGCGCCCCACGGATCGCACGGTCCGGGCCGCGTCCCGACCGCGGGCCCCGATGACCAGCACCAGCTGTCCGGAGTGCGCGTTCGGATCGTCGTCCGGATCGACGATGGCCAGCCCGGTGACCGGGACGTCGAGCCCGGCCGGGGCCAGCGCGACATCGACCAGCGGCTCGCCCAGCGTGCTCAGCAACTGGCGGAGCATGATGTCCACCTGGCCGAGCGTAGCGGTGGATCCTTGTCCGGTCGGACGAACAACGGTACGGGCGTCCCGCCCTATCGTCATCCCACGTTCCCCGTCGAGAACCTGCCGGAGGTCGTCATGTTCAGGGCCACCATGCTCGCCGCGGCGCGGTCGCCGCTGTTCCGCGCGGCCGTCGAGTCCGGGCCGTTGGATCCGCTGGTGAACCGGTTCGTGGCCGGCGTGACCGTCGACGACGCCATCGCCGCCGCGCGCCGGCTGACCGTCGACCGGCTGGTCACCGTGGACCACCTCGGTGAGGACACCACCGAGCGGGCCCAGGCCGAGGCGACCGTGGCGGCGTACCTGACGCTGCTGGGGCGGCTGGGCGCCGAGGGCCTGGCGGACCGGGTGGAGGTCTCGGTCAAGCTGTCCGCGCTGGGCCAGAGCCTGCCCCGGGACGCGGACAAGATCGCGTTGGACTCCGCGCGCCAGGTCTGCGAGGCGGCCGCCGCGGTCGGCACCACGGTCACCGTGGACATGGAGGACCACACCACCACCGACCGCACCCTGGCCACCGTGCGCGAACTGCGGGTCGACTACCCCTGGGTCGGCGCGGTGGTGCAGGCCGGGCTGCGCCGGACCGAAGCCGACTGTCGCGAGCTCGCCGGCCCCGGCTCGCGGGTGCGGCTGTGCAAGGGCGCCTACGCCGAGCCGCCCTCGGTGGCCTACCAGGACGGCACCGAGGTCGGCCTGTCCTTCGTGCGCTGCCTCAAGGTGTTGATGGCCGGGCAGGGACTGCCGATGGTGGCCACCCACGACCCGGAACTGATCGAGATCGCCCGGTACCTGGCCGGCCGGCACGGCCGCGGCCCGGCCGACTACGAGCTGCAGATGCTCTACGGCGTGCGCCCGCGCGCCCAGTCCGCGCTGGCCGCGGAGGGGCTGGCGATGCGCGTCTACCTGCCCTACGGCACCGAGTGGTTCGGCTACTTCATGCGCCGGCTCGCCGAGCGCCCGGCCAACCTCGCGTTCTTCGCCCGCTCGCTGCTCACCCGCGGCTGAGCAACCCGTCCCTGACCGCCGAGCTCGACACCAGTCCACATTCTGAAGATCGAAGCTGGACTCCTGTCGAGCTCGACGATGGGCCGCTCGTGGTCAGCCGTTGCCGTAGACGCGGCGGGGCGTGACGAGCACCGCGACCCGGCGCTCGTCGATCATGGCTCGGTCGTAGGCGTCCCAGTCGTCGTGGGTGCCACCGGCCCCGCTGAACACCGCGCGCAGCAGCAGCCGCAGGCCCTCGGCGTCGATCCCGTCGGCCGGGTCGTCCGGTCCGATCAGCTCGCTGCTGCCGTCCACGCCGACCCACTGCCAGCCGGCCCGCCACAGGAGCGACGTAGCCGGGCGCTCCCGCAGGTTGCGCAGCTTGACCGGGCCGTAGGTCACGTATCCGACCACCTGCTCCCCGGTGAGCGGGTGCTCCAGCACTCCGGCGTTGATCAGCGAGCTGTGCGGGGTGCCGTCCGCGCGCACGACGCTCACGGCGGCCAGGCCGTGCTCGCGGGCGACCATCCGGCGGACCGGATCCAGATCGATGCTCACGGCGGAAGTCTCGCACTTCACCTAGGGTTTCGGTCGTGACCGTCGTTCTGGTGCACGGCAACCCGGAGACCGACGCGGTGTGGGACCCGCTGGTCGCCGAGCTGGGGCGGGACGACGTGCTCCGGCTGTCCCCGCCCGGCTGGGGCGCCCCGGTGCCCGAGGGCTGGGGCGCCACCGTCGCGGAGTACCGGGACTGGCTGGTCCGGCAGCTGGAGGAGATCGGCGCCCCGGTGCACCTGGTCGGGCACGACTGGGGCGGCGGGCACGTCCTCGGGGTGGCCATGACCCGGCCGGACCTGCTGCGCAGCTGGTGCTCGGACATCCTCGGCTGCTTGGAGCCGGACTACGTGTGGCACCCGCTGGCGCAGATCTGGCAGACGCCCGGGGTGGGGGAGGCCGCGGTGGCCGCGTTCGTCGAGGACCCTGGCTCGCGATTGGACGACATGGCGTCGCGCGGGCTGGACCGGGGGGTCGGCGAACGGATGGCCGCCGGCTACGACGCCACGATGGCGCGGTGCATCCTGGGGCTCTACCGCGACGCCGCGCAGCCGGTGATGGCCCGGCTCGGCGAGAAGCTGCCCGCGGCGGCGGCCCGTCCCGGCCTGGCCGTGCTGGCCACCGAGGACCACTTCGTGGGCACCGACGAGCAGCGCCGGCGCGCGGCCGGCCGGGCCGGCGCCCAGCTCGTCACGCTGGACGGGCTCGGGCACTGGTGGATGGTGCAGGACCCCGCGCGCGGCGCGGCGATGCTGACCGACTTCTGGGCGGTCGTCGGCTACTGACGAATGCTCAGCGGCCGCGCGGGGTGCGCGCGGGCCGCGCCGGGCCTCAGGACATCAGTCCGCGGGGGTCGAACGTGACCCGGATCCGGGTGATCTTCCCGTCCTCGACGTGGGTCCAGTTGGCCACCGGCATCGGGTCGGCGACCGTGGTGTGCAGGTCGAACCAGGTGATCACGTCGGCCCCGTCGACGTGCATCCGCTGCACGTCGAGATCGGACGTGATCTTCCACAGGCCCGCGCTGCCGGTGCTGACGTCCGCCAGGCCGGTGAGCCGGGCCAGCGGGCCGGCGAAGTCGACGTCGGCCGCCAGGATCGAGCGGAAGCGGTCCATGTCCTTGGCCCGCCACGCCTCGAAGTAGGTCTGTGCCACCTGCCGGGTGCTGTTCTCGTCGATGGTCATGGCTCCACCGTGCCGCCCATTCGATCAGAAGTCCAAGAGCTGGTTTGTCTTGCATCTAGAATCAACGGTTATGGAGTTGCGGCAGCTGCAGTACCTGGTCGCGGTGGTCGAGGAGGCCAGCTTCACCCGGGCCGCGATCCGGGTGCACGTGGCCCAGCCGGGGGTGAGCGCGCAGGTCCGGCGGCTGGAGCGGGAGCTCGGCCAGGAGCTGCTGGACCGCACCGGCCGCGCGGTGCGGCCCACCGCAGCCGGCGAGGCGCTGTTGCCGTACGCGCGGGCCGCCCTGGCCGCGGTGGACGGCGCCCGGTCCGCGGTCGACGAGCTCGCCGGTCTGGTCCGCGGGCGGGTCGCCGTCGGCACCGTGGTCGGGTGCGGCGCGGTGGGGCTGCCCGACGTGCTGGCCGCGTTCCACAAGGCCCATCCGGGCGTGGAGATGGCGCTGACCGAGGGCAACTCGGACCTGCTGCTGGCCGACCTGGCCGGCGGCCGGCTGGACCTGGCCCTGGTCGGGCTGGCCGCACCGCCCGGTCCCGGGATCGGCGTCCAGGTCGTGGTGGACGAGGAGCTGGTGCTGGGCGTCGGGGCGGACGACCCGTGGCACCGGGTCGCCGCGGTCGCGGTGGCACAGCTGCGCGAGCGGACGCTGGTCAGCCTGCCGCTGGGCACCGGGGTGCGCACCGCGCTGGAGGCGGCCTGCGCCGCGGCCGGGTTCGCGCCGCGGATCGGGTTCGAGTCCGCGGACCTCGGGGTGGTGGCCGAGCTGGCCGCCGGCGGGCTCGGGGCGGCGCTGCTGCCGGCGTCGGTGGCCACCGCGCTGCCCGGCCTGCACGTGGTGGCGCTGCGGCCGTCGACGCGCAGCAGCCTGGCGCTGGCCTGGCGCACCGACGGCCCCACCAGCCCGGCCGGGCGGGCCCTCGTCGCGCACGCCCGCGGCGCCCTGCCCGCGGTCGCGGGGAGCGCGGCTCCGGCCCCCGCTCCGCCAGCTTGAACCAACGGCACTTTCGCACGATAGGTTCGCGCGAAAGTGCCGTTCGTTAGAGAATCGGGCGGGCGAGGTGCGCGAGCTGGAGCAGCGCTTCGGCGCCGATCAGCCATCCGCGCCCGGGCCGCCGGAGCCGCGACCCGGAACGGCGTGCGGGATACTGGAGCCGACATGCTCGGCGTCCGGTGACGGGATCGCGGGCGGCGACGGGTGCGAGCGGAACGAGGTTGTCGATGACGGAGGATCCCACCCGGGCCCTGCCCCGCCAGGCCGACCCGGCGACGCCCACCCACGGCCGGGTCGGCCCGGCCGATCCCAGCGCCGACCCCGTCACCCACCCGGCCCTGGTCCCGGTACCGGCGCCGACGGGGGACAGCCCGACGGTGCCCACTCACACGTCCGGGCTGCCCGCCGCGGGGCCGCCGACCTCGGGGACGGGCACCCCGGCGGAGCCGTCGACCGAGGCCGCAGTGGCCCGCACCCGGACCGCCGTGCTGTGGATCGGCGTCATGCTCTCCGCGATCGTGTTGATCTTCTTACTGATCTTCATCGTGCAGAACAACGTGCCGGTACGGATCAACTTCCTGGGGGCGGCCGGAACCCTGCCGACGGGGGTGGCGCTGCTGTTCGCCGCGATCGCCGGGCTGCTGCTGGTGGCGATCCCGGCCGGGCTGCGGATCCTGCAGCTGCGCCGGGCGGCCCGGCGCTCGCGGACCCGGCGCTGACGTGCTGCGCATCGCGCAGCGGCCGCTGCCGGTGGTCGGCCGGGCGCGGATGTACGTCTGCGGCATCACGCCCTACGACACCACCCACCTCGGCCACGCCGCGACGTTCGTCTGGGCCGACGTCGCGGTCCGGGTGCTGCGCCAGCTCGGGGTCGACGTCGACGTGTGCCGCAACGTCACCGACGTCGACGACGTGCTGGACGTGGCCGCGGCCCGCACCGGCGCCCGCCCGGACAGCTTCGCCGCGGTGCAGCAGTTCCGGTTCGACCGGGACATGGCGCAGCTCGGGGTGCGCCGGCCGACCCAGGAGCCGCGGGCGCACAACCACATCGGGCAGGTCGTCACGCTGGCCGCGGCGCTGCTGGCCCTCGGCGCGGCCTACCGGCACGGTGGCACGGTCTGGTTCCGGGGCTCCGAGGTCGCCGCTCGGGTCGGGCTGGACGCGCAGCAGGCGGCCGCGCTGGCCGCGGAGTTCGGTCCCGGCTACCCGGCCGGGGCCGACGACCCGGCCGATGTGCCGGTCTGGCGGGAGGCCCGCGGCGGCGAGCCGGCCTGGCCCAGCCCCTGGGGTGAGGGTCGCCCCGGCTGGCACGCCGAGTGCGCCGCGATGGCGCTGACCGCGCTGGGGTCGGCCGTCGACCTGCACGCCGGGGGAGCGGACCTGCGGTTCCCGCACCACGCCTACGAGGCGGCGATGGCGGAGGCGGTCACCGGGGTGCGCCCGTTCGCCCGGGCCTGGATGCACGTGGGCGTGGTCCGGGTGGGGGGCGCCCGGATGGCCAAGTCGAGCGGCAACCTGGTGCTGGTGTCCGACCTGGTGGCCAAGCACTCGCCGGCCGCGGTGCGGTTGCTGCTGCTGGACCGGGCCTGGGCTCGGGACTGGGACTACCACCCGGCCGACCTGGACGCGGCCGCCGCGCGGCTGCAACGGCTCTACGCGGCCGCCGCCCGGGGCACCGGTGAGAGCCACTCGGTGTCCGCAGAGGCGGTGCGCGCCGCGTTGCTCGACGACCTCGACGTGCCGACCGCGCTGGGGATCGCCGAGGAGGCGGGCGGAGACGCGGCCCGGCTGGCCCTGTCGGTGCTGGGTCTGCTCACCTGATCAGCCGCAGCC
>DATMDS010000081.1:0-16309 GCA_035557575.1 Pseudonocardia sp. | reverse complement strand
GTGGCCCCGATCGTGGCCGCCACGTTCGCCTGGAAGACCATGCTGAACCCGCAGTTCGGCGTGGCGAACTACTGGGGTACCCGGTTGCTCGGCTGGGACGCCCCGATCGCGTTCGTGTCCGAGGGACGGCCGGTCTCGCTGTTCGGCCTGGAGCTCGGCATCCCGACCGCGCTGCTCACGGTGATCGTGTTCGAGGCCTGGCGCTCGTTCCCGTTCGCCTTCCTCTTCCTCACCGCGCGGCTGCAGGCCGTGCCGGGCACCCTGGAGGAGGCCGCCCTGGTGGACGGGGCCACCGTGTCGCAGCGCTTCCGGCACGTGCTGCTGCCGCAGTTGCTGCCCACCATCGCAGTGCTCGCCGTGCTGCGCTTCATCTGGACGTTCAACAGCTTCGACGACATCTACCTGCTCACCGGCGGCGGTGCCGGCACCGAGGTGATCAGCGTGTCGGTGTTCAACTCGCTGACCGCGCGCGGCGACATCGGCGGCGCGGCGGCCCAGGCGCTGGTGCTGGCCGCGATCCTGGCCGTGCTCGTCGGGCTGTACCTGTGGAAGCTGTCGCCCCGTGAGGAGCAGTCCTGATGGCCAACCGGGACCGGGTCGAGACCCAGCTGTTCGGGGTGTTGCGGATTCTGGTGATCGTCGGGCTGCTCGTGGTCACGCTGTTCCCGTTCTACTACTCGGTGCTGCTGTCGCTGCGGCCGCTGGACGCGGTGCTGCAGGACCCGGGCGCCCTGCTGCCGACCGACGTGGACCTCGGCAGCTACGCCTCGGTGCTCTCCTCCGCAGCGGCCGGCGGGCAGGGCTTCGGAGTGTTCATGGCCAACAGCGCAGCGGTCGCACTGGGTACCGTGGCGCTCACGCTGGCCATCGCGCTGCCCGGCGCCTACGCGATCAGCCGGCTGCGGTTCTTCGGGAGCCGGCAGATCAGCGTGCTGTTCCTCGCCGTGTACCTGTTCCCGGCCATCCTGCTCGCGGTGCCGCTGTTCGTGTTCTTCACCCGGATCGGGCTGCGCGGCTCGTTGGTCGGGCTGGGCATCGTCTACGTCTCGCAGATCGTCGCGGTGTCCATCTACATGCTGCGCAACTACTTCGACACCGTGCCGGTGAGCCTGGAGGAGGCCGCGGCGATCGACGGCTGCAGCCGGCTGGGCATCATGTGGCGGATCAGCCTGCCGCTGGCCAAACCGGCGATCATCGCCAACGCGCTGTTCATCTTCATGATCGCGTGGAACGAGTTCCTGTTCGCCCTGTTGTTCCTGGTCGAGGAGCGCGACCGGTGGACGGTGTCGCTGGGCATCTCCCAGCTGGCCGGCAGCATCGAGGTGCCGGACACCGTGCTGATGGCCGGCTCGGTGATCGTCACGCTGCCGATCGTCATCCTGTTCTTCGCGTCCGAGCGGCTGCTCACCGAAGGGCTCACCGCCGGCGCCGAGAAGGGCTGACGCCCCGTGAGTGCTGCGCCGTGTAAGAACACGGCGCAGCACTCACGACGTCATTCGCAGGCGACGCCGTCCTTGTCCCGGTCGAGACGGTAGATGTCGGAGCCGACCACGCGGACCGGCCCGTCGACCTCCGGGCAGTTGACGTCGGACGCGATGGGGACGCAGCCGCTGTAGTTGGGGTCGCAGCCGCCCGCGCTCTTCTGCGGTGTTGTTGCCTTCCCCGTGCTCGCGCTGGGCTGCGATGGGGCGGTGCTCGACCGCCGGGTGCTCGGCGGCGCGGCGGCCGTCCGGCTGCTCGAGCGCTGCGAGGCCGGTGCCTTCGTCGTCGCCGCCCCCGCCGGGCCGGAGGGGCGCACGGCGGCCGTCGTCGTGGTGCCGGCCACGGCCGGTTCGGTGGGCGGCGCCGCGAGCGATGTGGTGGGCCGGATCGGGTCGTCCACCGTGGCGTTGACGGTCGTCTCCGGCGCCGGCGAACCCACGACCGCCCCGATGCCCAGCAGCAGCGCGGCCACCCCGCCCGCGATCCACAGTGGCCTGCGGCTGCGGCGACGGCCGGCACCACCCGGCCGCGGAGCCGGCCGCGGCCCGCGGGCGGGCGCACCGCCGGGCGCGGGCCGACCCGGCGCCGGAAGCCCGGACTCGAGCACGGTGGGCAGCCGCAACTCCACCTCGATGCGGCGTTGCCCGTCGGCCCCGCGGCGGCCGTTGATCACCTTGGCGAGGCAGCCGGGACGCTCGCCGGCGGCGAGCACCTCCTCCAGGAGCGGCCCGTAGCGCTGGGCCATCCGGTGGGTCAGCTCGCCGACCCGGCGCCCCTCGACCAGCACCTCGACGCCGGGCCGGCCGGCGTACCGACCGTGCTGGATCGGGGCGAGCCGCAGTTCCGCGGCGACGTGCCGCGGCTCGCCGTTGGGATGCGGGGCGTACCAGGCCAGCGTGTCCTGATGGTGCTCCTCGCCGGTGACCACCACGGTGTGCTCGTCCTCGAGCAGCACCAGCCCACGGCTCGAGTTCTCGATCGTGGGCTGACGAAGCGGCGCCATCTGCGCTCCTGGCTGGGGTGACGGGGAACACCCCTGCATCGGCCACCACCGTGCGCGCCGTTACCCGGGTCACCCGCGCGAGCGGATGGCGGGCTCGCGCCGGCCGCCCGACGCCCGTCCCGGCGGGTCCGGACGCTCAGCGAGCCGGGGCGCCCGGGTCGTGCGGCCCGCCGGTCTCGGCGGCCCGGCGGGCCGCCAGCGGTCCCTTCGATCGGCCGCGCAGCCACTCGCGGCCCATCTTCAGCACCTTGGTCAGTGCGGTCGGCCCGCGCCGGGACTCGATCAGATCACCGATCTTCCCGAGCAGCCAGCCGAGCAGCGGCGCCGCCACCGCAACGATCAGCCACATCCGCAGCCGGGCCGACAGGAACGCCCACATGTGCCACCGCCTTTCCCGGACGGGTGCCCGGACGGCCGGAAGCGTAGTCGGGCGGGCCGGTCCGGCGCCGGATGGCGCGTCGATACTCCGATTCGCCCCAGGTCGGATCGGAGTATGGTCGAGGAATGGCAGGTCAGAGTCCTGTCCTGACGGGCATCCTGCTCTACATCGCGATAGCCGTGGCCCCGACGCTGATCTTCTGGGTGGCCCTGCGGCTGCTGCCGGCCGGGATCGACCGGGTGGCCGAACGGCGCAAGGTGAAGCGGGCCCGGCTGCGCCCGGAGGGCGCCTCGATCGAGTGCGCGGTGGCCAACCTGCGCCGGCTGCGGCGCGAGGTGCAGGGTCGGGATCAGCCCAACCAGGTTCGGCGGTTGGCGGTGCTCGCCGCGTACGACACGACGCTGCTGGAGGTGTGCAGCCGGGTCGGCGTCGATGCGCCGCTGCGCACGGCGGTCGGGTCGGATCGGGCCTTCGCCCGGCTGATCACCGAGGCCGCGCTGGAGCAGGCCGGGGTCGCGCTCGACCCGCCGGGGGGCAACGCGACCGCAGCGTGATCCGGCCGGGGTAAAGTATTCCTTTACCGAGCGGGAACGCCGGGACCGAGTGCCACGTTGTAGAGAACGGACGCTCAACGCTTCCGAGGAGGAACAGGTGCGCAGCAGCAGTAACCCGGCGTTCCGCAACCTGCCCACCGGGCAGGGTGGATACGCCACGTTCGATCGCCAGGGGGGTGCGCTCGGTGGCGCCGCCGCCTACGCCGACTCCCAGGCCGGCGGCGTCGACTACACGAAGCGCGCCGGCACCGGCGAGCGGCCGATCACGATCGACGACGTGGTCACCAAGACCGCGATCTCCGGTGGAGTGGCCCTGGCCGCCGGGGTGCTCACGGCACTGTCCGGACTGGGTCCGGTACTGGTGCTGCCGGCGTTCATCGTCGGCATCGTGGTGGCGCTGATCGTCATCTTCAAGCAGAGCAGCAACCCCGGCCTGGTACTGACCTACTCGGCGGCCATGGGTATCGCGCTCGGCGCCATCACCCAGGTGTTCAACGCCATCTACCCCGGCATCGCCGCGCAGGCGATCATCGGCACCGCCGGTGTGTTCGTCGGGATGCTGGTCGTCTACAAGACCGGCGCGGTGCGCGTCACCCCGCGGTTCACCAAGTGGCTGATGGGCGCCATGGTCGGCGTCGTCGTACTGATGATCGCCAACCTGGTGGCCGGGCTGTTCGGGGCCAACCTCGGCCTGCGTGACGGCAGCTGGCTCTCCATCGTGTTCAGCCTGGTCGTGATCGGGGTGGCCGCGTTCAGCCTGCTGCTCGACTTCGACCAGGCCGACCAGGCCATCCGGGCCGGCGTGCCGGCCAAGTTCGCCTGGTACATCGCCTTCGGCCTGATGACCACGCTGGTCTGGCTGTACATCGAGATCCTGCGGCTGCTGAGCTACCTCCGCCAGGACTGACACACTCGGGTCGCCGGACCCGCCCACACCCCGGAACGAACGGCACTTTCGCACGATAGGTTCGTGCGAAAGTGCCGTTCGTGCGTTCGGAGTTGGTCGGTCAGCTGAGTCGCTCGACGAGCATGGCCATGCCCTGGCCGCCGCCGACACACATGGTCTCCAGGCCGATCGTCCGATCGTGCTGGCGCAGGCCGTTGAGCAGGGTGGTGGTGATCCGGGCGCCGGTCATCCCGAACGGGTGCCCGAGCGCGATCGCCCCGCCGTGCACGTTGAGGGTGTCGCCGAACGGGTCGACGCCCAGATCCCGGGCCGACGGCAGCACCTGCGCGGCGAACGCCTCGTTGATCTCGACCAGGTCGACGTCGGCGATGGTCATCCCGGCCCGGCGCAGGGCCTGCCGCGATGCCTCGACCGGACCCAGGCCCATGATCTCCGGGGACAGCGCGGACACCCCGGTCGCCAGCACCCGGGCCAGCGGCGTGATCCCCAGCGCCGCCGCCCTCGTATCGGACATGACCACGAGAGCGGCGGCACCGTCGTTGAGCGGGCAGCAGTTGCCCGCGGTGACCCGACCGTCCGGCCGGAACACCGGCTTGAGCTGGCTGACCGCCTCGTAGGTCACGCCCGGCCGCGGGCCGTCGTCGGCGCTCACCACGGTGCCGTCCGGGAGCGTGACCGGGGTGATCTCACGGGCGTAGAAGCCGTCGGCGATGGCCTTCTCGGCGAGGTTGTGCGAGCGCACGCCGAAGTGGTCCATGTCCTCGCGGGTCACGCCGCGCAGCAGCGCCACGTTCTCCGCGGTCTGCCCCATCGCGACGTAGACGTCGGGCAGGTGCTCGTCGGCACGGGGATCGCTCCAGTCCGGCGCGCCCTGCTCCGCGATGTGCGCGGTGCGGTCACCCGCGTCGGCGAAGACCGGGTTGCGGGTGTCGGGGTGGGAGTCGGAGCTGCCCCGGGCCAGGCGGGACACCGTCTCCACCCCGGCCGAGACGAACACGTCACCCTCGCCGGCCCTGATCGCGTGCAGGGCCATCCGGGTGGTCTGCAGCGAGGAGGAGCAGTACCGGGTGATGGTCGCGCCGGGCAGCCCGTCCTGGCCGAGCAGCACCGCGACGACGCGGGCCATGTTGAAGCCCTGCTCGCCGCCGGGCAGCCCGCAGCCGAGCAGCAGATCGTCGATGTCGGACAGGTCGAGCTGGGGCACCTGGTCGAGCGCGGCCCGCACCACCTGCACGGTCAGGTCGTCGGGTCGGATGCCGGCCAGCGAGCCCTTCATCGCGCGGCCGATCGGGGACCGAGCCGCCGCGACGATCACTGCTTCGGGCATTGCCGCCTCCTTAACACCGGTGCAGCCCGAGGGTATCCGCGCGAGCGGGCGGCGGCGGTCTCGAAAGTGTCGGTGGGCCGGTCCATGCTGTCGCCATGACCAGCTGGAGCGACGTCGAGCGCGACGAGCCCTTGTTCGCGGCCCGGGTCCGCCGGATCTTCGAGGCGCACAAGCACAAGACCATCGCCACCCTGCGGGCCGACGGTTCGCCGCGGATCTCGGGCATCGAGGCCGAGTTCGGCGCCGAGCTCACGTTCGGCTCGATGCCCGGTGCGCGCAAGGGTGCCGACCTGCACCGCGACCCGCGGTTCGCGTTGCACAGCGCGACGGTCGACCCGCCGGACGGCGACCCGGCCGGTTGGCCCGGTGAGGCCAAGATCGCCGGGCTGGCGCGCTACGCCGGAGATCTCGACGGCGATCCGCCCGGCGAGCTGTTCGCCGCGGACATCCGGGAGGTGGTGATCACGGGTCTGGATCCGGCGGCAACGGTGCTGGTCATCGAGTCGTGGCGGCCCGGGCGCGGGCTCCGTCGCGTCGAACGGGCCTGAGATCGGTAACTCCGCTGCGCCCAGCGTTATGAGGACGTGACCTGTCCAACACGTTGCAGGGCGCCCCGCTACGAAAGGAGGGAAAGCTGCGTTGAAGGGTCGTTCGGCGAACGGGTGGGGAGCGTCGCAGGCACAGACCGTCGCACGGAACGGCCCGGTCATGGATCCGGCGCAACCAATCGTGGCGTGAGTGCAGCACGCCCTGCCACTGTCGGGGCAGTCCGCAGATCGTGGGCTGTGACGGCAGGCGGGAGGTGTGGTGTGCGTTCCGGAAGCGCTGCGGCAACTAGCTGCGCGGCTGTCGAGCTGATCCACGGCGGTACCGCTGCTCACGGCGATCCGACCGGGACTGGGGAGTCGAGATTCTGATCGACGATCACCGCTCACGGCATGCTCGCCCGGCGCGCTCGGCGTCCACGGGCCGGCACGGTGCCCCCGATCCGGAGCAGATCGCGGCGGAGGACGACGTCACCGGCCACGGGTCGAGCCGGCGCGGGTATCGAGGCGTCGCCGAGCCCGGGTACCGCGCCGCCGAGGACACCGATGGCGAGGACACCCGCGGTCGGTCAGCGCGGATTCGCCGCGCGGCGACCCCGATACCGACGACCCCGGTGTCGACCCAGGGCCGAGAGCCGGGTCGCGGCGCCGACCTGGGCTATCAGGAGCCGCGCGCCCGGCACGGGGCGGATCCGTCGCGGCACGGGGCGGACCCCTCCTCGCCGTACCCCGACGCCTCCTCGCGGTACGGGGCGGATCCGTCGCCGTACGGGTCGGACCCCTCAGCGCCGTATCGCGCAGACTCCCCGAGGACCGGGGCGGACCCGTCGCCGTACCTCGGCCGGCCCGATCCGGGGCTGGCCGAGCCCCCGCGCTACGCCGGGTACCCGGACGACGTCCGGTCCGACGGCAGCTGGCCGCCCCGCGACGCGGGGGGTGCGGACCAGGGGTCGCTCGGCGAGCCGCGGTTCGGACGCCGGCCGCAGGACCCGCCACCCGTGGACGGCTACGGCACGCCAGGTCCGGTCTCCGGCCAGATCCCGTCCCGCGCGCCCCGCAGGGCCGACCCGGACGAGGGCCCGGCGCGCACCGGTCGCCGGGCCGCCGAGGAGCGGTTGCCGGCCGGTGACGGGGGTGCGCGGGAGCGCCAGGTCTCCGTGCGGGAGCTCGCCGACCGGCAGGCCCGGGTGGACCGCCCGGGCACCCGGTCCGGTTCCGGGCGGTCACGGGTCGAGCAGCCCCCCGCCCAGGACGACTCCGGTGACCGTCAGGTGTCGGTGCGCCAGCTGATGGACCGGCAGCAGGAGCGACAGCCGACCGGGGAGCAGTCCGGCAGCCAACGGGTCTCGGTGCGTCAGCTGATGGACCGCCAGTCCACGGCCGACGGGGCACGGCCGGGCCGCCGGGAGCGCAGCGGCACCGGTGAGCAACCCGCCGCCCAGCCCGCCGCCGCCGGGCCCGCCGCTGCGCAGCCCGCCGACGAGCAGCTCGGGAGCCGTCAGGTCTCGGTCCGGCAGCTCACCGACCGCCAGAGCTACGAGCGCCAGAGCTACGGCCGCCCGGGTGACGGAAGTCAGGGCTACGACCGCCAGGGCCACGTCCGCGGCGGAACCGGCGAGCAGCCCGCCGCGAACCGGGGCGGCCGCGGGCCCGATCCGCGGGGCCGCGACGGCGACCAGGCCGAGATCACCCGGATGCTCCCGTCCGCCCAGGCCGAACCGCGCACCTCCCACCGGGCCGGCTCCGCTGCCGGCAGCGCCGAGCCGGTGACCGACTCGCCTCGCCGGTTCGGGCGGCGCGCCGCGACCCCGGACGACCCGCGGACGATGCTGGCCGCGGTGCCGGCAGATCTCGCCGGCCCGGCCACCGTGCTCACCGGGGCGCGCCCGGACCTGGGCGGCCCGGACACGGTGTTCGCACCGGTGCCGGGCGATCTCGCCGGCCCGGCCACGATGGCATCCGACGTCGCCGGCCAGGACACCCGGTACGCGCCGATCCCGCACCCGATGCCGCCGAACCGGGACGCCGGGGAGCCGACCCGAGTCCGCCCGCCCGCTGCGCCCCGCGGCCCGTCGGGGCAGCTGCAGCTCCCGGAGCAGCGCGTGGACGAGCCCACGCGGCGTCCGGCCACCGCCGATCGGCGCGACCGTCCCGCGACCGCGACCGCGGGCGCTCCGGCCTACCGCCCGGTCGCGCCCGTGCAGGACGCGGTGCTGCGGACGTCCGAGCTGGTCAAGGTGCACGGGCTGGGTGCGCGGGCCGTGGTCGCGCTGGACGGCGTCACGATGGGCGTCGAGCGCGGCCGGTTCACCGCGATCATGGGCGCCTCCGGCTCCGGCAAGTCCACCCTGCTGCACTGCCTGGCCGGGCTGGACAAGCCGACCCGGGGCACGGTGCTGCTCGGCGAGACGGACCTGACCCGGACCACCGAGCGGAAGCTGACCCGGCTGCGTCGGGACCGGATCGGCTTCGTGTTCCAGTCCTACGACCTGCTGCCGCAGCTCACGGTCCGGCAGAACATCGTGCTCCCGATCGAGGTCGCCGGCAGCAAGCTGGACCCGCAGTGGCTGGACACCGTGCTGGACGCGCTGGACCTGGGCGGACTGCTGCGCCAGCTGCCCAGCCAGCTCTCCGGCGGCGAGCAGCAGCGGGTCGCGGTGGCGCGGGCCGTGCTGCCCCGGCCCGAGGTGGTGCTCGCCGACGAGCCCACCGGCGCCCTGGACGCCGGCACCACCCGCGAGATGGTCGGCTTCCTGCGCGGATCGGTCGACCACCTGGGGCAGACGGTCGTGATGGTCACCCACGACCCGCTGGCCGCCCAGCACACCGACCGCGCGCTGATGCTGCACGAGGGCCAGCTGATCGGTGAGGTGGCGCAGCCGAGTGCGCACGGCGTGCTCGACGCGTTGGCCGCATTGGCCGACGCCCCGCTGCCGGACGTCGACGCGCGGTCGGCCGAGCCGTCGTCGCGCCGGTCCGGCCGCCGGAGCGGGTCACGCTGGTCGCTGCGCCGCCGCGGCGCGCGGCGCGACTGAGGCGATCATGCGCGCCGCCGTGCTGCGTGCCGTGGTCACCCAGAGCTGGGCCCGCCCCGGTCGTCAACTGCTGGTGGGCCTGGTCGTGCTCGTGGCGACCGCGTTCGCCGCCGCGTCGGCGATGCTCACCGGCGCCGCCGGCGCGACGATCGTGCGCGAGCTGGCCGGCACCCCGCAGGCCGCGGCGGTCGTCGTGCAGTCCACCGCCGCGCCCGTCCAGGGTGCGGAGGGCCTCGAGCCGGCCGCGCTGCCGGCCGGAACCGAGGACCGGGTGCGCACCGCGCCGGGTGTCGCCGCCGTGGCGCCGTTCGAGGCCGGCACGGTCGCGGTGTCCCGACCCGGCTTGCCTGGCGACGGCGAGATCTGGGCGGTGGTCACCGGCGTGGACGGACCGCTGGGCCGCTTCCCGGCGGTCAGCGGGACGCTCCCGGCGACGCCGCAGGACGTGGCGATCAGTGAGGAGGCGGCGCGCCGGACCGGGCTCAAGGTGGGCGACCGGTTCGCACTGATCGGTGCCGCCGCCGACGCGAACGACCTGGTCGTGTCCGGGGTGGTCGCGGCCCGCGCGCAGGCGTTGAGCACCGTGGTCGCGCCGCCGCAGGTCGTCACCCAGCTCACCGGAGCCGGCCCGACCCAGCTGGACGTGCAGGCCGCTCCCGATGCCTCCGCGGCCGACCTGCAGACCGCGCTCGCCGGCCTGCTCGGCGACGGTGTGCGGGTGGGCAGCGCCGCGGAGGCCCGCTCGGCCGAGCTCGCCGCGACGTTCGGCGGCGGCCTGAGCGCCGTGTTCGCGGTGCTCGCCGTGTTCGCGGTGGCCGCCGCGGTGGCTGCCGCGCTCACCACGTTCTGCGTCTTCGGCATCGTCGCGAAGCGGCAGCAGCGCAGCGTGCTGCTGCTGCGCGGGGTCGGCGCCACCCGTGGCCAGGTGCTGCGGGCGCTGCTGGTGAACGCCGGCCTCACCGGTCTGGTTGCGGGCATCCTCGGGCTGGCGCTGTCGCTGGGGCTGGTGCAGCTGGTACGGCTGGCCATCCGGGTCGGGGCGGGGGAGAACCTGCCGGCGACGGCCCCGACCTGGTCGCTCGTCGGCGCCTGCGTCGCCGGGGCGGTGCTGACCACCCTGCTGGCCGCCGTCGGCCCAGCGGTGCGGGTGAGCGGGCAGCGCCCCGCTGCGGTGACCGCCCCCGAGGTCGCCTCCCGGCAGGTCGGCCGCCGGATCCAGCGGGTGGCCACGGCGGCCGCGCTGGGGGCCGCGTCGGCCACCGCGTGCTCGCTGATCGCCACCGAGACCGACCAGCAGCGCGCCCTGCTCCTGGTGGTCATCGGCGGCGTGCTCGCCTTCGGCGCGGTGTTGGCCGCCGGACCGATGCTGCTGCCCCGGATCGCCTGGCTGGTCGGCATCGTGCTGACCCCGCTGTCCCGGCTGCCCGGGCGGATCGCGGTGCGCTCGGCGCTGCGCGCCCCGCACCGGGCCAGTGTCATGGCGGCCACCCTGGTGCTGGCCAGCCTGCTGCTCTCGGTCGTGCTGGTCGGGCTGCAGTCGATGAGCGACTCCGTGCAGGACCGCATCGCGGCCCGGTTCCCGGCCAGCGTGCTCACGCTGGCCGCGGGTGATCAGCAGCTGCCCGCCGACCTGGAGGCGCGCATCGCCGCGCTACCGGAGTCCGGGCCGGTCGCCGCCGTGCAGGCCGCCACCATGGCCGGCGGTGACGGCGCGCAGGTCACGTTCTCCGCGGTCGACCCGAAGGCCTTCCCCGGGCTGATCGCCGGGGCCGTGGACGCCGGTTCGCTCGCCGACCTGGTGCCCGGCACGGTGGCGCTGGACCGGGCCCAGGCGGCCGCCTGGCAGGTCGGCGTCAACTCGCCGCTGACCTTCGCCGCCCCGGGCGGCCCGATCGAGCTGAAGGTGGTGGCGATCTACCGCTCCAGCGGCGTGCTGCAGCCGGTCACCGTGCACCCGCAGGACCTGTCGCGGATCGCGGCCGACGCGGCCGGCGTGCGCGCGGTGCTCGCCGACCCGGCCGCCGGCACCTCGGTGGACGCGCTGCGCGGCGCGGTGGCCACCGTCGTCGGCCCGGACCCCGCCGTGCAGGTGCTGGCCCCTGCCGACTTCCGGGCCCAGCTGGAACGGACGGTGCAGCTGGTCCGGATGGTGGCGTTCGGGCTGGTCGGGGCGACCGTGCTGGTCGCACTCTGCGGGGTCGCCGTCGGGCTGGCGCTCAGCATCCGCGAGCGGCACCGGGAATCGACCACCCTGCGCGCGCTCGGCCTGACCCGCGCCCAGGTGGTGGTGGCCATCGGCTTGGAGAGCGGGCTGCTCGGCCTGGCCGGGGTGCTGGTCGGTACCGGGCTGGGCCTGCTGTTCGGCGCCCTCGCGGTGTTCACGCTGCGGGAGCGGGCGGTGCTGCCGGTGGACGCCGTGCTGATCGGCTCCGGGACGCTGCTGCTGGTGTCGATCCTCGCGGCCACGCTGCCGGCGATCCGGACGGCCCGGCGCAGCCCGCTGCCGGCCGCGGCGGAGTGACCGCACCGGTTCAGTCGGACCCGGCCTCCGGGAGTTCCACCAGGTAGTACCGGTTGCCGTCCGGGTCGTCGAAGGTGAACATCGGCGGCGCGTACTCGCCGAGCAGCAGCTCGCCCACCGTCACCCCGGCCGCACGCAGCGAGTCGTGGGCGGCCGCGGCGTCGGCGGTGCTGAACCGGATCCCGGTGTCGACGGCCGCGGGCCGGGCGTCGCCGGCGGCCACCAGCGCCACCGAGGTGCTGGCCCCGGCCGGGGCCAGCTCGACCCAGCGCGTCGTCTCGTCGATCCACGCGTCCAGCACCGTCCCGAAGCCGAGCACGCCGGTGAAGAAGGCGACGGCGCGGTCCTGGTCCGCGACCGGCACGGCGACCGTGTGCACGTCGGTGATCATGACGCCTCGATCCGTTCGAGCAGCCGCACGGAGACGGTGTCACCGACCTGTTTCCCGATCGCCCGGCGCACGGCCGCGGTGACCGGCAACTTGTGGGTGCCGTCCCCGAGTGCCATGAACGCGCTCCGGAACGGCTGCCCGTCGATGGTGCCGGCCACCTTGACCAGGCCGCGGGTGCCGAAGAACTCCGCGGTCCAGTCGGTGACCAGGTACGTCCAGCCGCCGGTGGCGGCGCTCCTGACCAGTGTTGCGTCGAACGTCCTGTCCAGCGTGCTCATCTCGCTGCTCCTTCGCGGTCAGCCGTACATCAGGGAGCCGGGGGTGGTCAGCTGCTGGCCGGTCTCCAGCCAGGTCTTCAGCCCGGACAGGACCATCGGCCAGCCGCCGTAGATGGCCTCGTCGACGCCCTCGGGCAGCTCGTCGTGGATCACGGTGAGCCGGCACGAGTCACCGACCGGCTCGATCTCCCAGGTCACCCGGGAGGTGCCGGCGTTCTCGGCGGAGTCGTCCCAGTGCGCATGGAAGGTCTGCACCAGCCGCCGTGGCGGGTCGACCTCCAGGTTCTCACCGTCGACCAGCGCCCCGTCGGCCTTGGGATGGCTCACCTCGTATCGCGAGCCCGGCGTCCACTCGGAGTCGATCCGGCTGCCGAACTGGAACCGCGCCCGGGTCTCCGGATCGGTGATCGCCGCCCACAGTCGTTCCGGCGAGGTGCCGATGTAGATCTCGAACACCTTGTCCATCGTTCGCTCCAGTTCGTCTCGAAGGCCGATCAGGCCGGCCGCCCAGTGCTCGGTGTACTTGCTGACCCAGCGGTCGTGGACCTCGCGGATCGGGACCGGGTTGAGGAAGTGCAGCTTCTCCCGGCCGCGTCGCCGGGTGACGACGAGCCCCGCCTCCTCCAGCAGGGCCAGGTGCTTGGCCACGCCGATCCGGGTCATCGCGAAGCCCGCCGCGAGCCGCCCCGACGTCTGCCCGTCCTCGCGGAACAGCGCGTCGAGCAGTGACCGCCGCGTCGGATCGGCCAGCGCCTTGAACACGAGCTCCACGGCGACGAGAATAGGTAACTGAAAGGTTTCCTGTCAACGTCCCCGCGACCCGGTCGATTTCGCCGGCGACCGATCGTCGTCATGCTGTGCGGCACCCCGGCCGCATCGCACGAGGAGGAGCCAGGCGTGAAGTACATGCTGTTGATCTACGGGTCGGAGGAGTCGCAGCCGCGGACCGAGGAGGCCGTCAAGCGGGTGATGGACGAGTACTGGGCGTACGAGAAGGCGGTGGCCGACGCCGGCGTCATGCTGGGCAGCGACGCCCTGCAGGGGGTCGAGTCGGCGACGATGGTCCAGGTCACCGAGGGTGGGGAGCGGATCGTCACGGACGGGCCGTTCGCCGAGACCCGGGAGGTGCTGGGCGGCTACTACCTGCTCGACGTCCCCGACCTGGACGCCGCGATCGACTGGGCGGCGCGCTGCCCGGGCGCCCGGCACGGCTCCCGGATCGAGGTCCGGCCGATCATCGAGTTCGAGCAGCCGTGACCGAGGGGCGGGTGGCCGGCGCCGTCTCCGAGGTGTTCCGCGAGGAACACGGCCGGCTGCTCGCCTCCCTCGTCCGCCAGTTCGGCGACCTCGACCTCGCCGAGGAGGTGGCCGCCGACGCCGTGGAGGCGGCACTGCAGCGTTGGCCGGTCGACGGCGTGCCCGCGCGGCCGGGTGCGTGGTTGCTGACCACCGCCCGCCGCCGGGCTGTCGACCTGCTGCGCCGCCACCGCACCTACGCCACCCGGCTCGCGCTGCTGCAGGCCGAGGCGGAACGCACGGCGCCGGCCACCCTCGAGACCGGCCACACCGACGATCACGACGTGCCCGACGAGCGGCTGCGGCTGTTCTTCACCTGCTGCCATCCGGCGCTCGGGCTGGAGGCGCAGACCGCGCTGACCCTGCGCTGCCTGGGCGGGCTGTCCACGCCCGAGGTGGCGCGCGCCTTCCTGCTGCCCGCGGCCACCACGGCACAGCGCATCGTCCGGGCCAAACGGAAGATCCGCGACGCGCGCATCCCGTTCCGGGTGCCGGCCGCCGACGAGCTGCCCGCACGGCTGCCCGGCGTGCTCCGGGTGCTCTACCTGATCTTCACGGAGGGCTACGCGGCCAGCGCCGGCGCGGAGCTGATCCGGGGCGAGCTGGCCGACGAGGCGATCCGGCTGACCCGGATCCTGCACCGGCTGCTGCCGGCCGAGCGGGAGGTGGCCGGGCTGCTGGCGCTGCAGTTGCTGATCGACGCCCGCCGCGCGGCGCGCACCGGTCCCGGCGGCGAACTCGTGCTGCTGGCCGAGCAGGACCGGTCCCGCTGGGACCGGGACCGCATCGAGGAGGGGCGGGCGCTGGTCGTCGCCGCGCTGTCCGGCGGCGCGCCGGGACCCTACGCGCTGCAGGCCGCGATCGCCGCGGTGCACGACGAGGCGGCCGACGTGGCCACCACCGACTGGCCGCAGGTGGTAGCGCTCTACGACGTGCTGGCCCGGGTGGCGCCGTCGCCGCTGGTCGCGCTGAACCGGGCGGTCGCGGTGGCCATGCGGGACGGTCCGGCGGCCGGGCTGGTGCTGCTGGACGAGCTGGCCGGGGATCACCGGTTGCGCGGCTACCACCTGCTGCCGGCCGCCCGCGCCGACCTGCTGCGCCGGCTCGGCCGCCGGTCCGAGGCCGCGGCGGGCTACCGGGAGGCCCTCGCGCTGGTCGGCACCGAGCCGGAGCGGGCGTTCCTGCGCCGCCGGCTGGCCGAGGTCGCCGATCCCGAGCCGCCCGCGGGGGACCCGACCGACGAGTGAGCCGCCGTCGAACGGAGGTTCGAGCGGGCCGATGGGTAGGTTCCACCTGCACCGGCCGCGCGGACGCGGTACCGCGGCGAATAACGGGGAGCGGCGATGCGCAACATTGGCACCGCGGTCGTGCACCGGATGGCGGTGGAGCAGCTGTCGCCGTGGCCCGTGTGGTTCAGTGCGCTCTACGGCCTGGCCACGGTCGCCTTCGTGCTCGGGATCGTCGTGGTCGCCGTCCGCTACGGATCGCGGCTGCGCCTCGACCGGGCGGCACCGAGGCACGCCCGGCACCACGACGACTCCTCACCGATCCCGACCCCGGCCCGGTCGGCGACGTCGTGGGTACCGGCCGTCGAGCCGGCCAGCGAGCGCGGGGAGCCCGACGGCCCGGTGCCCCCGTCCTGGCTGCGTCCCGGACAGCTGCGCCTGCTCCGTGACGGGCGCGCGGACGGGGTCGCGGTCACCGCGACGCTCGTCGATCTCGCGGTGCGCAGGTTCCTGCGGATCGAGGAGGTGCGCCGGGCCGGGAACGATCGCCCGACGGACTGGGTGCTCGTCCGGTGCCCGCCGCCGGCCGAGCGGTTGCTCCCGTACGAGCAGACCCTGCTGTCCGCGCTGTTCCCGGATCGCGAGCTGGTGGCGATGTCGACGCTGCGCCGCTCGGCCGGCCAGGACTGGCGGCGGGTTCAGCAACAGCTGGTCGACGACGCGGCCGGCCGGGGCTGGTTCCCGCAGTCCGAGGTGGATCTACGGGCGGCCCGGCTCCTCCGCGGACGGCTACTCATCCTGCTGGGGTTCGGGCTGGGCCTCGGCTACGCGCTGCTCAGCATGGCCGGGTTCCGGTCGCTGCCGTCCCTCGTGCTCGCCGCGCCGATCGTGGTCGCAGTGATCGCGCTGGGTCTGTGGGTGAGCCACGAGGCCGCTCGGCGACCGTGGCGCCGCTCGCCGGTGGGTGACGCCGTGCTCACCGACGCCGAGCCCTACTGCGCGGAGCTGGCCGCGGTGGGCACCGACGGGCTGCGGCCGGAGCGCGCCGCCGCGGTGTTCAGCAGGTCACTGCCGTACGCCATGGCACTGGACCTGGCCACCGAGTGGTCCGAGCGCTTCGCGCGGCTGGGGCAGGTCGTCGGAGCGGTGCCCGGCCCGGCCTGGTACAGCGGGTCGACGGGCGGCGTGCTCGGGCTGCACGAGAGCGTGTGCGCGTTCGCGACCGCGGCGGACTGCACGGCGTCCGGCTCCGGCGGCATCGGTGACTCCGGCTCCTCAGACAGCGGCGGGTGGGGCGGCGGGGACTGCGGCGGTGGAGGAGGGGGAGGCGGCGGCGGGGACAGCGGCGGCGGATCCTCCTAGCCG
>DATMDS010000080.1:0-47909 GCA_035557575.1 Pseudonocardia sp. | reverse complement strand
GGCCGGGCTGGGCGTGGCCCACACCCACGGCTTCGTGCCGGGGGTCTCGGAGCTCGAGCCGCTGCGGCTGCTCGGGCGCGAGGTCATCCCCGCCGCCGCGGAGATGTAGCCGGGCCGCCGGAGCTCGTCGGTGGCAGCCGTTCGCCGCACCTGCGTCGAGCGGGACGCCATGGCGGCAACCGCGAAGATCGAGAGACGGTGATGTCCCGCTCGACGTCGGGCGTACCCGTTACCCACGGGCCCGGTGCCTCCGCCAAACGACCGCGGCGATGCCGGCCACCGCGGCGGCTGTCGCGGCGGCGCGGGCCCGCCGGGCCCCGTCGGGCGCTGCGGCGCCGGCTTCCGGCTCCGCGGCACCCGACAGCAGGACCGTGCCGGCATCGCCGTCCACCGTGATCTGCGCGCCGTCCGGGATCTGCCGGGTCGCGACCCCGGTGCCGAGGACGGCCGGGATGCCGTACTCGCGGGCCACGATCGAGCTGTGGCTGAGCGGGCCGCCGATGTCGGTGACCACCCCGGAGGCCATGGCGAACAGCGGGGTCCACGCCGGGGTGGTGATGCTGGCGACCAGCACGTCCCCGGAGCGCATCCGGCCGAAGTCGGCCGGCCCGCCGAGCACCCGGGCCGGCGCGGTGACCTGCCCGGTGCTGGCCCCGATGCCGCGCAGCACCGGGCCGGTCTGCTCGTGGGAGACCGCGGGCATCATCCGCTCGAACGCCCGGTACCAGCCGCGCTGCGGCAGCAGCTGCGGCGGCGTCGCCTGCCGCTGCCCCCGCCACCGCGCCTGCCGTTCCGCGACGTCCGCGGTGCGGTCGCGGTGCGGGCCGAGCACCTCGTCGCGGCGTAGCCAGAACACGTCCTCCGGACGGTCGCACACGCCGGCGTCGACGAGCCGCTGCCCCAGCTCCAGCAGCAGCCGGCGCACCTGCGGCCAGGCCAGCCCGATGTCGCCCAACGCGTCCTCACGGACCGGAGCGATGCCCTGCGCCCAGCGCAGCAGCCGGCCGAACACGGCCCGCCGCACCGGATCCAACCGGCCCAGCACGTCGCGGGTGGCCTGCTCGCGACGGGCGGCCGAAGCGGCCTGTCGCTGCGTCGGATCGGCGCCCTCGCCGCGCAGGTAGAAGCGCAGGGTTTCGATCAGCGGCGCCGGGTCGTCCGCCGGCACCGCGTTGGCGAAGTCCAGGTTGTAGACGGTGTGGCCGTACCGGTCCAGGTGCCGCTGGAACCGGGACCGCCACTCCTGCCATGTCGGGATGTCCGTGTCGGACGGTGGCAAGCCGTCGCGCAGCCGAGCGACGACGTCCGTCGACGGCGTCGACAGCAACGCGGCCGTCAGCTCGGGGTGTCCGCGGGTCCAGCCGGCCAGCTCGTAGAGCGACTTCTCGGCCCGGATCGGCAGGCTGTCGAAGCCGAGCAGGAAGGCCTGGGCCGGCGGGTCGCCGGCGCGCCGGACCACCCGGTCGTAGCACGAGCTGAAGACGACCTCGCTGGTCGCGGCGATCGGGATGATCGTCTGCACCGCGGTGTAGTACTCGGTGCCCGCGTCCAGCAGCTCGTCCACGCCGGCCAGCAGGCGCTCGGCGGAGAGCTCCGCCGGTACCGCCGCGCGCCAGCGGTCGACGGCCGCGACGTAGCGCGGGTGCGCGGAGTTGCGCCACCGGCCCTGGGCGCCCCGCTCCCCACTGTGGACGAGCAGCTCGAAGGCGCGCGGGGAGTTCCACAGCATCCGGCCCATCGCGCCGCGTCCGTACCGGTAGTACGCGTAGCCGTTGATGGTGGGCAGCCCGACGTCGCCGGAGCGCAGGACCTCGCGGCCGAGCAGCTCGGAGAACAGCGCCTGCAGGGACCGGGTCACCGAGCCGTCGATCAGATCCGCGAACAGCGGGGTGAGCGGGTCGGGCAGTTGCTCGACGATGCTGGCCCTGGCGTAGAACGCCGTCGGGTCGGGCACGGTCCAGTCGGTCGGGGTCGGGCCGGTCGGCGCCGGCAGCGCCGTGATCGGCCGGGCCTGCAGGATGAAGAATCGATCTCCGGCGCGAGCCCACTCGATGTCCTGCGGGGATCCGTAGAGCGCCTCGATCCGGGTGCCGAGGGCGGTGAGCCGGGCCGCGGCCGCGTCGTCGAGCACGGGCCGGGTGCGCAGCGGCTCGGGAACGCTGCGCTGCTCGGTGCCGCGCGGGGCGTTGACCGTCATCGCGGACTTGACGGCGGTCGTCCGGGACAGCACCCGCCCGTCACCGTGGTGCACCACCAGGTCGTCGGTGTTCGTCAGCCCACCGACGACCGACTCGCCCAACCCCCACCCCGCGGCCACGACCGCCTCGTCCCGCCGGCCGGTGGTCGGGTTCGCGGTGAACAGCACCCCGGCCGCATCGGCGTCGACCATCTCCTGCACGACCACGGCCAACGCCACCGACGCCGGGTCGATGCCCTGGCGGGCCCGGTAGGCCATGGCCCGCGCCGTCCAGAGCGACGCCCAGCAGTCGCGGACCGCGCCGACCAGCGCATCGCCCCCGACGTTGAGGAAGGTGTCCTGCTGGCCGGCGAAGCTGGCGCCCTCCAGGTCCTCCGCCGTCGCCGAGGAGCGCACGGCCACCGCGACGTCACCGAGGCCCGCGTAGGCCTCGGCGATCTCGGTGGTCAGCTCGGCCGGCACCTCGGTCGTGGTGAACAGGGCCCGGATCCGGTCGGCGGCGGTCTCGTAGCGACTGGAGGCGGCGTCGGCGGGCAGTCGGGCGAGCGCCAGGATCTGTTCGGCGAGCCCGCCCGCGGCGACGAAGGCGTGGTAGGCGGCGGTGGTGAGCACGAAGCCCGGCGGCACCGGCAGCCCGGCCCGGGTCAGTTCACCGAGGTTGGCTCCCTTCCCGCCGGCCAGCTCGATGTCACCGCGACCGAGTTCGGCGAAACGCCTGACGCACTGCATCCGTCCTTTCTCCCACTGCGGACGCAGAGCCCGCCACGTGCTTCACCGGTCGGGCTGATCGTGGAAAGCTCGCCCCGAGCCAGCCGCGAGGGAGAGAGATGACTGAGTCGACCGGACAGAGCCGCATCGGGGTCACCGGACTGGCGGTGATGGGGGCCAACCTGGCCCGCAACATCGCGAGCCGCGGGGTGCCGGTCGCCGTGCACAACCGCACCACGGCCCGCACCAAGGAGTTCATGGACGCCTACAGCGGCGAGGGTGCGTTCACCGCCGCGGAGTCGACCGAGGACTTCGTGGCCGCGCTGGAGAAGCCGCGCCGGATCATCGTCATGGTCAAGGCGGGCAAGCCGGTGGACGCGGTGATCGAGGAGCTGACCCCGCTGCTGGACGAGGGCGACATCATCATCGACGCCGGCAACTCGCACTTCCCGGACACGTTGCGGCGGACCGGGGCGTGCGCGGCCAACGGGCTGCGGTTCATGGGCGTCGGGGTGTCGGGCGGCGAGGAGGGCGCGCTGCTCGGGCCGAGCATCATGCCCGGCGGCGACCCGGCCGCGTACGCCGAGGTGGAGGAGATTCTCACCTCGATCGCCGCCGTGGTCGACGACACCCCGTGTTGCGTGCACGTCGGGCCGGACGGCGCCGGGCACTACGTGAAGATGGTGCACAACGGCATCGAGTACGCCGACATCCAGCTCATCGCCGAGGCCTACGACCTGCTCACGCACGTGGCCGGGCTGGACGCGCCGGCCATCGGGAAGATCTTCGAGGAGTGGAACTCCGGTGACCTGGAGTCGTTCCTGATCGAGATCACCGGCAAGGTGCTGGCCAAGACGGACGAGAAGACGGGCAAGCCGCTGGTCGACGTGATCGTGGACCAGGCGGAGCAGAAGGGCACCGGCACCTGGACCGCGGTCGACGCGCTCGGCCTGGGGGTGCCGCTGACCGGCATCACCGAGGCCGTGTTCGCCCGCGGCCTGTCCGCGCTGCGCGCGGAGCGCAAGGCGGCCTCGACCACGCTGGCCGGGCCGAACCCGAGCGCCGCCGAGGACCGCACCGACCTGATCGACGACATCCGGCAGGCCCTGTACGCCAGCAAGGTGGTGGCCTACGCGCAGGGCTTCGCGCAGATGCGGGCCGCGTCGCAGGCCAACGGCTGGAACCTGGACCTGGGTGCGATGGCCACCATCTGGCGCGGCGGCTGCATCATCCGGGCCCAGTTCCTGAACCGGATCCGCGACGCCTACACCGAGCACGGCGACGTCGAGAACCTGCTGATGGTGCCGTACTTCACCGAGGCCGTGGCGAACGCGCAGGACGCCTGGCGGCGGGTGGTGATCACCGCGACCGAGCAGGGGGTGGCCATCCCCGCCTTCGCCAGCTCGCTGAGCTACTACGACGCCTATCGCCGCGAGCGCGGCCCGGCCAACCTGATCCAGGGGCTGCGCGACTTCTTCGGAGCGCACACCTACCGCCGGATCGACGCCGAGGGCAGCTTCCACACCCGCTGGTCGCAGGACGGCACCGAGGTGCGCACCGACGCCTGATTCGGCCACGCCCCGTCCGGCGGAGCGGGGCGGGGCCGACCATGATGGTGGCGTGCCGATGATGACCGCCGACGCCGTGATCATCGGCGGTGGACACCACGGGCTGGTGGCCGCCGCCGTGCTCGCGGATGCCGGCTGGGACGTGTGCGTCTGTGAGTCCACCGACGTGGTGGGCGGCGCGGTCCGCTCGGAGCGGCTGTTCGCCGGCCACCCCGAGTTCGTCGCCGACCTCTACAGCGCGTTCTATCCGCTGTCGGCCGCGTCGCCGGTGCTACGCGCACTGGAGCTGGACCGGCACGGCCTGCAGTGGGCGCACGCTCCGAGCGTGCTGGCCCACCCGCCGCGCCCGGACGGCGCCCCGGCGGCGGTGCTGCACCACGACCGGGAGCGGACCGCGGCCGGGCTGGCCGAGCACGACCCGCGCGACGGCGAGGCCTGGCTGCGACTGTGCGAGCAGTGGGACCGGATCGCGGAGCCGCTGCTGCACACGCTGTTCACCCCGTTCCCGCCGGTGCGCGGCCCGGTGGCGCTGCTGCGCCGGATCGGGACGGCGGAGGCGCTGCGGCTGGCCCGCTTCCTGCTGCTGCCCGCCCGTCGGATGGGCCAGGAGCTGTTCGCCTCGGAGGGCGCCCGGCTGCTGCTGGCCGGCAACGCGGTGCACGCCGACGCACCCCCGGACGCGCCCGCCAGCGGCGTGTACGGCTGGCTGCTGGCCATGCTCGGCCAGCACTACGGGTTCCCGACGCCGGTCGGCGGCAGCGGCGAGCTGGCCGCGGCGCTGGCCCGTCGGGCCACCGCGGCGGGAGCCCAGATCCTCACCGGGCAGCACGTGGAGCGGGTCGAGGTGAGCGGTGGTCGTGCCGTGGCGGTGCACACCGCGGCCGGGCTCACCGTGCGGGCCCGACGGGCGGTCATCGGCGACGTGTCCGCGCCGATCCTGTTCTCCGAGCTGTTGCCGGCCGACGCGCTGCCCGCCCGCATGCGCGACGACCTGCGCCGGTTCGTCTGGGACACCCCGGTCGTCAAGGTCAACTGGGCGCTGGACGGCCCGATCCCGTGGCGGGCCGCCAATGTCGCCGGGGCCGGGACGGTGCACCTCGGAGCCGACGAGCTGGGGCTGGCCCGGTGGTCGGCCGACATCGAGTCACGCGCGGTGCCGGAATCGCCGTTCATGCTGTTCGGGCAGATGACCACGGCCGACCCGACCCGCTCGCCGGCCGGTACCGAGAGCGCCTGGGCCTACACGCATCTCCCGCGCGACGTGTTCGACCGGGACTCGGCCACCCTGCTCGCCGACCGGGTCGACGCGGTCGTCGAGTCGTTCGCTCCCGGGTTCTCCGCGCGCGTCCTCAGCCGGGTGGTGCAGGATCCGAGCAGCCTGCAGGCGGCCGAACCGAACCTGCTGCACGGTGCGGTGGGCGGGGGCACCGCCCAGCTGTTCCAGCAACTGGTGTTCCGCCCGGTGTCGGGACTGGGCCGCGCGGAGACGGTGATCGAGAACCTCTACCTGGGCAGCGCGTCGGCGCACCCGGGGGGCGGCGTGCACGGGGCCTGCGGGTGGATCGCGGCGCGGGCGGCGCTGGGGGAGCACGGGCGGCTCGGACGGCTGCGCCGCCGCGTCACGTCCGCGGCGTTGGACGTGGTCTACCGGGACTCGCCCTCGGCGATGTACGACAGCCGGCGCAGCGACTCGACGTTGCGCGGGTAGATCAACGCCAGCCGCAGGGGGTGGGGCAGCAGCCGCATCGGGCCGGCGACCGCGTCCTCCTCCATGCGTACGTGGCAGCCCTCGGGTCGCGGGGTGAGCAGCAGCCGGACCTGCACCTCGCCGATCGGCCGCACCTTTCCGTGCAGCATCAGCTCGCGTCCCGGCTCGGAGCGGAGCACCCGGGTGATGTCATTGATCAGCAACGGCCAGGCGCCCTGCGAGTGCCGCAGCTCGCTGCCCTCCGCCGGCCAGTCGGCGTCGACGCTGCGCATCCGCGACGCACCGACCACCCACGTCGCGTAGAGCCAGCCGTCGGCGAGCACCCGCCACACGGCATCGACCGGTGCTTGGATCTCCCGTTCGACCGCGATCACCCGCAGAGGTTAGACCACCGTGCACGCGCTGTCGCCGTCGAGCGGGTTACCCGCGGTCCTGCCGGGTACGGACCGGCCATGCGGATCGACGGCAGCGTGATCGTGGTGACCGGCGCGTCCAGCGGGATCGGCCGGGCCACCGCGCTGGCGCTGGCCGCCCGCGGCGGGAGGCTGGTGCTGCTGGCCCGGGACGAGGCCGAGCTGACCGCGCTCGCCACCGAGATCACCGCGAACGGGGGCGATGCGCTCCCGGTGGCCGTCGATGTGGCCGACGCCGATGCCGTCGAGGCGGCGGCGCAGCGTGCGGTGCAGCGTTTCGGCCGGATCGACGCCTGGGTGAATGCCGCTTCGGTGATCATGTTCGGTTCCTTCGTCGAGGTGCCGGCGGCCGACCTGCGCCGGGTGCTGGACGTGAACCTGATGGGCTACGTGCACGGCTGCCGGGCCGCGCTGCCGCGGATGATCTCGCAGGGCGCCGGGGTGGTGGTCAACGTGTCGTCGCTGCTCGGCGTGGTCGCGCTGCCCTGGGGCTCGTCCTACACGATGGCCAAGTTCGCCATCCGCGGGTTGGGCGGCAGCCTGCGCCAGGAGTTGCGGCTGTCCGGGGTGCGCGGGGTGAAGGTCTGCACGGTGCTGCCCGGCCCGGTCGACACCCCGATCTTCGGCAACGGGGCCAACTACTCAGGCCGGGCGGCCAGCGCGCTGCCGCCGGTGTACACCGCGGAGCGGGTGGCCCGGATCATCGTCAACCTGATCCGGGTGCCGCGGCCGGAAGTGATCGCCGGCGGGCTGCTGGGCCGCGCGTTCTACGTGCAGCACAAGCTGTTCCCCGCGTTCGCCGAGCGGACGCTGGCCGCGGAGGCCGACCGGCTGTGCCTGTCCCGCACCGAGCCGGCCGCGCACACCACGGGCAACCTCTACGAGCCGGCACCGGGCCCGGGCCGGGTGAGCGGCGGGTGGCACGGCCGCCGCCGGGAACGGGTGCGGCGCGCGGTGGCCGCCGTCACCGTCGGGGCGGGCGCCGTCGCGCTGCTCGGCCGGCTCCGGCGGCCGTAGCCGGCCGCTCGGAGGCCGGCGGCTCAGGACAGGAGGAGGCCGGGCAGCGGGCTCGACCAGCCGTCCAGGACCTGGGCGGGGTCGGCGCCGAGCACCCCGTCCAGCAGGCTCGCGTAGACCGCGCGGAAGTCGGTGGTCTGCTTCAGGTCGCCGCCGTCCAGGTCGGTCAGGCTGGGTTCGGCGCCGTGGAATCCGCCCCGCACGCCGCGGCCGAGTACGAAGACCGGGCCGGCCGTGCCGTGGTCGGTGCCGTCGCTGCCGTTGGCGGTGACCCGGCGCCCGAACTCGGAGTAGACCAGCACCGTGACCTGCTTCCCGCGGTCGGTGGTCTGCAGCCGGCGCTGGAAGCCCGACAGCGCCGCATCGAGCTGACCGAGCAGCCGTTCCTGGGTGCCGCGCTCGTCGGAATGGGTGTCGAAACCGCCGAGGGACACCGAGTACGCCCGGGTGGGGACGCCGAGCTCGATCAGGTCGGCCACCATGTCCAGCTGGGCGCCGAGCTGCCCGGCGCCACCGGCCGACGCCCCCTTCTGCTCGGTGTCGTCCTCCGGCGTGCCGCGGTCCCGCTCCGGAGCGGCGCGATCGGTGGCCGGACCCAGGACGGCGGCGGCGCGCTGCAGGTCGGCGAGCGAGGTGGCTACCCGGGCCTGCCACGGCCCGTCGGCCGGGTCCGGGTGGCCGAGCTGCCGCAGCGCCGCCCCCAGCTCGCCCTGCGGCAGCCGCAGCCCGGACAGCGGGAACGAGGCCGCCGCGACCTTCTCCCCGGCCAGCAGCGGCGGCAGCACCGACTCCAGCGACACCGCGGTCAGCGGGTCGGACGTGGTGGCGTCCAGCCAGCGGCCGAGCCACCCGGTGCTGCTCGACGTGGCCGGCGACGCGGTCTGCCAGATGGCCATCGAGCGGAAGTGGCTGCGGTCGGGCTGCGGATACCCGACTCCCCGGACGATGGCCAGCGACCCGTTGTCCCACAGCGCCTTGAGGCCCTTCATGCCCGGGTTCAGGCCCAGCCCCTCGCCGAGGTCGAGCACCTCGTCGGGGCCGTAGGCCAGCTCCGGCCGCGCGTCCCGGTACGCGGGATCGGACGCGGGGACGACGGTGTTCAGCCCGTCGTTGCCGCCGTAGAGCGTGACCACCACCAACACTCCGGCCGTCGGGTCGAGCGGATTGGTGGCGGCCGCGTCCAGCAGCTGCGACCAGTTCACCCGGGTGGCGCCGAGGCCGAGGGCGCCGGCCGCGGCGACGCCGGAGAAAGCCAGGAACCGGCGCCGGGTGACCGGCCGGACGGAGGTGGAGGAGTTCATGCGGACACCACGTATTCCGGGGAGCAGGAGGCCACGAGAAGCGCTGCCGGCCAGCTGCCGGCCACCCGCGCGATCGCCTGTGCGGTGCGGCCCGACCACGCGTCGACGCCCAGCAGCCGGCGCACCACCTCGGGCCGCTGCCCGATCGGTGTCGCGGTGATCTCGGGCGGCAGCGCGGCCTCCTCGGCCACCGCCCGCGCGGCGACCGTCCGGGACAGCGCCGCCGAGGTGGTCAGCCAGGCGCCGCCGGCCGGCCAGCCGCCTACGCTCGGCGGTCGGAAGGGCAGCTGACCCATGCCGGTCAACCCGCCGAGCAGCCGGCGCTGCTGCTGCGGGGGGAGTGCGCCGGCGCTGACGCCGAGCGCCCGCATCAGCCCGACCGCCCACTCCACGGGCTGCTTGACCAGCGTGGATGCCGGATCGCGAAAGGCCGGCTGGGCGGCCATCGCGACCAGGGTGGCGCGGATGTCGCCGTTCGGGCCCCAGGCCCGGGCCAGCGCGTCGAGGGTTGCCGGGTCCGGAGGTGTGGCCGACACCAGCCGGAACCACAGCCGCCCGACCACGAACCGCGGCGAGCCCGGCGCGGCCAGCACCTGGGTGACGAAGGACGGGGCGTCGAAGTTCGCCGTGCTGCCCAGGATGGTCGTGGGCCGGTCGTCGTGCCGGGCCGGCACCAGCGTGGCCGTGCCGGTGCTGCGGTTCACCCGCCAGCCGGACAGCGCGCGGGCGGCCTGCTGCACGTCGTCCTCGGTGTAGCCGCCGCGGCCG
Source organism: Pseudonocardia sp. (assembly GCA_035557575.1). Lineage (GTDB taxonomy): Bacteria > Actinomycetota > Actinomycetes > Mycobacteriales > Pseudonocardiaceae > Pseudonocardia. The sequence continues at coordinate 38,229 of DATMDS010000080.1, read as the reverse complement.
AGCGCGAACAGCTCCATGAACTCGCGGGAGAGGTTCTCGTTGGGCGATCGCGCGGTGTTGTCGTTGCCGTCCAACCAGATCAACATGGCCGGATCGACGATCATGGCCTGGGCCAGGTCCGAGAAGGCGCCGGTGGCCGCGGCCCGCAACCGCTCGTTCTGCTCGACCATCAGCCGCGGCTGCCGGACCTTCTGCACGCTGGTCGCGAAATGACCGTGCCAGAACCAGGTGAGCCGCTCGCCCAGCTGGTCCTCGGCGCGCACCATCCGGTCCAGCCACCACAGCGTGGCGGTCTGCTGCTCGGCGCGTCGTTCGGCGTTGCGCTCCCTGCGCTGCTGCGGCTGGGCGTTCCTCGGCACCCGATCGGTCAGCGCGAGGTCCGGCGTCGGGGTGGCGGCGGCGCCCGGATCGGCCGCGGCCGGCCGCTGCAGGCGCGCGGTGGTGAAGGCCCGCCACCCTGCGTCCTGCAGCCGTTGCAGCTCACCGGGCCGGCAGCCGAAGCCGAACCGCTCCGCCGCCCGGCGGATCAGCGCCGCATCGTCGAGCTCGGGCATGCGCCCATCGTCGGGGCTTCCCGCGCGGACCGACAACGGCTCCGGGCCGACCTTCAGGGGATCAACAGGAACGCGTGGGTCCCGGGAACGCGACGTCCTGCGGCGGACGTCGTTCTCGCTACATTGAGCCCGCTCGATCGGTGACTCCAGAGGGGACCAGCAGTGACCGCCCAGCCGCTTCCGAACGCCGTCACCGCCTTCGTCGAGACCGTGAACGCGGGCGACACGCTCGGGTTCCTGGACAGCTTCACCCCCGACGGTGTGGTCGACGACTGGGGCCGCCGGTTCACCGACCGGGAGGCCATCCGGGCCTGGAGCGATGCGGAGTTCATCGGGGCCGGCGGTCGGATGACCGTCACCAAGTCGTCGGTCGACGGGAGAACGGCGGTGGTCATCGCCGACTGGCGCAGCACCCACGCCAACGGGCTGAGCCGGTTCGTTTTCACGCTGGCCGGGGACAAGATCGCGCAGATGCAGATCAGCGCGGCCTGAGCAGGTCGCGCTCCCAGCCGGCGAGATCGTCGGCGGTGACGTTGCCGCCGCAGACCACCAGCCCGAGCCGCGCGCCTGGCCCTTTCCGGGACAGCAGGGCGGCCGCGGCCGGCACCAGGCATCCCGCGGCCGGCTCGGCCCAGAGCTTGGCCTGCTCGGCCAGCACCCGCGCTCCGCGCAGCGCGTCCGCGTCGGAGACGATCAGGACGTCCTCCACCAGCTTGCCGACGTGCGCGCGGGTCAACGCCGAGACGTGCGGCGCGGACAGCGAGGTGACGATCGAGGTCGGGACGATCGGGACCGGGGCGTCGGCGGCCAGCGCGCGGGACATCGCGTCGGCGCCCACGGTCTCCACACCCCATACCCGCACCGCGGGCAACAGCGCCCGCAACGCGGTGGCCACCCCGGAGATCAGGCCGCCACCGCCGATGCTGACCAGCACGTCGGTCAGCTGCGGGGCGTCCTGGCCCAGCTCGAGGCCGACGGTGCCCTGCGCGGCCATCAGCACCGGGTCGTCGAACGGGTGCACCAGCGTCGCGCCCTCGGCGACCAGCTCGTCCTGCAGCGCAAACGCGCTGGACATGTCCGCGGTCAGGCGCACCGTGGCGCCGGCGGCCCGGCACGCGGCGACCGCCGCCGCCGGCGCCGCCCGCGGCATCACCACGGTGGCCGCGACGCCCAGCGTGCCGGCGGCGTCGGCCACCGCGCGGGCGTGGTTGCCGCCGCTGACCGCCGCCACCCCGGCCGCGCGCTGCGCCGGGGTGAGCGTGAGCAGCTTGTGGAACGCGCCGCGGGCCTTGAACGACCCGGTGCGCTGCAGCAGCTCCAGCTTGAGCGTGACCGCCACGCCGAGCTGCGCGGACAGGGCCGGGCTGGGCACCGTCGGGGTGCGCAGCACGTAGTCGGCGATGCGCTCGCCGGCCGCCCGGATGTCCTCGATGCCCAGCAACTCGCTCACCAGCCGCACGTTAGTCGTGAGTGCTGAGCCGTGTTCTAACCCGGCTCAGCACTCACAGGTCCCGCGAGCCGCTAGGCGAGCGGGACGACCTCCGGCGCCCCCATCCGGGCCGAGTCGGCGGTCTCGTCGTCGGGCATCTTCTGGCTCTCCCGTTCCGCGTCGACCCGCTTGCGGTAGTGCTCGACCTCGCGCAGCACCTGCTCGTCGCTCCAGCCCAGCACCGGCGCCACCAGTTGGGCCGCCTCCTCCATGGAGTTGATCCCCCGATCGAACGTCTCGATCGAGATCCTGGTCCGTCGGGCCAGGATGTCGTCCAGATGCCGGGCGCCCTCGTGCGAAGCCGCGTAGACGATCTCGGCCCGCAGGTAGTCCGGCGCCCCGCCCAGCGGCTCGCCGAGCTTCGGGTCGGCGACCACGAGGTCCAGCACCTCGTCGATCAGCGAGCCGTAGCGGTCCAGCAGGTGCTCGATCCGCGCCTCGTGCACGCCGTAGCGGCGGGCCAGCTCGTGCGTCGAGTTCCGCAGCGCCGGGTAGCCCTCCGCGCCGAGCAGCGGCACCTTGTCCGTGACCGACTCCGGCACCTTGGCGTCCAGCCCGTGCACCGCGGCGTCCACCGCGTCCTTGGCCATCACCCGGTAGGTCGTGTACTTGCCACCGGCGATGACCACCAGCCCGGGCACCGAGTGCGCCACCGCGTGCTCGCGGGACAGCTTCGACGTGGAGTCCGACTCGCCGGACAGCAGCGGCCGCAACCCGGCGTAGACGCCCTCCACGTCGTCCGGGGTGAGCGGCTGCTCCAACACCTCGTTGACGTGCTCCAGCAGGTACTGGATGTCGGCCGCACTGGCCGCCGGATGGGCCTTGTCCAGCGTCCAGTCGGTGTCGGTGGTGCCGATGATCCAATGCCGGCCCCACGGGATGACGAACAGCACCGACTTCTCGGTGCGCAGGATCAGGCCGCAGCTACCGTGGATCCGGTCCCGAGGCACCACCAGGTGGATGCCCTTGCTGGCCCGGACCTTGAACTGGCCGCGCTCGCCGACCAGGCTCTGCGTCTCGTCGGTCCACACACCGGTCGCGTTGATCACCTGCTTGGCCCGGATGTCGATCGTGCGGCCCGACTCCAGGTCGTGCACCTTGGCCCCGGTGACCCGTTCCCCTTCCCGGCGCAGCCCGACCACCCGGGCCCGGGACGCCACGTGTGCCCCGTACGCCGCGGCCGTGCGCGACAGGAACATGGTGTGCCGCGCGTCGTCGACCTGGGCGTCGCCGTACTGCAGGGCTCCGACCAGGGAGTCCTTGCGCAGTGACGGGAAGATCGCGCGGGCTCCGCTACGGGTCAGGTGCCGGTGGTGCGGCACCCCCTTGGACTTGCCGGAGGCAATCGACAGCGCGTCGTAGAGCGCCACGCCGCTGCCCGCGTAGAGACGCTCCCAGCCCCGGCCCTTCAGCGGGTAGATGAACATCAGCGGCTTCACCAGGTGCGGAGCCAACGTGTTGATCAGCAGCCCGCGCTCGGCCAGCGCCTCGGCCACCAGCCGGAAGTCGAGCATCTCCAGGTAGCGCAGGCCGCCGTGGATGAGCTTGCTCGAGCGGCTGGAGGTGCCGGACGCGAAGTCGCGTGCCTCGACCAGCCCGACCGACAGTCCGCGGGTGGCGGCGTCGAGCGCGGCCCCGGCGCCGACCACCCCGCCCCCGACGACCAGCACGTCGAGCTCGGACGACGCCATCGCCTCCAATGCCTCTTCGCGGGCCTGCGGGGAGAGCGCGACCGATCTCATGGGTAGTCCTTTCGTCCGGTTCTGCTCACGATGACGGCGGCATCAGTCGACGTCCACCCAACCCAGGGTGCGCTCGACCGCCTTCTTCCACTGGGCGTACCCGGCAGCCCGCTGCTCCTCGCTCCACTGCGGCTGCCAACGCCTGGCCTCATTCCAGTTCTCCCGCAGCTCGTCGGTGTCCTTCCAGAACCCGACGGCCAGCCCGGCCGCGTAGGCCGCGCCCAGCGCGGTCGTCTCGGCGACCACCGGCCGGCTGACCGGCACCCCGAGCACGTCGGCCTGGATCTGCATGCACAGCTCGTTGGCCGTGACCCCGCCGTCGACCTTGAGCACCTCCAGGTGCACCCCGGAGTCGGACTCCATGGCCTCGGCGACGTCGCGGCTCTGGTAGCAGATCGCCTCCAGGGTGGCCCGGGCCAGGTGCGCGTTGGTGTTGAACCGGGACAGCCCGACGATGGCGCCGCGGGCGTCGGAGCGCCAGTACGGGGCGAACAGCCCGGAGAACGCCGGCACGAAGTACACCCCGCCGTTGTCCTCGACCTGCCGGGCCAGCGACTCGCTCTGCGAGGCGCCGGAGATGATGCCCAGCTGGTCGCGCAGCCACTGCACGGCCGATCCGGTGACCGCGATCGAGCCCTCGAGCGCGTACACCACCGGCTCGTCGCCGAACTTGTAGCAGACCGTGGACAGCAGCCCGGCCTCCGAGCGGACCAGCTCGGTACCGGTGTTGAGGATCATGAAGTTGCCGGTGCCGTAGGTGTTCTTGGCCTCGCCGGTGGCGAAGCACACCTGCCCGACGGTGGCCGCCTGTTGGTCGCCGAGGTCGCCGGTGATCAGGACCTCGTCGTGGAACGGACCGTTGCGCACCGTGCTGCCGTATCCGGCCGGGTGCGAGCTGGGCTTGATCTCCGGAAGCATCGAGCGCGGGATGTTGAAGAAGCCGAGCAGCTCGTCGTCCCAGTCCAGCGTCTCCAGGTCCATCAGCATGGTCCGGCTGGCGTTGGTCGGGTCGGTGACGTGCACACCGCCGTCGGTGCCACCGGTCAGGTGCCAGAGCAGCCAGGTGTCGGTGTTGCCGAAGACCGCGTCGCCGCGCTCGGCGGCTTCCCGTGCCCCGTCGACGTTCTCCAGGATCCACTGGATCTTGCCGCCGGAGAAGTAGGTGGCCGGCGGCAGTCCCGCTTTCCGACGGATCACGTCCCCGCGGCCGTCGCGGTCCAGCGCGGAGGCGATCCGGTCGGTGCGGGTGTCCTGCCAGACGATCGCGTTGTACAGCGGCCGGCCGGTCTTGCGGTCCCAGACCACGGCCGTCTCGCGCTGGTTGGTGATGCCCAGCGCGGCCAGGTCGGAGGCCTTCAGCCCGGCGTTGTCCAGGCCGCGCTGCACGACCGAGCTGCTGCGCTCCCAGATCTCGATCGGGTCGTGCTCCACCCAGCCGGCCTGCGGCAGGATCTGTTGGTGCTCGAGCTGGTGGCGACCCACCTCGTTACCGGAGTGATCGAAGATCATGAACCGGGAGCTGGTGGTGCCCTGGTCGATGGCGCCGACGAAATCGGCCATGTGGTCCTCTTTCCCTTCGGTGGGGTGGATCAGCCGTTCTCGATCGGCTCGGACACGGTGGTGGTCTCGGGCTCCGCGGGCAGGAAGCTTTCGATGAGGAACTTGAACAGAGCGCCGCCGATCAGCCCGCCGATGATCGGCGCGACGATGGGCAACCAGAAGTACAGCGTGCCGTTCTGGTCGTACATGGCGGTCTCGTAGCCGGTCAGCAACGTCAACAGCCGGGGTCCGAAGTCGCGGGCCGGGTTGATCGCGTAGCCCGCGTTGGCTCCCCAGGCCATACCGATGCCGACGACCAGCAGGCCGACCACCACCGGCCCGATGTTGGCCAGCGGTGGGTTGTTGGACGCCGTGGTCAGCGCGAAGACCACGAAGACCAGGATCGCGGTGCCCACGATCTGGTCGAAGAACGCCGTGGTGACGCTGACGCCCTCGATCCCGTTGCCCGGGAGCGTCGAGAAGATGCCCTGGCTCTTGATGGTGTGGTCGGGGTCGACCAGCGCGATCCGGTCCGCGTAGACCCCGCGGATGATCGCCGCGGCGACGAAGGCGCCGAGGAACTGGGCCAGCGAGTACGGCCCGACCTTGCGCCAGGGGAAGCCCTTGAACGCGGCCAGCGCGATGGTCACGGCCGGATTGATGTGCGCGCCCGAGAGTCGGGCCGCCACGTAGACGCCGAGCGTGACGCCGATACCCCAGCCCCAGGAGATCGAGTCGTGATCGCCCAGGCTGCCGTCCGGAGCGGTCACGACCTGCGCGACCACCCCCACTCCGAATAAGATAAGGATCATGGTGCCGAAGAACTCGGCACTCAGTTCCCCGAGGTACGCCCTTGTCACTCGCCCTCCCGGGTGCTCGCCCTCCATTGGACCCGGACGACGCTAGGAAGGGGCGGGTTACTCGGCAACGCACGCCGTTCGGCATTGTCGAACTGTTCACCGGAGAACGGTCACGCCGGCGGGGTAGCGTTCCCGGGGTGCCGGGGTCGTCCATCCAGTCCATCGAGCGCGCCGCGGCGGTGCTGCGGCTGCTGGCCAGCACCGAGCGGCCGTTGGGCCTGGCCGAGCTCTCCGTAGCACTGGACCTGCCCCGCCCGACCGTGCACGGCATCGTGCGCACCCTGCGCGACGTCGAGTTCGTCGTGCAGGAACCCGGCGACTCCCGCTACCGGCTGGCCAAGGCGCTGCACGGGTTGGGCCGCGGCGGCGTGGATCCCCACGACCTGCGGGCCGCCGCCATGAACTGGGCGGACTCGCTGGCCGGCAGCACCGGGCTCGCGGTGCTGCTCGGGGTGGTGGACGGGCACCGCGTGCAGGTGGTCCACCACGTCTTCCGGCCCGACGGCTCCGCGCAGCGCCTGCGCACCGGCGAGGACCAGCCGCTGCACGCCGGCGCGCTGGGCAAGTGCCTGCTGGCCTTCGCGCCGGTGAGCACCCCGCCCACCAGGGCACTGGAGTTGCTCCGGTTCACCGGCCGGACCTGCACCGACGTGGAGTCGCTCGACGCGCACCTGGCCACCGCCCGGCGCCGGGGCTGGGCCGACGAGCTGGCCGAGCTGGAGCCGGGGGTCGGCGGAGCCGCCGCGCCGATCCGGGCGAGTGGCGGGACGGCGGTGGGCGCGCTGGGTGTGACCGGCCCGGTCGACGAGCTGTTCGGCGTGGGCGGGAAGCTCCGCCGCCCGCACGCCGAGCAACTCGTCCTCGCCTCCCGCGAGGTGTCCGGTGCGCTGTTGGAGATGCAGGCGACGCCGCACCCGATCGGGTGGCGCCCGTGAGCGGGTGGCGGCCGTGACCGACAGGGTGGTCGCGGCGATCGACCAGGGCACCACCTCGACCCGCTGCCTGCTGTTCAACCGGGCGGGCCGGATGCTCGCGGTGGCCCAGCGCGAGCACCGCCAGCACTACCCGGCGCCGGGACTGGTCGAGCACGACGCCGCGGAGATCTGGCACAACGTGCAGCGCATCGTCCCGGCCGCGCTGCGGCACGCGGGGATCGCCCCGGAGCAGCTGGTGGGGCTGGGCATCGCCAACCAGCGCGAGACCACGGTGATCTGGAACCGGCACACCGGCAAGCCGCTGGCCCGGGCCATCACCTGGCAGGACACCCGCACCGACGGCATGGTGAACCGGCTGGTCGCCGACGGCCACGGCGAGGTGATCACGGAGATCTGCGGGTTGCCGCCGGCGACCTACTTCGCCGGGCCGCGGCTGCGCTGGCTGCTCGACCACGTGCCCGGCGCCCGGGCCGGCGCCGAGGCCGGCGACGTGCTGTTCGGCACGATGGAGAGCTGGCTGATCTGGCAGCTCAGCGGCGGCGTCCATGGTGGTGTGCACGTCACGGACGTGACCAACGCCAGTCGCACCATGCTGATGGGCCTGACCACGCTGGAGTGGTCGTCGACGCTGCTGAAGATCCTCGACGTGCCCGAGCGGATGCTGCCCGCGATCCGACCCAACGCCGAGGTCTACGGGGTGTGCACCACGGTGTTGCCCGGGGTGCCGGTCTGCGGCGCGCTCGGCGACCAGCAGGCCGCGCTGGTCGGGCAGGCCTGCTTCGCGCCCGGCGAGGTGAAGTGCACCTACGGCACCGGCGCGTTCCTGCTGATGAACACCGGTGTCCGCCCCGCGGCGTCCGCCCACGGCCTGATCCCGACCGTGGGCTACAAGTTCGGCTCCGAGCCGGTCTACGCCCTGGAGGGCGCGATCGCGATGACCGGTTCGCTGGTGCAGTGGTTCCGGGACTCGCTCGGCATGATCGGCAGCGCCGCGCAGATCGAGACGCTGGCCCGCACCGTGCCGGACAACGGCGGTTGCTACATCGTGCCGGCGTTCTCCGGGCTGTACTCGCCGCGCTGGCACCCGGAGGCGCGCGGGGTGATGGTCGGGTTGACCTCGTTCATCGACCGCGGCCACCTGGCCCGAGCCGTGCTGGAGGCCACCGGCTGGCAGACCCGGGAGGTGGTCGACGCGATGAACGCCGACTCCGGGGTGCCGGTGACCCGGCTCAAGGTCGACGGCGGCATGACCGCCAACCACTTGCTCATGCAGTTCGTCGCGGACGTGCTGGACGTGCCGGTGGAGCGGCCGCTCGGGTCGGAGGCGGTGTCGGTGGGCGCGGCCTACGCGGCCGGGCTGGCCGTCGGCTACTGGTCCGATCTGGAGGGGCTGCGCTCGAACTGGCACCGGGCGGCGGCCTGGGAGCCGGGGATGGACCCGGCCCGCCGGCGCAGTGAGCACGCCAACTGGGCCCGGGCGGTGGACCGCAGCGTCGGCTGGGTGCAGACCCCGTCCGACACCTGATCGACCGCGGGACGGCCGATGACCACTCTGGGGTCAGGCGCTCGCGGGGGCGGCCATCCAGATCCCGTCGCCGGTCAGCTCCGCGGCCAGCCGCGCCGGGTCGGACACCGTCAGCCGGGCCCCGATCAGCTCACCCGGTTCGGCATAGCCCCAGGTGACCCCGATGGTCGGGATGCCGTACTCGGCGGCGCCCTCGACGTCGTGGTGCCGGTCCCCGACCATCACCACCGGCTCCCGGCCCGGGTCCAGCCCGAGCCGGTCCAGCACCGCGCCGATCACCGCCGCCTTGCCGATCCGGCCCAGCACGTGATCCGCCCCGCCGACCAGTGCGAAGTGTTCGGCGATGCCGACACCGGTCACGATCCGCCGGGCCAGGTGCTCGGGCTTGGACGTGGCCACGGCCAGCCGTAGGCCGGAGCGGCGTAGCGTGCCCAGCAGCTGCGCGGATCCGGGAAAGAGCGGGGTGGAGGTGGCGGCCACCCGGTCGTAGCTGTGCCGGTAGGCCACGATGGTCGCGGCCGTCTGCTCGGCGGACAGCCCGAGCGCCGGCAGCGCCTCCTCGAACGGTGGCCCGACCAGCGGCCGCAGGTCCCGTGGCGCGATGCGGGGCCCGCCCCCGGCCACCAGCGCCGCGGCCAGGTGCTCGGTGATCAGGGCGGCCGAATCGACCAGGGTGCCGTCCAGGTCGAGCAGGACGGTGCGCCGGGCCGGCCCGGGGCCGGCCGGCCGTGGGGAGCTGTGCGTGGACACCGGTGCGATCGTACGTGGGGCAGGCACCCCTCCGGTCGTGGTGGGCGCCCACAACCCGGTGCTCGCCGCCCGCTGGACGGTCCGATGTGGTAGCCCTTCTCCCGTGACGGCACGGACGTTGACCAGGTGGCTGACCGCAGTGGCGCTGCGGGTGGAGGCGGCCTTCGAGGCCACGATCGCGGCGCTCGCCCGGCTGGGCGGGCGCCGGCACCCGGTGATCGTCCCGTTCATCGGCCACGGCAGCACCACCCGCGCCCGGGTCGGCGCCCGGATCGTGCTCGGCCAGGAGGCCGCGGCCCCGCCGGTGATCCCGCCGAACCCGGACGACGAGGACGACCCGGCGCCGAACTCGCCGCGGCGGCGCCGGGCGGTGCTCCGGGCCAGCCTGGCACGGTTCCTCACCGTGGAGGTCACCGGCGCTCCGGTGACCCTGCAGCTGCCCGGCGGGGACGTGGTCGTGACGACCAACCAGGACGGCTACGTCGACCACGAGGTGCAGCTGCCCGACGTGGCCCCGGGCTGGCTGGAGATCGAGCTGACCGGACCGGACGGGTCGAGCGCCGTCGCGCGGGTGCTGGTGGTCGACCCGGAGGCGACGATCGGCGTGGTCAGCGACGTCGACGACACCATCGTGGACACCGGCCTCACGCGCGGCCTGGAGTTCCTGCGCGCCACGTTCCTCACCGACGTGCAGGACCGCACCCCGCTACCCGGGGCGGCTGCGCTGTACCGGGCGCTCGTCGAACCGTCCGGCGGGGTGCGCCGGCCCGTCTTCTACGTCTCCACCAGCCCGTGGAACCTGCACGAGATGCTGCTGCAGTTCGTGACGATGCGCGGGTTCCCGCTGGGTCCGCTGCTGCTCACCGACTGGGGACCGTCGCACACCGGGCTGTTCCGGATCGGAGCGCAGGCGCACAAGATCGGCCTGGTCCGCCGGCTGCTGCAGGAGCACCCGAAGCTGAAGCTGGTGCTGATCGGCGACAGCGGCCAGGAGGATCCGGAGATCTACGCCACGATCGCCCGGGAGAGCCCGACCCGGGTGGCGGCCATCTACATCCGGCACACCACCGGCGTCGACCTGGGGCGCAACGCCCAGGTGGACGCGCTGGCCGCGGAGATCACCGCCTTCGGGGTGCCGATGTTCGCCGCCGACGACAGCGAGCAGATCGCCGCGCACGCCGTCGGGATCGGCCTGCTGGACGCGGTAGCGGTGGCCGCGGTGCGCGCCGAGCTCGGATCGCACTGACCGCTTCGGTTGCCCGACCGGGTGAGGTGGCGGTCACGCGCGGGAACTGCCGGCCGCCCGGTGCCGTTGCGGGTAAAGCGTTGGTAATGTCGTCGGCTGTCACGGAGGTTCACTGGTGGAGATCACGGGTCTGACGTGGGCGGTGACGATCGGCCTGGTCATCGCCCTGCTGGCGCTGGATCTCGGGCTCGCCGCGCTCCGACCGCATCGGGTCGGATTCAAGGAGGCCACGGCCTGGTCGGTGTTCTACGTGGGGGTGGCGATCGGCTTCGGCATCTGGTTCGCCATGGCCTACGGCGGTGACCTCGGCACCCAGTACTTCGCCGGCTACATCGTCGAGAAGAGCCTCTCGGTCGACAACCTGTTCGTCTTCGTGATCATCATGGCCACCTTCGCGGTGCCGGAGGAGCACCAGCACAAGGTGCTGACCTACGGCATCGTGCTCGCCTTGATCCTGCGCGCGATCTTCATCGCGCTCGGCGCCACGCTGCTCTCGCTGTTCTCCTTCATGTTCCTGCTGTTCGGGCTGCTGCTGATCTACACGGCCATCCAGCTGTTCCGGCACCGCGACGAGGATCCCGACGTCGAGGACAACGCGGTGGTGAACGCGGCCCGCCGGTTCCTGCCGCTCTCCGACCAGTACGACGGCGGGAGAATCGCGACCAAGGTGGACGGCCGCCGGGTGTTCACCCCGATGTTCATCGTGCTGCTCGCCATCGGCAGCATCGACCTGCTGTTCGCTCTGGACTCCATCCCCGCGGTGTTCGGCGTGACCGAGGAGCCCTACATCGTCTTCGCTGCCAATGCGTTCGCGCTGCTCGGCCTGCGGGCGTTGTTCTTCCTGGTCAAGGGCCTGCTGGACCGGCTGGTGTACCTGTCGACCGGGCTCGCGCTGATCCTGGCCTTCATCGGCGCCAAGCTGATCCTGCACTGGGGCCACGAGGACATCTCCACGGCGGTCCCGGAGATCTCCACGCCGGTCAGCCTGGGCGTGATCGTGGTCGTGCTGGTGGTGGTCACGGTGGCCAGCCTGATCAAGACGAAGGGGCATCCGGAGCTCACGGCCCACGCCGGCTCGCTCACCGCGCACAAGCCGGCCGAGCAGCGCCCCCGGGAAAGCTGAGCCGTTGCCGCCACCCACTAGGGGGGCGGCGTCCCGCGCACGGCTCGTACCAGCGCGGCGAAGCGCGCGTGCCGCTGCCGATAGTGGTCGACGCGCTGCGGGTGCGGCTCGGCGGCGGCCCGGACGGGCGGCACGCGCTGCGCCAGCGCGGTCGGCTCGTCGGTCAGCCCGGCGGCGCGGGCGGCCAGGGTGGCCGCGCCCAGCGCCGACGCGGCCGGTACGTCGACGGCATAGATCTGCCGGTCGAGCACGTCGGCCAGCAGCTGCCGCCACCCCGGGTCGGTGCTGCCGCCACCGGCCAGCCGCAGCTGCGGCGCCGCATGTTGCGCGGTCAGGGTCACCTCGAGCGCGTCGCGGACCGCGAACGCCACCCCCTCCAGCGCGGCCCGTAGCAGCTGCTCGCGCCCGTGGTGGGCCGCGAGCCCGATCCACGCCCCGCGCAGCCCGGTGTCCAGGTACGGCGTGCGCTCGCCGTGCAGGTGCGGCAGGAAGATCGGGTCGTCCGCAGCCGGTTCGGTGGCCGCGGCCGCGTAGAGCTGCGGCCAGTCGACGCCGAGCGTGCGGCAGACCCAGGCCAGCGTGGACCCGCCGTTGAGCCCGGCGCCCATCGCGTACCAGCCGTGGTCGGTGGCGGCGCGGTACAGGTGGGTGATCGGGTCGGCCGGCAGCTGCTCGGGCAGCGCCGCGACCGGCCGGATCACCTGCACGCCGGTGCCGATGGTCAGCGCCGCGGTGCCCGGCTCGACGAGCCCGGCGCCCAGCGCGGCCGCGGCGACGTCGGCGGCGCCGGCCGCGACCGGGATGCCGGCGGGCAGCCCGAGCAGCTCGGCGGCCCGGCGGGTCAGCTCGCCGGCCGGGGCGGCGGCCCGCGGCAGTACGGCCGGCAGCCGATCCGGGTCCAGGCCGAGCGCGGCCACTACCTCGTCGTCGAAGCGGTCCCCGGGCACGTCGTAGAGCAGCGTCGCCGAGGCGTCGGTCGGCTCGGTGGCGAAGCGGCCCGTCAGCTGCGCACGCAGCCAGTCCTTCGGGGGAAGCGCCCAGCGCGTCGCGGCGTGGGCCTCCGGTTCGTGCTCGACCAGCCAGGCCAGCAGCGGGCCGGCCATGCCCGGGCTCAGCGGGTTCGCCAGCCGGGCCCGCACGGGTGCCGGCAGCCGCCGGTAGGCGGCCAGCTGTCCGACGGCGCGGGCGTCCGGCCACAGCATGGCCGGCCGGACCGGGTCGCCGGCGGCGTCGGTGGCCACGATCCCGTGCATCTGCCCGGAGAAGCCGATGCCGAGCGGTGTCGCCCGCGACCGGGTGACGGCGGCGCGGACCGCGGAGACGGTCGCGGACAGCCAGGCCCACGGGTCCGTCTCGGCCCAGCCCGGCCGCGGGGTGTCCACCGGGTAGTCGCCGACCGCCTGGCCGATCAGCCGGCCGTCGCCGTCGGTGACCACCGCCTTCACCGAGCTGGTGCCCAGGTCGATGCCCAGTACGGCCGGGCGCGCCGCTCGCGTCGCGGACATCGTCAGCAGCGTTCGTCGGTCCGCACGGCGCCGAAGTCGATGCGGCTGGAGCGCGTGATCGACTCACCGGCCGGGATGTTCTGGTCGCACACCTTCCAGTTGCGGTCCAGCAGCTGCTCGCGGCCGGCGCCGGTCGCATCGTGCGAGACGGTGATCGGGATCTCGAAGTCGGTGAGCTCCTGGATCGCGTTCTGGGCCGCCTGCAGGTTGGTCCCGACCAGGTCCGGCATGATCCAACTGGCCGGCCCGTCGGTCGCGATGACCACGGTCGGGGTGGGCCCGGTGGGCGGCGGCAAGGTGACCGGGGGCGGCACGGTGAACGGGGGCGGTGGGGGAGCGGGCGCCGGCGGCGGCGGCGCCGATCCGGCGCAGCCGGTCAGCAGGGCCACCACCGCGCCCAGCAGGGCGATGCGGGGAAGGGCGACGCCGGTGTACCGCTCCCGATCCAGCACCCGCCACCTCCGGGTCCGCCCGGCCGCTCCGGTGGCGGTCCTCGCCCGCGGCCACTCTAGGGCGCGACCGGCGGGGCCGCCGCGACCGGCGCGCGCAGCGGCGGGCAGCCGGGGCGGCGCGCGGGTTCGGGGTGAATCATGGTCGGGACGCCGCCAGTCGAGGAGGAAACCACGATGTCCACCCATCCCGATCGGATGCGCCGGGTCGTGGTGTCGGCCGGCCGCATCGACGTCGTCGACGCCGCGGTGCCGCGGCCGCAGCACGGCGAGGTGCTGGTCCGCACGCTGCTCGTGGGGGTGTGTGGGTCCGATACGCACGCCGCGCAGGGCCGGCACCCGTTCGTGGCGCTGCCCTACCACCCCGGGCACGAGGTGGTCGGCGTGATCGCCGAGGTGGGCCCGGGGGTGGACGCGGTGAGCCCCGGGCAGCGGGTGACGGTGGAGCCGGACCTGCCGTGCTGGGAGTGCAAGCAGTGCCGCGCCGGCCGGCAGAACCTCTGCGAGAACCTGCGCTTCTTCGGCTGCGGGTACGACCAGGGCGGGATGGCCGACTACTTCACGATCGACGCGCGCCGGCTGCACGCCGTCCCCGACGAGCTTGGCGACCGCGCCGCGGCGCTGATCGAGCCGTTGTCCACCCCGGTGCACGCCGTCCGGCTGGCCGGGGACCTCGCCGGCCGGGCCGTGGTGATCCTCGGGGCCGGCACGATCGGGCTGCTGCTGTTGCGGGTGGCGCTGGCGCACCGGGCGCGGCGGATCGTGGTCACCGACGTGCGCGGGGACAAGCGGGAGCGGGCGTTCGCGTTGGGCGCGTCGGCCGTGGTCGACGCCGCGGCCGCGGACGCCGTGGCGCGGGTGCGCGCCGAGCTGGGGGAGAGCGCCGACGTGGTGTTCGACTGCGTCTCGGTGGCGGCCACGGTGCAGCAGGCCGTCGCGCTGGCCAGCAAGGGCGGGACGGTGGTGATCGTCGGGGTGCCCGCGGGCGAGGTGTCGGTGCCGCTGCCGATCGTGCAGGACCACCAGGTCCGCATCCAGGGCAGCGCCACCTACCTCCCCGAGGACTTCGCGGAGTCGATCGAGCTGCTGCGCGGCGGGCAGGTGCGCGCCGAGGACTTCGTGACCGCGGTGCTGCCCCTGGAGTCGGTGGCCGCGGCGTTCGCGCAGTCCGGCAGCGGCGAGCAGGTGAAGGTGCTGGTCGCCGTCGACCCGGAGTCGCAGCGGCCGGTGGACGCCTAGCCGGTCTCGAAGCGGGCCCGCGGGTGGTCGTCCACCGCGGCCCCGATCCGGGCGAGCATCTCCGCGGAGACCGGCGGCAGCGCGTCCATCGGGAACCAGCGGGCGTCGGTGTTCTCGCCGTCGGCCGGGTTCGGCTCGCCCGCGGTCCAGCGCATCCGGAAGACCAGATCCAGGTACTGGCTGCGGTCGCCGTTGGGGTAGACGACCGGCGGCGTGACGTGCACCCAGACGAGGCTCTCCGCCGTCGCCCGCACCCCGGCCTCCTCCTCGGTCTCGCGCACCGCGGCCACGGCCGGTTCCTCGCCCGGGTCGACGATGCCGGTGACCGGCGTCCAGGCGCCGGTGTCCGCCCGGCGCACCAGCAGGACGTCGTCGTCGCGCAGCACGACCGCGGTGACCCCGGCCAGCCACAGCGGCGCGGTGCCGATCTTGTCGCGGAGCGCGAGGACGAACTCGGGAGTCGGCACCCGGGGACCGTACCCGGCCGCCATCGACCGGATGCCGGCCCCGTCGGGCCCGCCGGATAGGCCGTTCGGTCCACTGTGGCGGTGGCGGGCCTCGCTGCCCGGAGCGCCGGACGGGTCGCTCGGCTAGGAGGCCGCTCGGCGCGGCCCGGCCAGGGCGTCCACGAGCTGATCGCGGTTCATCGTGGACCGACCGGGCAGGCCCTGCTTCCGGGCCAGCCGCATCAGTTCGGCCTTGCTCGCCGCATCGAGCTCAGCGCGGTCGGTGGACCCGGAGCGCACGGGCGCGGCCTTGCGGGGCGCCTTGCCCTTCGCTGTGCCCTTCGCTGTGCCCTTCTTCCCCCGCCGCCCCGAGCGGGCTTCCTCGACGCTGCGCTGCAGGGCGTCCAGCAGGTCGGACATGCCGGTCGGCTCGGACGGCTCCGGCTCGGTGACGACGTCCCGACCGGCCCGCTTGTCCTTGATCAGTTTCTGCACCCGCTCCTGGTAGGAGTCGCGGTAGTCGTGCGGGCGCCACGGCACGCTCATCGACTCGATGAGCCCGGTCGCCATGTCCAGCTCCCGGTCGGCCTTGTCGCGGCGTCGTCGGCGGGCGGGCACGTTGTCCAGCTCGCCGGGATCCCGCACCTCGTCGGCGAAGTGCAGCGTCTCCAGCGCGAGCACGTCCCGGTCGGCCCTGATCGCGGCCAGGTACTCCTTGCCGCGCATCACGAACGTCCCGACCGCCGCGCGTCCGGTGTCGGCCATGGCCTGTCGCAGCAACGCGTAGGGCCGCCCGTACTGCTCCTCGGTCGGGGCCAGCCAGTAGGTGCGCTGGAAATAGATCGGGTCGATCTCGGCGAGGTCGACGAAGCCGGAGATCTCCAGTGACCGGGATCGACCGGGGGCCACCGCCTCCAGCTCCTCGGGCTCCACGATCACGTGTTCGCCGTCGCCGACGTCGGCGCCCTTGACGATGTCGGCGTAGTCCACCTCCTTGCCGGTGCGCTCGTTCACCCGCTGGTTGCGCACCCGGTCCGAGGTACCGCGCTCGAACTGGTGGAAGTGGACGGTGTGGTCCTCGGTCGCGGTGTACACCCCGACCGGGATGGACACCAGCCCGAACGTGATCGACCCGGTCCAGATCGCCCTCGCCACGCCCATCGCCTCCCTCGGCCGCCGCCGCGCGTCGTCGCGGTGCCTTCTACTACCCGCAACGGCGGTTTCGGACACCGGTCGCCGGGTGTGTCGAGCTGGCCGGCGCGGGTAGCCAGGGGCGGACGGACTCGGACTCGGGAGGCGCGCGTGGCGGATTCGGTGGGCGACTACATCCTGCGGCGGCTGCGCGAGTGGGGCGTCGAGGAGGTCTTCGCCTACCCCGGCGACGGCATCAACGGCATCGTCGCCGCGTTCGGCAAGGCCGACAACCAGCCACGGTTCATCCAGTCCCGGCACGAGGAGATGTCGGCGTTCACGGCGGTGGGGTACGCGAAGTTCTCCGGCCGGGTCGGGGTGTGCATGGCCACCTCCGGGCCGGGCGCGATCCACCTGCTCAACGGGCTCTACGACGCCAAGCTCGACCACGTGCCGGTGGTGGCCATCGTCGGGCAGACCGAGCGCAGCGCGATGGGCGGGGCCTACCAGCAGGAGGTGGACCTGCAGGCACTGTTCTCCGACGTGGCCAGCGCGTACCTGGTCGAGGTGAACGTGCCCGAGCAGCTGCCGAACGCGATCGACCGGGCGTTCCGCACCGCGCTCACCCGGCGCGCCCCGACCGCGATCATCGTGCCGAGCGACCTGCAGGCCGAGGACTACTCGCCGCCCGAGCACGCCTTCAAGCAGGTGCCCTCCAGCGCGCCCGGGCTGGTCGCGCCGACGGTGCTGGCCGACCAGGGCGAGATCCGCCGGGCCGCGGAGGTGCTGAACGCCGGCAGCAAGGTGGCGATCCTGGTCGGGCAGGGCGCCCGCGGCGCCGCGGCCGAGGTGATCCAGGTGGCCGAGATGCTCGGCGCCGGGGTGGCCAAGGCGCTGCTGGGCAAGGACGTGCTGTCCGACGAGCTTCCGTTCGTCACCGGCGCGATCGGGCTGCTGGGCACCCGGCCCAGCTACGAGATGATGAGCGGCTGCGACACGCTGCTCATCGTCGGCTCGAACTTCCCGTACTCGCAGTACCTGCCCGAGTTCGGCAAGGCCCGGGCGGTGCAGATCGACATCGACGGCACGCTGATCGGGATGCGCTACCCGACCGAGGTCAACCTGGTCGGCGACGCGCGGGCCACGCTGCAGGCGTTGCTGCCGCTGCTGTCCGGCCAGCCGGACCGGGCCTGGCGGGAGAAGATCGAGGCGAACGTGTCCCGCTGGTGGGACGTCATGGAGCGGCAGGCCCTGCTCGACGCGGACCCGGTGAACCCGATGCGCATCGTCTGGGAGCTGTCGCAGCGGCTGCCGCACAACGCGATCGTCGCCGCCGATTCCGGCTCGGCGGCCAACTGGTACGCCCGCCACCTGCGCATCCGCGGCGACGTGCGCGGCTCGCTGTCCGGCACGCTGGCCAGCATGGGCCCCGCGGTGCCCTACGCCATCGGGGCCAAGTTCGCGTACCCGGACCGGCCGGCGATCGCCATCACCGGCGACGGGGCGATGCAGATGAACGGGATGGCCGAGCTGCTGACCATCGCCCGCTACGCGGAGCGCTGGTCGGACCCCCGACTGGTGGTCGCGGTGCTGCACAACAACGACCTGAACCAGGTCACCTGGGAGCTGCGCGCGATGGGTGGCGCCCCCAAGTTCACCGAGTCCCAGGTGCTGCCCGACGTCTCCTACGCCGACTTCGCCCGCGGGCTGGGCCTGGAGGCGATCACCGTGCGCAGCCCCGACGAGCTCGGACCGGCCTGGGACCGGGTGCTGGCCGCCGACCGGCCTGCCGTGCTCGACGTGATCTGCGACCCGGAGGTGCCGCCGATCCCACCGCACGCCACCTGGGAGCAGATCGAGTCGGCGACGCAGGCGCTGCTCAAGGGTGATCCGAACGCCGTGCACCTGGTGGTGCAGGGGCTCAAGACCAAGGTGCAGGAGTTCCTGCCGGGCCGCCGCGACTGACCGGCTGCGGCGTGCCCGGTTGCGTGCGCACCGGTGCGGGTACGCCCCCCACATGCAGATCCCCAAGGGCATGGTGGTCGAGCGGCTGCGCGCGGCCGGGCAGACCGACCTGGCGGCGCGCGCGGAGGCCGAGCTACCGGAGAAGGTGGACACCGACCGCGACGGCGAGCTGTTGCGCGGCCTCGACCTCGACCCCGCCGAACTCTCCGACGGGCTGGGCGGCCAGGCGCCGGCGATCGGCTGAGCCGCCGGGGCGCCACCCCCGGGAACTGCACCGCGAGCGGGACGTGGTGGTTGTTCGATCTTCGTGTCACAGCCGTGGTGTTGCGCTCGTGGTGTCGAGGCGAGGTGTGGTTGTCTGGGTGCGGCCGGGTATCCCCGGTCATGGCCGCACCGGCGACACCCCGACCCGAGTCCATCGACCGCGCCGATCTCGAACGGATCGGCGCCCGGTGGCGCGCGGCAAGCCCGGACTGGGCCTGGCCGGGACCGCAGGGCTCCCGATGACCATCGGGGTGTCACTGGACCGGCTGCGCCGCAACGCCGCCGGGTGCACCGACTGCGAGCTGTACCGGAACGCCACCCAGACCGTGTTCGGGGCCGGGCCGGCCTCGTCCTGGCTGATGCTGATCGGGGAGCAACCCGGTGATCAGGAGGACCGGCAGGGCGCCCCGTTCGTCGGGCCGGCCGGCCGGATCCTGGACACCGCCCTGCAGCGGGCCGGCATCGACCGCGAGGAGGTCTACGTGACCAACGCGGTCAAGCACTTCCGCTTCGAGGCCGACGGCAAGCGCCGGCTGCACAAGACCCCGACCGTCGGCCATGTCCGGGCCTGCCGGCAGTGGCTGGACGGGGAGCTGGACGCGGTCGCCCCGGCCGTGCTGGCCACCCTCGGCGCGACCGCCGCGAAGGCGTTGCTGGGATCCGGCTTCGCGATCACCAAGGAGCGCGGCACGCCCCGGGAGTGGGAAGGCCGCCAACTGGTGCCGACCGTGCACCCGTCGTCCATCCTGCGCGGTCCGCCCGAGGCACGCGCCGAAGCACTGGATGCCCTGGTCGCGGACCTCACCGTGGTCGCCTCGCTGCGGCCCTGATGACCGGGCCGGCCGCCGCTGCCCGCACCCGCTTGCCGGCAGCCGCGCAAGGGCCGCCGGTCAGCGGCGACGGGCCCGGTCGGTCTCCCGGGCGTTGGCCCGCTTGATCTTCTCGACCAG
This sequence comes from Pseudonocardia sp., assembly GCA_035557575.1. Taxonomy (GTDB): domain Bacteria; phylum Actinomycetota; class Actinomycetes; order Mycobacteriales; family Pseudonocardiaceae; genus Pseudonocardia. The sequence goes on along the minus strand of DATMDS010000080.1, from coordinate 18,517 downwards.
CTCGTCCTTGGTCGACCGCTGAGGGTGCTCGATGCCGAGCCGCTCGGCCACCTCCACCAGGTGCTTCTTGCTGGCGTTGGCGTTGACGCCCTGCGCGGTGGGCCGCTCGTCGCCGCGCGACCCAGGGGTGCTGCGCTCCGCCTGCGGATCGGAGGGACCGTTCTCCTCCTTCGGCTCCCAGTGATCGCCCACCTTCTCGTGGGTGTGCTTCAACGCGGCGAAGGCCGTCCGGTGGGCCCGTTCGCCGTCGCCGTAGCTGTCCTCGGCGGACTCGAGCGCCTTCTTGTAGGTGCGCACCGCCTTGTCGTCGGAGCGGGCGATGGTCGAGGGCACGTCGTCGCGCATGGCCTCGGCTTCTTCGTGGTCGTCCGGCACGGTGATCCACGCTCCTTCCCCCTGTGGTTGCCGTCCACGGCGTCTCCGGGCGCCGTGAACCGGGAGTACCCGCGGACGGGCGGGGTATGGATCTGTCGTGATCGACGTCTTGATTCCGACCCGGAACCGGCCGGTGGAGTTCGCCACCACGCTCGCCGGTCTGGCCGCGCAGTCCGGGGTGGCCTTCCGCATCGTCGTGTCCGACCAGTCGGACGACGCGCCCTCGTTCGACACCCCGTCCGCCGACACGCTGGTGCGGGCGTTGCGCCGTCGCGGCACCGACGTCGAGTTGCTGCAGAACCTGCCGCGGCGTGGCATCGCCGAGCAGCGGGCGTTCCTGCTGTCGCGTTCGACCGCGGACGCCGTGCTCTATCTCGACGACGACGTCTGGCTCGAGCCCGGGGTGCTCGAGCGGCTGCACCGGGCACTGCGCGAACTCGGGTGCGGGTTCGTCGCCGCGGCCATGCAGGGGCTCACGCACCTCGACGAGCGGCGCCCGGACGAGTGCGAGCCGTTCGAGCTGTGGGTCGGTGGGGTGCAGCCGGAGACGATCGTCAAGGACAGTCCGGCCTGGTCGCGTTGGACGCTGCACAACGCCGCGAACGGGGTGCATCTGGCCGAGAGGCTCGGGCTCGACCGCGGCGCGTTGCCGTCGCCGCAGAGCTGGGTGCCGTACAAGGTCGCGTGGGCGGCCGGATGCGTGCTGTTCGATCGCACGGCACTGCTCGATGTCGGCGGTTTCGACTTCTGGAAGGAAGTGCCGGCCGACGCCCACGGTGAGGATGTGCTCAGCCAGCAGCGGGTGATGGCCCGCAGCGGCGGCGCCGGGATCCTGCCCAGCGGCGCATACCACCAGCAGTCGCCGACGACCCTCGGCAGCCGATCGCACTCCGCGGTCGACCTGCTGCGCCGTGAGCCGGGATCCGATGCGGCCGGCCCGGAGCGCTGAGATCAGGACAGGCGGCCGGGCGCGCCGAGCGGCCTGGGCAGGGGCCTAGACTCGGGTGCCGTGAGCGCGCCTCCGCGCCGGGCCCCCGACGACCTGCTGGTGCATCTGCGCCGGGCCCGCGACCACGCCGACCGGCACTACCGCGAGCCGCTGGACCTGGACACGCTGGCCGCGGTGGCCGGGATCAGCAAGTACCACTTCCAGCGCCTGTTCAGCGCGACCTACGGGGTCTCGCCGGCCGCACACCTGTCCCGGCGGCGCGTGGAGCGCGCGCAGGACCTGTTGCGCGCCACCAACCTGACCGTCACCGAGGTCTGCCACGCGGTCGGCTTCACGAGTCTGGGTTCGTTCTCCAGCCGCTTCCGGGAGCTGGTGGGGGAGACGCCGAGCGAGTTCCAGCGCCGCTGGGCGGCGGCCGGCGCCCCGCACATCCCGGGCTGCTTCGTGTTCATGTGGGGGCTGTCGGAGCGGCGCGGATCCGCAATCGAGGAGAAGCCGCCGCCCGCCAGTACCCCCTAGCGTGGCCGCATGATCACGAACATTTCGATCGCCAGCGTGTTCGTCAAGGACATCGACGAGTCCAAGGCCTTCTACATCGACGTGCTGGGGTTCGCCGAGCACACCGACATCACGTTGGGCGAGGGCTACCGCTGGTGCACGGTGAAGCACCCGAACCAACCGGAGCTGCAGGTCCACCTGACGATCCCGGGCCCGCCGATCGCCCCGGACATGGTGGCGGCGATGAAGCGGGCGCAGAACGAGGGCGGCCTCTTCGGGCTCGGCATGGCGGTCGACGACTGCGCCGCGACCTACGAGCAGCTGCAGGCCAAGGGTGTGCAGTTCATCCAGGCACCCGAGGAGCGCCCGTACGGGGTGGAGGCGGTCGCTCGGGACAACTCGGGCAACTGGATGGTGCTGGTGGAGGAGAAGGAGTTCTCGCCGGCCGACTTCGGCTGACGCGACCAGCGCCCTCGGGTCTCGACCGGCGTCGATCTAGCTGCGATAGTGCGGCCAGGCCGGAGCTGGTGCCGCAGGTCGACGAGAGGCAGGCATGAAGGCGTCCCTCAGAGGTATCGATCCGATGGTGTTCTGGGGGTCCGCGGTCGTCATCGCGGTCTTCGTCGTCTGGGGTCTGGCCGCCCCGGAGAATCTCGGCACCGTGATGACGGCCGTGCTGTCGTGGGTCATCGGCAACTTCGGCTGGGTGTTCATCCTGATCGCGTTCGGTGGCCTGGTGATGTGCCTGTTCCTGGTCGTCCATCCGTGGGGCCGCATCCGCCTCGGCCCGGACGACTCCCGGCCGGAGTTCCGGACGTTCTCCTGGGTGTCGATGATGTTCGCCGCCGGGCTCGGTGCCGGCCTGCTGTTCTACGGCACGGCGGAGCCGATCTCGCACTGGTCGGCGCCGCCACACGGGCTGGCCGAGCCGCAGACCGAGGAAGCGGCCAAGATCGCCCTGCAGTACACGTACTTCCACTGGGGCTTCAACGGGTGGGCGCTCTACGCCGTGATGGGCGGGGCGATGGCCTACTTCGCGTTCCGCAAGGGCACGCCGGTGCTGGTCAGCGCGACGTTCACGCCGGTGCTGGGGCCGAACGCGCACGAGAAGCCGCTCGGCCGGGTGGTCGACTCGCTGGCCATCATCGCCACCCTGTTCGGGACGGCGACCTCGTTGGGGCTCAACGGGCTGCAGCTCAACAGCGGCCTGCAGTACCTGTTCGGGGTGCCGAAGTCCAACGAGATCACCGTGGTGATCATCGTGCTGGTCACCGCGCTGTTCCTGATCTCGGCCACGACCGGGGTGGAGAAGGGGATCCAGTTCCTGGCCAACCTCGGCGCCGTCGCCACCATCGTGCTGTTCTTCTTCTTCCTGCTGCTCGGCGGCGCGACCGTGGTGGCCATCTCGCAGGGCATCGAGACGATCGGCAACTACATCATCCAGGTGCTGCCGATGTCGCTGCAGACCGGCGTCGGCGACGAGGAGTGGATGGCCGCCTGGACCATCTTCTACTGGGCCTGGTGGATCTCCTGGGCCCCGTTCGTCGGCATGTTCGTGGCCCGGATCTCGCGTGGGCGCACGATCCGCGAGTTCGTGCTCGGCGTGGTCGCCGCGCCCACCGGCTTCGGCTTCATCTGGTTCGCCATCGTCGGCGGGACCGGCATCGAGCTGCAGCGCACCGGTCGGGCCGATCTGCTGGCCTCGGTGTCGACACCCGAGCTGTCGCTGTTCACGGCCCTGGACGCGCTGCCGCTGGCGTCGATCACGTCCTTCGTCTGCATACTGCTGATCGCGCTGTTCTTCATCAGCGGGGCGGATGCGGCGTCGGTGGTGATGGCCACGATGTCCGCGCGTGGCTCGCTGGAGCCGCCCCGGTTCGTCATCCTCGTGCTCGGCGTGCTGATGGGCGGCATCGCCTGCGCGATGCTGCTGGTCGGCGGGCTCAGCGCCCTGCAGCAGGCCGCGGTGCTGGGTTCGGTACCGTTCGCGGCCGTGATCGTCGGTGTGGCCTGGTGCTGGATCAAGGCGCTGCGCGAGGACACCGTGCCGCTGCCGGTGGCGCGACCGGAGGCCCTGGACGTGTCCGAGGAACCGCTGCCCAGCCGTGCCGGCGAGGGGCCGACCGAGCGCAGCGAGGGAGTGCGATGAGTCGGCTGCGCACCGCGCTCTCGGCCGCGGCCCTCGTCGCGGCGGTGACGCTGGCCGCCGCGTGTGGCGCCCCGGTCCGCGAGGAGGGCGCCTCGCAGCAGCCGCAGGGCGCCGCGCTGCGGATCAAGCTGGGCACCCAGGACTTCCCGGAAGCCAAGATCATGGGCGAGCTGTGGCGGCAGGCGCTGGCGGTGAACGGGTACACGGTGGACCTGCAGAAGGGGGTCGGGCCGGCCGCCGAGCTGGACCGGCTGCTGCAGGAGCGCAGCATCGACGGGCACGTGGCCTACACCGGAACGGTGCTGTCGGTCGTCGCCGGGCAGTCGGTGTCCGGGCTGGATCCCCAGGCGACCTACGAGCAGGCGAAGACGTTCTACGCGACGCGCAACATGGCGATGAGCGCCATGACACCGTTCGAGAACAAGGACGCCATCGCCACCACGCGGACCTTCGCCCAGGCCAACAACCTGACCTCGATCGCGGACCTGAAGAACCTGCCGACGTTCCGGCTCGGCGCCCGGCCCGAGTTCGACGCGCTGTACCTCGGGCGGCAGGGCCTGATCCAGGTCTACGGGCTGGCCAACTCCACGTTCGTCCCGGTGCCGGTGGGCCAGCAGTACGAGGCGCTCGACGGCGGCGTGGCGGACGCGGTGGACGCGTTCACCACCGACCCGCAGCTGCTCACCGACGACTACGAGGTGCTAACCGACCCGCAGCTGCTGTTCGGCTCGCAGAACGTGGTGATGACCGTGGACTCGAGCAAGCTGAAAGTGGTGGGGGAACGGAAGTTCCTGGCCGTGGTCGATGCGGTGAACGCCCGGCTGAGCCAGGACGTGATCGTCGGGATGAACGCGGCGGTGACCGCCGGCCGCGCCGACGCCGACGTCGCCCGCCAGTTCCTGCGCGACGAAGGTCTGCTGGAGCCGATCCGCCTCGGCGACAGCTGAACGAGGAGGCCAGATGCCCGAGCGCAATCCCTTCGAAGGGGTCACCGACCTCTTCACCGAGCTGAGCCGCATGCGCGAGATCGGCGCGCACGGGCGGGATCACACGACCGAGGACCGGGAGCGGACCCACGCCAGCGCCTGGGTGCCGACCACCGACATCTTCGCCCTCGGCAACCGGCTGGTGATCCGGATCGAGCTGGCCGGCGTGGACCCGGAGGAGGTCGATCTGCGGTTCGCCAACGGGGTGCTGACGGTCTCCGGCAACCGGACCGCCGATCTCGACAGCGACGAGGAGCCCACGTTCTACGTGCGGGAGCGGTTCTACGGTGCGTTCCGGCGGTCGATCACGCTGCCCGAGGGCACGCAGCGCAGCCAGATCCATGCCGGGTTCGACGACGGGCTGGTGGAGATCGTCGTCGAGGGCGTGGGCGGGGACTCCGAGTCCACCCGGATCCAGCTGCGGGACCGCTCCGGCGCGGCCACCACCCGGTCCGTGGACTGACCCGGCGGCCGGCGAACGCGGTGCCGCTCAGGCCGTCGCCGCCGCCGGGGTCGGGCGGGCCGACGTGTCCCACTCGGCGACGTGCACCTCGCCCACCTCGTTCGGGCCCACCTTCCAGCTCGGGTGGCGCTGGAAGACCAGCGTGTCGTGACCGGGGATGATCCGGTCGACCTCGCCGGAGAGGTACTCGTGGATCTGGCCGTAGGTCATCAGCATGTTGTACGTGTTGCCGTTGGTGTAGCCGCTCGGCCACATCTCCTCGACGTTCGAGTACCACATGACCGTGTCCCCGGCCACCACGTACGGTCCGTTCGACGTCTGCACCGAGATCCACTGGGTGCCGAAGGTGTGCCCGTCCTTCGACAGGTGCCCGCGCACCCCGGGTAGCAGCTCGTGGTCGTCGCCGACGAACTTCAGCCGGTGGTCGCGGGCCAGCTCGCCGAAGACCCGGGCGTCGTCCCGGTCGAACGAGGAGGTGATCCAGCTCTCCTCGCCGAGCGGCGTGTAGAGGTCGGGCAGGGCGAGCGCCTTCAACCAGCCCTGGTACTCCTCGTACTGCACGTACACGTCGGCGTTCGGGAACGCGCCGACGTTGTTCGCGTGGTCGAAGTGCATGTGGGTCAGGAAGACCTTCTCGATCTCCTCGGGCCGGACCCCGACCTTCCCGAGCACGGTCTCCGGCGGCTCCCAGTCGTAGAAGCCGAAGCGGTGGATCCACTTCTCCGCGTGGAATCCGGCGTCGACGAGGTAGTGGTGTCGCCCGCCGGCGCCGTCCTGCCCGGTGAGCAGGACGTAGATCATTGGCGAGGCCGACACGCCCTCACCGCTGTGGATGGGCACGCCACCGAAGAACTCCCGGGGAAGATCCACGTGCGCGAAGCACAGCGGCCTGATCGAGTAGTCCACGAAAGTCCCCTCCGGGTCCGATGGGGGAGTGCGGTCCGCGAAGATCAGCGATCTGCGCGCAGCCCAGCAGCTCGACCGCGTCAGGTCCAGCGAGGTGTCCTGCCCTGCTGGACACGCGTTCGCCGTCGTGGAAACGATCAGTCCTCGATGACCTCGGCCTGGTCCTGGGGCAGCAGGAGCTCGGGCAGCTGGGCGAAACGCCAGCCGTCGGCGGTCCTGGTCAGGGTCCAGATCACGTCGAACCGGTCGTCCGGCCACTCCGCGGGCGGGGTCGGCGTCACCGCAGGAAAGGCGCCGGCGATGTCGGGAATCTCGCTGTGCTGCCAGGAGATCAGCGTCGGACCCGGCTGGGCCATGACGTGCTCGACGAGCGCCTCCCCGTCACCCTTGCCGAAGCCGATGTTGACCGGGATGCCGAGCCGGCCGGCAAGCGGCGCGACGGTCTCGCGGGTGCGCTGACCTTCTCCGTTCTCGTTCGCGCCGGCCGCGTAGATCGCCGCCGGGCGGGCCAGCCCGGGCCGCAGCGGACCCGCCGCCGGCGTGAACAGGTCGACCAGGCGGTGCGCCCGGTCCCAACCGGTCGCGGTCATCGAGCTGTCGTCCTCGTTGCCGCTCGCATCGATACCCGACGTGCTGTCGTCCGGCTTCTCACCATGCCGGATGATCATGATCAGGGTGTCCTGCGCGACGACCGCCGGGGTGGGAGCGGGCGTCGGCAGGGCGCTCGGGGCGACGTCGACCGCCGTCACGTCGACCGGTGGGGCGGTGCCGATGCCGCCGCAGCCCGCCACCACGATCGCGGTGGCCAGGGCGACGAGTGGAGTGATCGTCCGCCGCAGCGCCCGTCGCATGTGTTCGTCCTTCCTCATCTCGCGGTGGAGCTCAGATCGGCGACCGCGCGCGGCTCGAAGTAGCGCTGCAGGGTCTGCCGCCACGGGTTGGACGGCAGGTCCGGGTGCAGCGCGGCCACGCCGACGCAGTACTTGCTCACCGAGGCCGGGCGCACGCCGAGCTCGCGCAGGATCCGCTCCGGGGCGCTGCCCCGTCCGGAGGACTTGCTCTCCACCAGCACGTGGGTGCCGGTGTCACGGACCTCGTGCCGGACGTTGAGGCAGACCAGGCCGACGTCGCAGGTCAATCGCGACTCACCGGTGCGGGAGACGAACGTGGTGCGCCGGTACGTGGTGGCCAGCGTCGGCCGCATCCCGGGCGGCAGGTCCTGGTGGTAGGCCTGCCCCAGGGCGGTGCGGAGGTGGGCCCGGGCCCCGTCGGTGAGCTCGGCGCTGTCCTCGACCGGGTGCGGCACCCGCTGCTTGACGGTCTCGCCCCGCGCACCGGTCAGCTTGACCTCGAACATGCACAGCCCGCTGTCGGTGTAGGTGCGGGTGCGGGCCTTGAACCGCTGCCGGCGACGCTGCAGGTGGGCGCGGTACGTCGTCAGCTGCGGGGTGTCGAAGTAGACCGACTCGTAGCCGAAGGTGCGCCGCCCACCGATCTCGAGCACGCGGAGCTCGTCGGAGAGCTCGGCGATCAACTGGCGGAAGAGCGCCGCGGGCACGAAGTACTTGCGGTCCACGCGGGTCTGCAGCTCGGCCAGCCCCAGAAGTTCGTCCAGCCCGATCGGGTCGATCGTCGCCGCGGCCGCGGCCACCGCACGCTCGGCGGGGGTCGGGATACCCCAGGTCGCCGTCCCCGGGGTGGAGTCGGGCGCCCGGGTGCTCACCGCTTCACCGCCAGCAGTTGCTTGCCCAGGCTCCGCTCGGAGATGCCCGAGCCGGTCCGGTAGCGCACGTCGACGACCGTGATGTCGCGCACGTAGTCGACCTCGTCGACCTGGTGGTACATCACCCGGCCGCCCAGCCGGCGCTCGAGGTCGGCCACCAGCGCGGTGTCGTCGGCGTGGACCACGTCCAGGGTGATCTCCACGCGCCGCGTGCGCTCGCGCAGCGGCTTGCTGTCGACCACGAACATGGTCACCAACAGCAGGACGTTCACCAGCACGACCAGCGGGCGGTCGGGCAGGTTCATCCCGTTGACCAGCCCCAGGACCAGCGCGACGAAGTAGTAGGCCACCTCCTGCTGGGTCACCGTGCTCGACCGCAGCCGGATGATCGACAGAATCGCGAAGAGCCCGAAGCCCAGCGCGATGTCGACCCGGACGGTGATCAGCACGGACATCGCCACGAAGAGGCCGATGTTGAGCGTGACGTAGCCCAGCAGCAGGTCCGCGCGCCGGTGGCGGCGGAAGTACAGCGCGTAGGCCATGACGAAGATCGCCGCTACGTCGATCGCCAGATCGATCGCGTAGTCGGCGTAGAACGTGAACACAGCAGTCCCTCCGGTGTCGTCCAGGTTGCGCTAGCAACAATGCGCGGGACGGCGGCCGGTCTCACGGTCGTTGTTGTCTCCCGAGTGTGTAATTGGGCGCGCAGAACCGGACGCCGGGAGCTACCGACCGCTCCCCGGCCGCCCGTCATGATGCCGGCCGCCCGATCCGCCCGGCAGGCGGTCGATCGCGTCGTCGGGTCGACGCCGCAACGAGGCCGGCTCGGCGGCGCGGCCCCGGCGGGACCCGGTGTAGGCCCACTCACGCAGCGCGCTCAACGGGCGGACCGGATGCAGTCGCGGCAGCGCGTTCAGGATCGGGTCGAAGGTTATCGACGGGCCGTCCCCGCGCACGGATTCCAGCACCAGCCGCCCGATCGCGCGGCGCTCCCCGAGGACCGGCATCTCGCTGACGGTGAACGCCACCGGCCCGTTGCGCACGGCCGTCGTCACGTCGGCCGGATCCGCGCCGGCCGGAACGATCCCGGCGTCGGCCTCCAGGCCCAGCACGAGCCGCCGCCCGTCGACGACGTAGGGGAGCACGGTGCTGTACGGCCGGCCCCACCAGTTTCCGGACGGCAGCAGCGCCATGTGGGCGAGCCCGCGCCGGCCCGTGGACGCCAGCAGGACGTCGATCAGGCCGTCGTTCCCGGCGGAGATCCGCAGAGCCATCCCGAGCAGGTCCGGGATCCGCCCCGGCAGCCCGATCGACTTCGAGGCCCGGACCACCGCCGGTCGCGACCGTGGCCCGCCCAGGGCACGCCCGGTGGCCGATCCCGGGTCGATGATCAGCGTGGCGTCCACGGCCGTGCCGCGGGTGTGCACCGCCCGACCGGACCGCCACCGGGCGAGGACGCCGAACGCGAACTCGACTGCTCGTTGGGTTCTGCCCATCGCCGGCCTACCGGCGCTTCTCGACCGTGATCCGTCCGGCCCGGCGCACCACGCGGCCGACGCGCAGCTTCAGGCGCTTCGCGTAGGCCAACACGAGCGCGCTGTAGCCGGGCGTGCGGCCGCGGTAGAACAGAATGCCCTGCGGGCCGTCCACCATCGCGCCGGTCGTGACGTCGTAACGGCTGGCATGCCACGGGCAGACCAGGCAGCCGTCGGCGTCCACGGTGCCCTTGCTGAGGTCGGCGAGCTGGTGACGGCAACGCCGGGACACGGCGAAGTCCTCCCCGCCGCTGACGCCGACGGCCCACTCGCCGACGCGGCGGACAGCGCCCGCGGCCATCGGGGTGTCGGGAACGGTCTGTTCGTTCATCAGTGCCTCCGGATGGGACGCGAGCACAGTCGGCGACGGGCTCAGGGCAGCGGGCGCTTGACGATCGGACCGCGGCGCACCAGTGCGGACAGCTCGGCGAGCACGGAACGCGGGCGCAACGCCGGGCTGGCGGTGGCCGCGGCGTCCGCCATGCCGGTGAGGACCTCGGCCAGCGCGGTGCGGGCGTCGACGGTCGGCGACCACCCGAGCTCCGTGCGCGCCCGCGTGGTGTCCAGCAGCGGAACGGCGAACGCCAAGTCGATCCAGCCCGCGTCCAGCGGTTGCAGCCGCAGCCGCCAGGCCAGGTCGGCTGCGGTGCGCAGGACCGTGCGCGGCAGGTGCACCGGCCGGGCGCCCAGCACGTCGGCGACCAGCTCGCGCGTCACCGGAGGCTCGGCGGCCAGGTTGAACGCCCCGGTCGCCCGCCGCTCCAGCGCACGGACGACCGCATCGGCAACGTCATCGGTGTGTACCAGGGGCACGACGAAGTCGCGGTCGAGGGGCAGCAGCGGGATGTGCCGCAGCAACGCGGCCGGAAGGTAGGCCGGCATGCCGTAGCGCAGCAGGGCACTGCCGGCGTCGCGCTGCACGATCAGGCCGGGCCGCATCCGGGCGACGGCGGTGCCGTCAGGGTGCCGGCGCTCGTGTTCGTCGAGCAGCCGTTCGGCCGCGACCTTCTCGATGCTGTAGGCCAGGCTGTCGATGCCGTCGGTCGGCCACTCCTCGGTGACCCTGGGACCTCCGGCTGCACCGGGGTCCGGGCCGGGGGAGTAGGCCCCCACCGACGACAGGTGCACCAGGTGCGGGACACCCTCGGCCTGCGCCGTTGCCACGACCGCCCGGGTGCCCTCGACCCCCAGCCGGTCCAGGTAGGCCACATCGTGCGAGGGCTGGAATCCCCACGCCAGGTGCACCACGGCGTCGGCGCCGCGGAGCACCGGCCGCAGCGCCGCGTCCACGCCTGGTCCGGCGAGATCGAGTGCGACCCACGAGGCCGTCCGGTACGGCGCGGAGTCCGGTGGCGGTCGCCGGCAGACGCCGACCAGCTCGTGCTGCCCGCCTCCGCTCTCGAGCCGGCGCAGCAGGGCCGTACCGACATTGCCGCTGGCACCGGTGATGACGATCCGCACAGGTCCCCCATTCGGCATGCCGGTTGCAGCCCGCTGTCGAGGTGCCCGGTCGAGGCTCCTCCAAACCGCGCCGGCGCTGCCGAAGCGGCAGCGGCTGGAGTGCCCGGGTCAGTCGGTGGTACGACCGTGGGTGTCGGTGTCGCGGGCGAGCAGCACCCCGAGGGCGATCATGGCGACTGCCAGGACGAGGTGCAGCCAGTTGTCGGCGCCGTTGACGGGGACGAAGTTGGCGGCGCTGCCGTGGTCGATGAGAAGCCCGTACAGCCACAGCACCGCATAGACGGCCCCGCCGACGATGAGGTAGTTCTTCGCGCCGCTGCGGGTGCGGGACAGCACCAGGCCCGCGACACCGAAGGCGGCATGGACGAGGTTGTGCAGGATCGACACCGCGAACACGCCCAGCAGCAGTGCCCCCGATTCGTGCCCGGCGAAGGTCAGCTGGTCGTAGTTGGTCGTCACGCCCGGTACGAAGCCGAGGATGCCGACGAGCAGGAAGACCGCGCCGACGGCTGCGGCGGCGAGCTGAACGGGGTGTCGTCGGCCCACGCCGGTCGGACTGGTTGCGCTGTCGTACGTCATGGTCGTGATCTCACATTTCTGGTATTGCGGTGGTGCGGGACGACGTCCGAATTCCCGCGGTGCCGGTGGGTAACCGGTTGTTGACGCTCTGATGCAAGATCGTTACCAACAGTGATGGGGCAAGCGTTCACATAGTGCGAGCGGGCCACGCTCAGCGTGAACCGGCCTTGGTCGGCCGGATCGCCTGCCGGACGCCCGTCAGGGCAGGGGACGTCCCTCCCGAACCCAGGCGTCCGAGAAGCGCCGTGGCGGGGCGGGCCAGCGTGCGGGCGACGGTGCGGACCGGACGATGCATGGCCCACCAGGTGTAGGCACTGTGGCGTAGCGTCACGCCGCCGACAGTGCCTTCCACGGTGTCGTTGGTGGTGAGGGGCGCGTCGAGGTTGTCCGGTGCGTCCGCCGGCTTGGGCTCGCCGGTGTCGTGGATCTCGTAGCCGACCCGCCGCAGCAGCGCGTCGACCAGCCGCGGGGCGGCCTTCTCGATGGTGATCAGCGTCTTGGCGGACCCGCCGACGACGAGGTCGCGGACGGGGTGGGTGGCCGCGTGCACGATCGCGTCGGCGACGACCCGCGCCGGGTAGGCGGGCGGCGGGGCGACCGGTTTGACGCCCATCTTGGTGCGGGCGTTGTCGAACAACGGGGTGTTGATGGTGCCGGGCATGATCTGGGTGACGCTGACCGGGACGCGGTCGCGCTGCAGTTCGACGCGCAGCGCCTCCAGGAACCCGTCGATGCCGTGCTTGGAGGAGCAGTAGGCGGTCTGCAGCGGGATGCCGCGTTTGGCGCCCATCGAGGACATCGAGATGAACGCCCCGCCGTCGCGGCGTAGGTGCGGGAGCGCGGCCTTGGCCCCGTGCACCTGGCCGAGCAGGTTGACCTGCAACACTCGGGCGAACTCCTCGGGGGTCGTGTCGTCGAACCCGGCGACGAGCAGGATCCCGGCCATCTGCACCCAGGTGTCGAGCCGGCCGTAGGTGTCCACGGCGTGGTCGGCGACGGCCTGGACCTGGGCGGGGTCGGTGACGTCGGCGACGACTGCGGTGGCCGCGCCGCCTGCCCTCTCGATCTCGGCGACCAGCGAGCGCAGCCCCGGCTCGCCGCGAGCGGCGACCACGACCCTGGCGCCCTGCTCGGCGAACCGCAGCGCGGTGGCGCGGCCGATGCCGCTGGAGGCGCCCATCACGACGACGACCTGCTCGGCGACCGGTGCGAGCTGTACATGGTGGAGCGGCATCAAGATCCTCTTATCAACGGGAGAGCGCCGGACGGGCCGGCGTCACGGGCGGGCAGTCAGGCGGAGGGCCGCAGCGCGGTCGCCGTGCGGGGTCGTTCGACCGCGCGTTGGATGGCGGCGGCGGTGGACTCGTGGACGAGCCGCAGGATGACGCCGGGGGTGTCGGACTGGGGGGCGTGGCCCGCCCCGTACAGCGGCACGAACCGCGCTCCCGGGATCACCGTCAGATAGCGGGGGGTCTGCCCGACGGCGATGAGGTCGGCGGTGCCCTGGGCGAGCACGACCGGGCAGTCGATCCGGTCGAGCCCGGTCGGGACGTCGGCGAGGATGCTCCACCACAGCATCTGCCAGTAGTCGTCCGCCTCGACGAAACCCTCGCGCAGGGCGTGGGCCTCGGTCTCGCTCGCCCGCCACGGCCTCGAGCGCAGCCCGGCGAGCAGCAGCGAGCGCCCGAGGGTCGTGTGGGCGGCCGCCGGCAGGAGCGGGCGCAGGGCGCGCAGGGCGAGCCGGCTTGTGGCCATCAGCGCGCCCTGGTGGAGTCGCTCGCCCGGCGTGTTCAGCCCGGAGGGCGAGATCGCCACGACCGAGCGGGCCCGGCCGCGGGCGGCCAGTTCCAGCGCGATGCGGGCGCCGATGGAGTTGCCGAGCACGTGTACCCGGTCCATCCCCAGCTCGTCCAGGTCGGCGGTGACCGCGTCGGCGATCGCCGCGACCGTCGGGCGGTGGGGGAGCGCGGCCGAGCGACCGTGCCCGGGCAGGTCGGGGGCCAGCACCCGGTACTCCGCGTCCAGGCGCGGGCGCAGCGCCGCGAAGTCGTCGTGGGTGCTACCGATGCCGTGCAGCAGGAGCAGTGGCTCGCCGGTTCCGGCGCAGTTCCAGAAGAGTTGATGTGTCATCACCCCAGGCGTACCCCGGGCACGTCACCGCTGACCGCGCCCGCGCTTTGACTGTTCTCACACGACTGGTTGGTCACGCGAGCGCGCGCGGATCAAACCGGCCGACGCCCTGTTCGCGTACCCGGCTCCGCGCCGGCGACGTCGCGGCGTGTGGGTGACGTCGACGGGGGTGATGCTGGCCGCACACCAGATGTTGGCGCCAGGGGGTCGATGATGACGGTTCGTGGCTGGGTCCATCCCCCGTCCGATCAAGGGTCGGGGTCGTTTCCGGTGCCGCGTGTGAAGTCGACATGAGCGCTCTGGCGCTGAGTTACGCCCTGCCGTTGCGCTCCCGCGAGCCCGACGTCGAGCTGCGCGAGGTGCCCCGACGTTCCCCGAGGAGAAGACACATGCAGTTCGCCACCGCAGTCGTCACCGGCGCGGCCGGCGGCATCGGCCGGGCGCTCGCCGCCCGCGTGAGCTCAGCCGCGTCGCGGCTGGTGCTCGCCGACACCGATGCCCTGGCGCTCGCCGACACGGCCACGGAGTTGGGTGCCAGCGCGGTCCCGACGGACGTCTCCGATCCGCGGGCCATGGATGCGCTGGCCGCCGCCGCGCCGGACGCCGAGCTGGTGTGTCTCAACGCCGGCATCCTCGGGACGGCAATGGGTCCGCCGTGGGAGGTGAGCCCGGAGGAGTGGAGTTCCGTGTTCGCGGTGAACGTGGGCGGGGTGGTCAACGGTCTGCGCGCGTTCGTGCCCCGGTTGCTCGCGGCTCGGCGACCGGCCCACATTCTGATCACGGCCTCGCTGGCCGGGCTGGCGACCTTTCCCGGCGGCGGCGCGTACGGGGCCTCGAAGCATGCCGTGATGGCGGTCGCCGAGCAGGCCGCGCTGGCACTGGCGGACACGGCGGTCGGGGTGACAGTGCTGTGTCCGGCGCTTGTGCGCACCGCCATGTCTCCGGTCGGTTCGGATCCGGCTGACGTGGCCGACGAAGCACTGGCCGCGGTTGCGGAGGGCCGGTTCGTTGTTGTACCTGGCGAGTGGCGCGCCGCCGTCGTGCAGCGCGCGGAGCGGCTGGCGACAGGTCAGCCACCGCTTCCACCCGTGCCCGGCGACGGACAGCGCGGGCGTACCGGGTGAGCTGACCGCATCGGTCGGTTCATGAGGAGCCGGAGTCGACCGCGTCCGCGAGCCGACCGAGCACTCGCTCGACGGTCACGAGCCCGACGAGCCGCGCTCGCTCGTCGCACAACACCACCGGGGCGTGGCGCTCGTCCGCCGGACGGGACGCGATGCGCCGCGCCACGTCGGCCAGCCGCTCGGCGGGCAGCACGCTGAGCGGTGGGTGTGCGTCGCCACGCCGGTCGATGAGGCCGACCGGCCGGTCGTGCTCGTCCACCACCGCGACCCAGGTGACCGCGGGATCGCTGGCGAACACGGTCGGGGCGGCCTCGCTCGCGGTGACGCGCGGGGCGTGCTCGGCGAGGTCGAAGAGTCCGCCGTAGGCGGCGACGGACACCCGCCGCCGACACAGCGCAACCGCGTCGGGGTGGGCGGCGGTCATCACGGGCTGTGGGAGCCCGAGCCCGTATCCCTGAGCAAGCGGCACGCGTAGCGACAGCAGGCGGTCGAGCTCGCTGGTGGTCTCGACGCCCTCGGCGACCAGCCACGCGTCGAGCCGCGAGGTGAACATCCCGAGCGCCTCGACCACGGCAGCCTTCGTCTCGTCCGTGTCGATGCCGGCGACCAGATCCCGGTCGACCTTCACGAAGTCCGGTCGCAACACCGTGATGTGCTTGAGCGAGGCGAAGCCGGCGCCCGCGTCGTCGACCGCCACCAGCGCGCCAGCCGCGCGCACCGGCTCGAGCGCGCTGATCAGGGTGTCGTAGTTGGCCACCGCGGTCTGTTCAGTGATCTCGACGACCACGCCGCGCAGGTCGCCGGCCTCCGCGAACACGGCCGCCACCGGCGTGGTGAGCAGCGCCTGCGGGCCGACGTTGACGGAGAGAAAGCAGTTCTGCGGCAGCGCGGCCCGCGAGTCGAGCGCGACGCGCAGAGCCCGTGCCTCCAGCTCGGATCCGACGCCCGCGCTGTGGGCGACTGCGAACCAGCGATCGGGCGTGGCGTGCGGCGGCCCGCTGAAGCGGGCCAGCGCCTCGTAACCGGCCACCGTGCCGCGCGCGGTGTCGATGATCGGCTGGAAGTTCATGCGCAGGACGCCGGGCCGGCGGCAGGCCCGGACGGCGGCGTCCTGCGTCATGTCAGCGGAGGTTCGCCAGAATCTGGCGGACGAGCTCCTCGGGGACCTCGGGCAGATCGTGGTCCTCACGGGCGTGGTGGGCGACCTGCTCGAGGATGCCCTCCTCGGTCTCGGCGGCGAACGACGCGGTGCACCCGGGTACCACTGCGCCGCACGCGAACGTCTTCATCTGTCAGACCTCCCTCGGACTGCACATCGTCGTAGCGATCGCACGCTGTGGCCGATGTGTCACCCTACGGCATCAGGTTTTCACCCCGCAGACCCGGCCTGTAGCGGCTTCTCACGCAGCGTGAGCGCAGAGTGCGCAGAGTACCGAGTCAACCCAAGTAGGAACCAAGCGGACATGCTGGCGCGGGGGGACGGTGCGGGCCGAGGTGTTGCTCGACCCCGGGCGCCGGGTGACTTCTGCACCTATGACCGGTACGCCGATCTGCAGGGCGGGCTGGAGCACCCCGGTCGAGGGATGGAGGATCCGCGGCGGTCGGCCCTGCTCACTCAGGCGAGCGCGGTGTGGCTGCTGCCGGGCGGGCCGTTCCGGTACGCCACGCTCGCCGCGTCCGGCATCGCGGTGAACCCGTAGAGCCTGGGGCGGGCAACCCGCCTTCCGAACACCGAGCGGCCATGGGCTGCTCAGCGTTCGGCCCATGCCCCGGCTGCGCTCGCCGCTACTCGGGGGACACGGCGCAGTGCCGACATCACTGCCGTCGACGCCGGCGGCGCGGGTCGGTGACGAGCATCCGAGGGTGCCTCAGGTAACCCCATCCGGGCGCCTGGCCTGGTCGGTCGAGGAACTCCGTCCACGGGCGTCGACACGGCAGCTCGCGGTCCGATTCGGACGGTCAGCTTTGGACGGTGGTGACATCGGACATGACGAGGTCGGCCACATCTCGCCGGGGAGTGGCCGGAACGGGGTAGCCGCGTCCGATACGCAGCACGGCCAGTGGTGCGTGGGCGGCGCCGACCAGCCGACGCAGCTCCTCGCGGGTCGAGGCCACCTCGAGGATCTGGGAGAGGAAGGACACCGCCAGGCCGTGCGCGGTGGCGGTGAGCAACACCCGCTGCAGCGCCTGCCCGGTGCGGATGTCGGCCTCCGGTCCGGCCAGGTACGGGGTCAGCACGGCGATCGACGGCTGGTGTTCGAAGTTCTTTCCGGGAATGCGCTCGGGCCCCGCGCCGGCGGCGAAGTCGCGCAGTGTCCACCGGTCCTGCGGCGCGGGCTGCGGGCCTCCGGCGTATGCGGGCACCCCGTCCCGGCGATCCGGAGTAGTGCCCGTCCATCGAGCGAGCTCGGCTACGAAGTCGGGGTCGGCGAGTTGCTGGCCGTGCGCTCGGGTGGCCAGCTGCTGCAACGTGCTGCGCTGAGCCGCATCCTCGACCAGCTGGAGCCACGATCCTTCGTCGAGCGCGGCTCGCCGCAGCGCGTGCTGCTCGGCCGGGGTGAGCGCGACGTCGGCGAAGGGGCGGCGGTTGGTACGCCGGGTCGGGATGGCGCGCAGGAGTCGGAGCTGGTCCGGTGTGGGGGGTTTGTGCCCGCCGTGCCGGACCGCCGCGAGCAGGGCCGGCTGCGCGGGATCGGGAAATGTCGTGACGATCGGACGGATGCCCAGGCCGTGCAGGGCCAACCGGAGGCTGAACAGGGCGGCGCCACAGGCCAGGCGGAGCTCCCGCCCGTCCGGATCGGCGGCCGGCAACTGCCGATCCAGGTCGGCGTGCAGCTCGATCGAGCGTGGGCGCAGCCGGAAGCGCCACGGCTGGCTGTTGTGCAGGGACGGGGCCTGGCCCGCGGCGGTGAGCACGGCTCTGACCTGTCCGGCGTCGAGGCCGAGGGTGCTGTGGGGCTCGTTCATCTGGGCGCCGTCCCGTCACGTGTCGTCGGATCCGGCGGTGCCGGCTGATAGACCACGATGGCGCGCAGCATGCGGCGTTTCCTACGGTCGAAGGTCCCGCTACATTCCGCATCGGCCCTGTTTCGAACCCGGGGTGTGGCGGCCCGCGCTCGGGGGAGATGTCCGACTTCTGCCGGAAGAGCGTCGATGTCCGCCGACGGGTACCGGCCGCGCCCCCTCTCCGGGGTGTTGTCCGGGTTACGTCTCGACGAGCTGCTGGCCGAGGTCCAGCAGCGGTTGGCGGAGACAACGATCTCGACGCCCCCATCCGGGAGATCCAACGTCCATCTGCGATCTGCACACCGGTGAGTCGCCGGGGGCGGCCCTTCGGTGGAAGGTGCTGGACACCGCGACCGAGGCGGGCGACGGGCTCCGGGATCGGGCCCGCGGTGCGGATCAACGGCGCGGTGGCACGTTGGTGCCCCCGAGGTCGGGACGCATGCGGTCGCGGTGGTCCGGGAGACGGTCAGCAATGCGGGGGCGACACGGATAGCCGACGGGCGTCACCTTCACCGTGGAGGCGGGCCCGAGCTGGTGGTCGACGTGCTCGACGACGGGGTCGGTATCGCCCCGACCAGGCCCGCAGCGGCGTGCGCAACCTCGAGCAGCGGGCAGCCGAGTGTGGTGGGGAAC
>DATMDS010000079.1:0-8526 GCA_035557575.1 Pseudonocardia sp. | reverse complement strand
CGTGGTCGGCGGGACGTCGGTGTTCTCGTGTTGCCAGCGGGCGAGCGCCTCGAGCGCGACGATCCGGTGGTCGCCCAGCTCGACGATCGGCTGGTAGGCCAGCCGGATCTCACCGTCGTCGATCGCCCGCAGCAGCACGGCCGCAGCCGCTGGTCCTCCAGCCCGCGGCGGCGGGGGCGGACCGTCGCCCGAAGGGGCGGCGCGAGTTCCTCATCGCCTGGATCCTATTGACCGCGACGTCCCCGCCGGTGCCCGCGGATCAACCGGTGCGGGAGCTCGGCTCCCGGTCCGCCGCATCCGCATCGGGCGTGCGCACCCGGGACTCGAGCTCCGCGATGCGCGCCCGGGCCGCGGTCAGCTCGTCCTGCAGCTGCAGGACGCGGGTCGCGGCGTCCAGGGTGAGGCCCTCGTCGAACAGGGCGCGGATCCGGATCGCCAGCTCCAGCTGGCGGCGCGAGTAGCGGCGGTGGCCCCCGTCGGAGCGCTCCGGGCTGATCACCCCCGCGGCGTCGAGGCTGCGCAAGAAGGCCGGTTGCACCCCGAGCAGCTGCGCGGCCTGGCCCATGGTCATGGCCGGATAGTTTTCGTCGTTCAGCCGGGTCAGCGGCACAGCGCCTCCTTCCCACCCGGTGCGGTAGCGACGAAGGGGCCCGGCCATAGCGGCCGGGCCCCTGGTTCAGGACGACAACAGACTCAATGATCTCGATGCTCGGTGGCTCTCCAGACGATCACCTCCGGATCTCGTGACCGGTCGCCTTCCCTGTGGCGTCCTTTGTCGTTCCGTTTCCAACGGAGAACACTCTAGTCCGGACTGCAGATCAGATCAACCCCTGGTTGCAGAAAAGTGTGCGCCCCGGCCGCCGGCGGGGTGGAGTCGACCGGGACAGGATCGGGGTTGAGTGCCCTTGCCCCGATGCCGCCGGATGGCGGCGGCCCCTCCCGCCCGCCCGGTCGGCTCCACCTCCGACATTGTGCCTAGCTTGGCCTCGGGATGCACCGGTCCGCGGTGCACGCTCGGCGGGCCGCCCGGAGTCGTGTCCCGCGGGACTGGCCGCACCCGCCGTCGTTGGGAATGCTGGAGCGATGGCGGTCGAACCAGCTCCGGTGGCGTCCCACCCGGCCGGCCCGACGGCCGGCCACGACACCCTGCTCGACGCGCTCGAGCGGCTGCGCGACACCGGCCCCGAGTTCGACGGCTTCCTGGCCAACCACGGCCCGATGGCCGCCGAAGCGCTGGTCCGGATCGGCGGTGCCACCGCGGTGCCGGGGTGGGTGGACCGGTACCGCGGGCGGCTGGACGCCGCGCCCGGGGTGGTCCACGGCATCGGCGACGAGGACTGGCACTCCCACCTCGGTGACGAGCGCCTGTTCGGCGACTGGATCGCCTACCTGCGCCGCGCGGCGCGCGAGTGCGACTGGCGCGAGCTGTTGCTGCGCTGGTGGCCGCGCCTGCTCCCCGGGCTGGCCGCCAGCGCCACGCACGGGGTGATCCGCACCGCGCACGCGGTCCGGTCGCTGCGGGCCGCCGGTGCCGATCCCGACCCGCTGCTGGTCGACGAGCTGGCCCAGGGCCTCGGGTTCTGGGCGGCCCGCTACCAGACGCTGCCCGGGCGGCCGCTGCTGACCGGCCAGCACGACGCGGTGACCGCCACCGGTCGGCTGCCCCGGCTCGACCCGTCCGTGCCGTCCGAGGGGCCCGGCGTCACCGGCCGGCTGCGCGCGCTGACCGGGCTGCCCGGCCTGCCCGCGGCGCTCGACGGGTGGGGGCCGGCGACCGACGACCCGGATGGCGCCCTCGACGAGCTGATCGGCGCGGCCGCCCGGGTGCTGGCCGCGCGCGAGGACGCCCCGATCGCGTTCTGCCACGCGGTCACCGCGCCGGCGGCCCTGCGGCTGGTGCTGCCCGAGCTGCCGGCCGACCTGCAGCGGGCCAGCGTGGCCGCCGGCTGGTCGACGGTGGGCGGGATCGTGGCCGCTTTCGCGGCGCCGCGGGACCCGGCCGAGGCGCTGCCGGCCGAGGCCGAGCCCGGCGCGGCGCCGATCCCGGCGCCGCCGTGGCTGGCCGCCCGGGCGATCGAGCACGGTGACGAGCACGTGATCAAGCTGACCGAGGCCGCCGCCCGCGAGCACGAACGCACCGGTGACCCGACCCTGCTGGTCGCCGCCGACCGGTTCCGCGGCCGGGTGGCGCCCGCCTGAGCGGCGCCGGACGCCGGGGGCCCGGGTGCGAGGACGCACCCGGGCCGCGTGAGTGAGAACTGGTGGCTACGCCACGCTGCGCTCCGCGGCCTGCGACGCGGCGGCGGTGCCCGCCGTGGCCGGCCGCTTCATCACGAAGGCCTGGCGGGCCGCGGCGAAACCCATCCGGTCATCGAAGATGTCGCGGCTCATGGCAGCCAGCTCTTCGGTCCGGTACACCTCCAGCGGTCGGCGGCGCTCGTCGGCGGCCCGGTGGGCCCGCTTGACGTCCAGCTGCCGGTAGTAGTCGTCGCGGGTGGCCAGCCGCAGCGCGCGCTCCAACACGGCGCTCTCGAACGTCGCCCGCGACCCGGCGATCACGTCGTCGACCAGGCCGTAGCGGGCGGCGTCGACGGCGTCGATCGGCTCGCACCGCGAGGTGAGCATCTCCGCCTGGTAGCTGCCGACCCGGCGCGGGAGTACGTAGGTCCAGTACTCGGATCCGAACAGTCCCATGGTGCGGTAGTGCGGGTTGAGCACCACGCCCTCGCGCAACAGCACCTCGTCGGCGCCGAGGGCGAGCATCACCCCGCCCGCCCCGGCGTTGCCGCCGACCGACGACACCACGAGCTGGCGGGCGCAGGTGATGATCTCCCGGCAGACGTCGTCGATCGCGTTGATGTTGTGCCAGGCCTCGAGCTCCGGGTTGGGCGCGGCCTCGATGACGTTGAGGTGGATGCCGTTGGAGAAGATCTCGCCGCCGCGGATGACCAGCACCCGGGTGTCCTGGGAGGCGGCGTGCCGGATGGCACTCACGAGCCGCTCGCACTGGCCCGTCGACATCGCTCCGTTGTAGAAGTCGAAGGTGAGCACCCCGACCGGCCCGGTGCGGTAGTAGCTGATCTCGCGGTAGCCGACCGGCTCCGCGACCTCGGGGGTCTGGCCGAGCAGTGGGCCCAGCGCCAGCGTGGCCGGGAGCTTGGGCAGGTCACGCTCCCGCAGCTTGAGCTGCCCGATCCACAGCGAGCCGTCCCCGGTGCCCACCAGCACCGCGCCGCGGCTGCGCTGCACCACCGCGCCCGGCTTCCCGGTCAGCACCGGACCCGGGTGCGCGTCGTACACCGACACCGGGGCTCCGCACAGGGTGCTGCGCACCCCGGGCGAACCGTCGGCGGCGCGGATCCGGCGCAGGATCGCGGCGCTGGGTTCGGACCAGGAGAACTCGCGGTCCGACTGGTGCATCAGCGGGCGCAGGGTGCCGCGCACGTCCGGAGCGCTGTAGTCGAGCGGGCGGGGCTGGAAGCTTCCGTCCGCCGCCTTGGTCATCACGTCGTGCACCAGCTCGATCGCGGCCCGGGTGACCGCCCCGTTGTAGAGCGAGCTCTTGCGCGGCGGGTCGGCCGGCATCGCGAACGTGCGGTAGCCCCAGATCGGCCCGGCGTCCATCTCGTCGACGGCCTGCAGCGCGGTGGCGCCCCAGCTCGCCTCGTCGTTCGTGATCGCCCAGTCCAGTGAGGACGGACCGCGGTCACCGGGCGGACCGGGGTGGATGATGATCGTGCGGTAGTGCCGCCACACCTCGGCCGGCACCCGGTCCTTGAGGAACGGACAGATGATCACGTCCGGGTCGAAGGCCGTGACGCCCGCGACGACGGCCTCGGAATTGCTCGCCAGCTGTACGGCTACCTCGTGGCCGGCGCCGCGCAGTTCGGTCCAGGCGCGTTGGCTGAGCCCGTTGAACGAGGAGCAGAGCAGCAAAACCTTCACATGGTTCTCCGGGGATGCGGTCTTGTCGAGCCGGAAACGGGGAGCTGCGGGGGAGCGTGCGGGGGCGTGCTACGGGGTAGGGAAAACGATAGCGCCTGATCGGAGGGCTGTTCCGAGTGGGGCGGAGCAGTCGCGAAAGGCGGCTGACCGGACAACCGTGACGAAAAGGTTCACCTGAACGTGTGCACTCGTGCGCGCTCGGTGCGCTCGCGTGCGGCTACGCCGGGCTGGGCGGCCCGAGGGCCTCGGCGCCCGGTGCGCCGCCGATGGGGGGGCGCGAGTTCGGCGGCCGCCCGGTCGATGCGGCGCCGTAACGAGCGGTCAGCGGGTCGACGGCGGGGTTCGGCGGCCACGAACCGGTCTCGGTGGATCGGCCCGAAGCGGTCGCCTCGGCGGCTGCGGTCAGCTGGCGCAGCTCCTCGCGGACGGCCAGCGTGTCCGGGTGATCCGCCCCGAACATCGCGTCGGTGTCGGTGAGCGCCCGGCTCAACTCGTCCACCGCGACCTCGACGTTGCCCAGCGCGGCCTGCATGCTGCCCAGGCACCAGCGCAGGGTGAGGGTGTGCAGATCCCGGTCCCCGTGTGCCTGCTCGGCGTCGCGCAGCGCGCTGGCCACGACGTTCACCGCGACCATCAGGTCGCCGGTGTCGGCGCGGGCCAGTCCGAGGCCGAGCCGGGAGATCAGGGTGTCCGGATGGGCGGGGCCGAGGACGCGGCTGCGCTGCGCGGCCACCCGGGAGTACAGGGCGAGCGCGTCCTGGAGCTGGCCGGCCAGCCGGTGCGCGGTGGCCAGCGCGTCCCGCGCGGTCAGGGTGTCGGGATGTTCGTCGCCGAGCACCAGCTCCCGGTTGGCCAGGTTCGAGGCCATCAGCTGGATGCCGTTCTCCTCGCGGCCGGCCTGGAAGCAGGCGGCCGCCAGGTTGCCCTCCACGAGCAGTGTCGGGTGGATGTCGCCGAGCGTGGCCCGGCAGTCCACCAGCAGCGCGTCGAACGCCTCCACCGCCTCCAGCGGGCGACCTGCGGTGAGCTGGGCCACCGCGACGTCGTTGCGCGTGGACAGGCTGTCGAGATCGGTGCCGCCCGGTCCGCGTTCCAGGGCCGCACTCTCGGCGAGGAACACCGAGCCGGCGAAGAGGCCGCGGTTGCCGTCGTGGCCGGATCCGGGTCTGCTCATTTTCGGCACGCCCTTCCCGGTCCCGTGTGTCCTCGGATGCAATTTCTATCAAACACCACTCGGCGCTGGTCCGGCGGCCGTCGGCGACGGCATCGACGTCGAGTCGAACAATTCTGAGGTGCAAGTGATTCGGCAGCAATACTCGGTAGCGGTGCGTTCGCGAGCTACTGAACGTGCCTTTTCTCTCACTATTTGTGAACAAATGGCTATCCGTGGTCGGTTCATTTCTGACCGTGGCCGACGCGCGCTGTCGGTGCGGCGTGGTTCACTCGATGCGGGAGGTGGTGTGGCGTGGCCTTCGTGCACGGGCACCCGCGCGATCTGGGCTGGGTGAAGGCGCACCGGCGGCGCCCGAACCACGCCGAGCACGGGCAGCTCCCGCTGATCGCGGACGGGACGCTTCCCGGGGCCGAGCTTCCCGGGGCCGAGCCCGCGGCGGGCACCGACGGCGGCTCGGCGACCGCGGAGCGGGAGCGGCCGCGCCGCACGGCCCGCAGGCTGCCGCGGTCGGGCGGTCAGGCCGGCTGACCCGCGGGCTCAGCGGGCCGGGTCCACCGCGACCGGGGTCGGGCGGGCGGCGTGGTGGTTCGCGGTGCGCGGGGTGGCCAGCACCGCCCTGGTGCGCTCGTCCAGGGCGGCGTGCGACAGCAGCCCGTTGCCGGCGAGCACCGTCTCGAGCGCCTGCAGCCAGTGCTCGTAGTAGGACCAGGGCTCGGCGCCGCCGTCGGCCTCCCACGCCTTGATCGACGAGATCAGCGACAGCTGGAACTCCGACCACTCGTACTGCCCGTTGTGGTAGGCGGCCACCGCCATCGCGAACGCGCGCAGCTCCCACGGGTGCTCGAAGGAGCGGTCAGCCCCGGTGGGCAGGGCGGCGACCAGGGCCTCCACCCGGCGGCGGGCGTCACCGAGCTCGGTGGTGTCCGGGCGGAAGCCCATCAGGGGGCCGCCGGGACGCCGGTGCCGATCATCGAGTCGCGGGTGACCAGCGCGGCCAACGCCTTCTCGTCCAGGCCCTCGGTCCCGCTCGGGCGCCGTGGCAGCACCCAGTAGCGCATCTCCGAGGACGAGTCCCAGACCCGCACCTCCACCGAGTCCGGCACGTCGAGCCCGAAGTCCTCGCGCAGCACCGTGCGCGGCTCGCGGACGATCCGGGACCGGTAGGCCGGGGCCTTGTACCAGTTGGGCGGCAACCCGAGCACCGGCCACGGGTAGCACGAGCAGAGCGTGCAGACGATCACGTTGTGCACGGTGTCGGTGTTCTCCACCACCACCATGTCCTCGCCCTGCAGGCCGCCGATGCCCAGCTCGGCGCAGCCCTGCGTGCCGTTGGCCAGCAGCCGGGCCTTGAACTCGGGGTCGGTCCAGGCCTTGGCCACCACCGCGGCGCCCAGCTGCGGGCCGACCTCGTTCTCGTAGATCTCGGCCAGCCGGTCCACCGCCTCGGTGGTCATGATGCCCTTCTCGATCATGATCGACTCGAGCGCCTTGACCCGGGCGGCGATCTCGGCTTCGGTGCGCACGGTCTCGGTCATGACACCTTCTCCAGGTAGGGCTCCCACACGTCAAGTAGACGCTGCCGTTGGGCTCGGCGGCCTCCGCGCCCCACAGCTCCTCGTTGCTGAACCGAACCGTGTAGACGTGCTTCGGGTCGTCACCGCGCCCGTTGCCGGCGGAGTCCGGGTAGATCATCGTGCCGTGCGCCAGTTCGACCACGCCGGTCTTGCCGCGGACGTAACGGGCCCGCCGGGTGTGCCCCTTCGGGCTGCTGTCGAGCACCCGGACCTGGTCTCCGACGGCGAACTTCGGCGGGTCGTCGCTCGGGCGGGCGGCCGATGCCCCGGCCTTCACGACACCGTCGACGAACGCGAGCAGGTCCGGGTCGGAGCGCTGCGGCAGCGGCTCGTCCGGGTGCTCCAGGTAGTGCTGGGTGCGGCGCTCGATCTCCTCTGGGTCGAGCACCCCCTTGGCCACCCCGTAGTGCTCGACGGCGTGCGCCCAGTGCTCGTAGTAGGGCGAGAGCAGGTAGATCGCCGGGTGCATCTGCTCGATCCCGAAGCGGAACTGGTCGACCCCGAAGAAGCCGGCCCGGAACGGCATCGAGAACATGCCGAACGCCGCCTTCTCCCACTCCGCGTGGAACACCGGCTCGTTCTCCTCGGTGACCACCGGGCCGAGCCCGTCGGTGCCTCCGAGGTCGTGCACGCCGTTCATGCCTGGCTTCCCGCCGCCGCGGCCTGCGGGGTGGGGAAACCGCCCACGGCCTGCTCGAAGGTGTGCGCGACGCGGAGCACGGTGGCGTCGTCGAAGTGCTTGCCGATGATCATCATTCCGGTGGGCAGGCCGTTCACCAGCCCGGCCGGCACGTTGCAGCCGGGGTGCCCGGTGACGTCGGTGACGCAGGTGTTGGCGATCATCTCCAGCGCCCGTCCGATGATCTCCTCGCGTGGCGCGTCGGCGCTGGGGATGATCGACGCCTGGATCGGCGTGGTCGGCATGACCAGCACGTCGTATCGGGACAGCGCCTCGTCGTAGGCCGCCTTCAGCTCGAAGGCCAGGTTGCGGGCCATCGCGTAGTGCCGGCCGTGCTGGGTGTCGATCATGTGTCGGCCGGTCAGCAGCACCAGCTTCACCGTCTCGGAGAACTGGCTGCCGTCGGCCCGCCACTGCGTTCCGTAGTGCTCGATGACCTCCGGGTCGTAGAGGCCCTTCCAATTCATCCCGTAGCCGTTGGCGTCCACCATCTGGAAGGTGGCGCCCTCGGTGGCGATCACGTCCCAGACCTTGGCGCCGTGCAGGTGCCACGGGATCGAGACGTCCTCCGCGCTCAGCCCGGCTCCGCGCAGCACGTCCACCGCGGCCCGCACCGCGTCGTTCACGCCGGGGTCGGAGTTGGGGTGCCCGAAGCCCTCGGTGACCACCCCGATCCGTAGACCCTCCGCGCCGCGGCCGAGGGCGGCCACGTAGTCGGCCGGGACGAGGTCGCGGGGCTGGCGCGGGTCGAGCCCGTCCGGCCCGGCGATCACGTTCAGCACAAGGGCAGCATCGGCGACCGTGCGGGTCATCGGGCCGACGTGGTCGATCGACTGCTCGATCGGGAACGCGCCGGTGTACGGAACGAGGCCCCAGGTGGGCTTGTGCCCGACGATGCCGGAGAAGGAGGCCGGCATCCGGATCGAGCCGCCCTGGTCACCGCCGGTGGCCACGTCGACGAGACCGGCCGCGACCAGCGCCGCGCTGCCCGACGACGAGCCGCCGGTCGAGCGGGACTCGTCCCACGGGTTGCGCACCGGGCCGGTGCGGGAGGTGTGCGAGCCGCCGGAGAAGCACAGGTCCTCGCACACCGACTTCCCGGTGATCGTGGCCCCGGCGGCCAGCATCCGGGAGACGATGGTGGCGTCGCGGCG
>DATMDS010000078.1:0-7167 GCA_035557575.1 Pseudonocardia sp. | reverse complement strand
CAGCGGGAGGACCGGTTCGGCGGCGCGCCGCTCGGCGAACACGAAGGCGACGAGCAGGATGGTGCCGCCGGCGAACACGGCGATGCTCGCCGGCGAGCGCCATGCCCACGCTTGGCCGCCTTCGAGGACCCCGAGGAGGACCAGGGTCATGCCGCTGGTCAGCAGGGCAGCGCCGAGGTAGTCGACGTGGTGCTTCCGACGCTGCACGTTCTCGTGGAAGTTCCGCAGGATCAGGACGCCGGCCAGCAGGCAGACGGGCACGTTGACGAGGAAGATCCAGCGCCACAGGCCGAACTCCGAGAAGACCCCGCCGAGGGTGGGCCCGACCACCGAGGAGACGGCCCAGACGCTGGCGATGTAGCCCTGGGCGGTGGCGCGCTCGGCCACCGTGTAGATGTCACCGGCGATGGTGATGGCCATCGGCTGCACGGCGCCGGCACCGAGGCCCTGCACAGCGCGGAAGGCGATCAGCGCCGGCATGCTCCAGGCCAGCCCGCACAGCACGCTCCCGACCAGGAACAGGCCGATCCCGAACAGCATGATCGGCTTGCGGCCGAAGGTGTCCGCCAGCTTGGCGTACACCGACACCGACACCGCCTGGGCCAGCAGGTACACCGAGAACAACCACGGGAACTGGGCGAAACCGCCGACGTCGCGGACGATCGAGGGCACCGCGGTCGCCAGGATGGTCGCGTCGATGGCGATCAGGCCGGTGGACACCATGAGGGCCAGCAGCACCGGCCCGCGCTCGGAGCGCAGGCCGACGGCTGCCCGGGAGGACGGGCTCACACCGGGAGCAAGCCGCCCGGCCGGCCGAGCATTCCCGGCGAGCGGGCCCCGCCGTCGATGAGTTTCCGACGTCGTCCTGGTCTGGTACCAGGGCGGCACGGTGCCGCCGCGGAGGGAGCTGACGCCCGATGAGCGAGTTCGTCACGACCAGGCACGGCGACCGGGTGGCGTTCGACCGGTACGGGCAGGGGCCGGCGCTGGTGTTCGTCGCGGGGGCCGGTCCGTACCGGGAGATCGATCCGACGACCACGCAGACCGCGCAGCGGGCGGCCGAGCTGGGCCTGACCACCGTGGTCTACGACCGGCTCGGACGCGGCGAGAGCCGGGCCGAGGGCGTGATCGACCTCGACCGGGAGCTCGCCGCCCTCGACGCACTGATCGGCACCGTCGGTGGCCGGGCGGCGCTCTGCGGGCACTCGTCCGGATCCTCGATCTCCCTGCGCGCGGCCGCGGCCGGGCTGGCCGTCGACGCGCTGGCGCTCTGGGAGGCACCGCTCGGCCCGGAGGGCGGCGAGGCCAAGGAGTGGGCGGCCGAGGTGGAGCGCCGGCTGGACGCCGGCGATCACGCGGGCGCGGTCGAGCACTACATGAAGGACATGCCGCCGCAGTTCCTGGAGTGGTTGCAGAACTCGCCGCTGTGGCCGCAGTTCGTGGCCAACGCCCCGGGCCTGCGGGCCGACGGGGAGTCGCTGGTGTGGGCCGAGTCCGCGCCGCTGGCCGACCTGCTGGGGGAGGTCCGGGTACCGGTGCTGGCCATGGTGGGTGAGCAGACGTTCGACGAGATGACCGTCGCGGTCGAACGGATCCTCGACGCCGTCCCGGGCGCGGTCAGCAAGCGGATGCCGGGCGCCGAGCACTCGTGGGAGGCCGAGCCGATGGCGGTCGAGCTGGCCGCCTTCGTCCTGCGCGCGCGCTGAGTTCCCCCGCGGCGGCCACGGTCACGGGCGGCGGCCCCAGGCCTGGAAGAACGTGGCGTAGAGGGTGAACGTGTCGGGGTGGTCGAGGTGCGCCCCGAGCCGCTCGACACAGCCGTCCAGCTCGGCCGCGCTGAGCGCGCCGCCCTCCAGGATCCGCTCCCGGTGGATCTCGGCGAAGCGCAGCAGCAGCCGGTGGTAGGGCTCGCCCGGGCGGTGCACGCGGATGTGGGCCTGCAGCTGCACGTCGAGCAGTCCGGCCGCGCGCAGCAGGGCGGGGAGCGAGCGACCGAGGTGGACGTCGCCGCTCCACGCCGCACCGACGGCGGCGGTGAGCCGGGCCCAGTCCGGGTGGGCGGGTACGCAGGTCCAGGTCAGCCAGTCCACGTCCTGCACGGCCACCCAGCCGCCCGGCCGGGTGAGCCGGACCATCTCGGCGATCACCGCCTCCGGCCGGGGCACGTTGACCAGCACCAGCCGCTCGTGGACCAGGTCGAACGCACCGCCGGGCAGACCGGTGTCGGTGGCGTCGGCGTCGACGAGCTCGACCCGGTCGACGCCGCGCTCCCGCAACGAGCGCACGGCCATCGCCAGGAACCGCTGCTCCCGGTCGATGCCGACCACCCGGCCGGTCGGTCCGACCCGGTCGGCGAGCAGGTCGAGCACCCCGAGCGGGCCGCAGCCCAGATCGAGCGCATGCCCGCCCGCGCCGAGGCCGATCCGGTCCAGCAGGGACGCGGCCTCGCCCCGGTGCATCGCGCACTGGGCCAGCAGCCGGGCGCGCTCGGAGTCGTCGGCGCCCAGCGAGTAGTCGCCGGACCGCTCGGGCGCACCGGACCGGGCGGGGGTCACGGACCGGGCGGGGGCCTCGGACATGCCGGGGTCGACCGCGGGCAGGGTGGTCATCGTCGGCCTCCTGGACGGGTCGCTGGCCGGGTTGCCCCCCGGTTCTACTGCTCCCGTCGGCGCCGAGGCATCGGTAGTGACCGCCGAGATTTCATCAGCGGATCCGGGCGCCGTAGACCCGGTCGACCGTCATCGCCATCAGCACCCGCCGGTCGGACACCATCACCGAGCGGTACTCCTCCCAGTCCGGGTGCTCGCCGGCCGCGGCCCGGTAGTAGTCGACCAGCGCCTGCACCTCCGGGCCGTTCGGGTCGGTGCTCGGCCCGGTGAGGGTGGCGATGCCTTCCGCGGTGGCCCAGGCCCAGCCGTCGCCGCTGGTCACCTCGAGGGTGGCGCGCGGATCGCGGCGCAGGTTCACCGTCTTCGCCCGACCCTCGGTCATCGAGACGTAGATCAGGCCGGCGTCGCGGTCGTACCACGGGGTGACCGGCGACAGCTGGGGTCGGCCGTCGGCCTTGATGGTGGCGAGGACGCCGAGCCGGCTGCTGGCCAGCAGGGCGTGCGGGTCGAACTCGGTGGCGGCAGCGGTCATGTCGGAGCCAACCCGCACCGGGCTCGGTGCTATTCCGACATCGGTCAGCTCACGGTGATCCGGTAGGGCAGCGACAGCACCCCGTGCGGCAGGCCCAGCCCGACCCGGTCGGCGACCGCGGCCAGCAACGCGTCCGGGCCACCGGTCCAGCCCGCGGCACCCCCGGTGCTGACCGTCGCGGCGGCCGACTCGCTGGACTCCGCGGGCGCGAGCTCGGCCAGGAACGGCAGCGCGGCGCCGGCGTGCAGCGCCACCGCGTCCCGGTCCAGCCCGGCCAGCGCGCACGCCCGGTCGATGGCCAGGTCCATCCCGCCGAGGTGGTCGACGAGCCGGCGCTCGGCGGCGTCGACCCCGGTCCACACCCGCCCGCGGGCCAGCGGCTCCAGCTCCGCGAGCTCCATGCCGCGGTCGGCGGCGGCCTTGGCGGTGAAGTCGGCGTACACCTCGTCGAGCCAGGCGTTGAGCACGCCCCAGTGGTCCTCGGTGAACGGCACGTTGGCCGCCATCATGGCCGCGCGCGGGCCGGAGTCGACGGACTCCTGCACCAGCCCGAGCCGGCGCACCAGCCGCTCGGTGACCAGCTTGCCGGCCAGCACCCCGATCGAGCCGGTCAGCGTGCTCGGCTGGCTGACGATCTCGGTGGCCCCCATGGACACGAAGTAGCCGCCGGAAGCGGCCAGCGTGCCCATGCTGGCCACCACCGGCCGGCCGCCCTCGCGCAGCCGGATCACCTCGCGCCGGATGGCGTCGGAGCCCACGTACGAGCCGCCGGGGCTGTTCACCCGCAGCAGCACGGCCTTCACGTGCGGATCGCGGCCGGCGGCCCGGAGCCGGCCGGTGACCGCGTCGGAGGGGGCCTGCTCGCGGCGGCCGGGGCTGCCCGCGCCGACGATGATCGGGCCGTGCACGTCGACCACCGCGATGCGGGGCCGGTGCCGGCGGACGACCCGGTCGACCTGGTCCGGCACCGAACGCTTGCCGTAGCGGTGCACGTAGCGCAGCGAGAAGTCGGCCGGCTCCGGGTCCGCGGTCCGCCAGTTCTGGCGGGCCCAGTCGTACACCTCGTCGCGGTAGCCGATCCGGTCGATCAGCCCGGCCTCCAGTGCCGCCGCGGCCGACAGCGGCGCGCGGTCGGTGGCCGCCCGCACGGCGGCGGGCTCCAGGCCACGCCGCTGCGCCGTCCGGGCGATGGTGTCGTCCATCAGGCTGTCGGCGATCCGCTGCATCATCTCCCGGTTGGCCGCGGTGATCTCGGTGGCCGCGAACTGGTCGGCCGCCGACTTGTACTCGTGGCGCTGGCTCAGCTGGGGGTCCAGGCCGAGCTTCTCCAGCCCGCCGCGCAGCAGGGTGATGCCCAGGTGCACGCCGGTCAGGCCGAGCGCGCCCGAGGGCTGCAGCCACACCTCGCGGGCGTTGACCGCGAGCCGGTAGCCGGCCAGGCCGCTGGTCAGCTCGCCGAACGACTCGGTCCACGCGATCGAAGGCCGGGCCTTCGAGAACTCGGCGATCGCGGCGCCGATCTCGTCGGCCTCCGCGAGGGTGAGCGGGCAGGTGCCGACGTGCACCAGGAGCCCGAGCACCTTCGGGTCGGCGGCCGCGCGGCGCAGCCCCTCGCGGATCGCGCGCGCCCCGGGTGCCCGCCGCTGCCGCAACGCCGCCACGGGGCTGGCCGGGGGAGCGAACTGCACCCCGTGGCTCAGGTCGAGCTCCAGCACGGTCGGCTGCTGCGGGTTGGCCCGGGCCGGCAGGCCGAGGCGGTCGGTGACGCGGCGGATGGGGTCCATGGGTTCCACCGTACGGAGCCCGGGCGCCGGCCCGCTCCCGCCCCGTGTCGCGACCGCAGCCGCGGCGTTCCGCCCGCAGTGATCAGGTTCAGCGGCTGCGGGCGCGCAGGTGCACCCGCTCGCCCTGGCGGCCGAACAGCACCAGCGCCTCGACCGGGCCGTCGCCGACGCTGCCCATCCAGTGCGGCAGCCGGGTGTCGAACTCGGCCGCCTCACCGGAGGCCATGGTGAAGTCCTGGTCGCCGAGCACCAGCCGCAGCCGGCCGGACAGCACGTAGAGCCACTCGTAGCCCTCGTGGCTGGCGAGCTGCGGCTCGTTGCGGGTCGGCGGGAAGATCATCTTGTAGGCACTGGGCTGGCCCGGGCTGCGGGTGAGCGGCCAGGCAATGACCCCGTCGAAGCGCACCGGCTCGGCCCGGACCCGCGGGTCGTCGGCCGACCGGGTGCCGATCAGCTCGTCCAGGGTGACGCCGTGCGCCTGCGCGATCGGCAGCAGCAGCTCCAGAGTCGCGCGCCGCTTGCCCGCCTCCAGCCGGGACAGCGTGCTGGTCGAGATGCCGGTGCTGCGGGCCAACGCGGCCAGCGTGGTCCCGCGGTCGCGGCGCAGGTCGCTGAGCCGCTCACCGATCCCCGCGAGCACCCGCTCCCACCCGTCGTCCATCCCCGGTCCAGCCCTTTCGTCGCGGGTCCACACTGCCAGATGCCCGTGCCCGCGGGCGGCCGGCGCGGTCGTCGGCGAGAGTGGTCGGGTGCACCCCGATCCGGCTCTCCCCGCCCCGGCCGCGACCGGGTCCGCGTGGTGGCTGGCCACCGCCGCGCTCGGGTTCGGCGCCGGCGGGGCGGCCGGCCTCGGGTGGTACTACTCCTCGCTGCTGATGGACCCGGCGCAACGCCCGATCTACCCGGAGCGGGTGCTGGCCGCCGACGCGGACACGGTCACCCTGGCCACCACCCGGCTGACCGGGCAACCCGGGGTCTGGGGGCTGCGCTGGCCGCAGGGCCTGGCGGTGATCGGCCCGATCGAGGCCGGCGACAGCGGCACCGACCGGATCGTCCGGCGACGGCTGGCCGGCCCGGTGCCGCTCGCCGGCACCGCGGCCGCGATCGACGCCGGCCCGTACGACCCGGATCCGGGCGCCCGCGGCCTGGCCCACGAGGACGTGCCGGTGCCCACCCCGCTGGGGGACTGTTCCGCCTGGTACGTCCCGGCCTCCGGGGACACCTGGGTGCTGCTGGTGCACGGGCGCGGCGGGTCGCGCCGGGAGGCACTGCGGGTGCTGCCCGCCCTGCACGAGGCCGGGCACCCGGCACTGGTGGTCACCTACCGCAACGACCCGGAGGCGCCGCCCAGCCCGGACGGGCGCTACCACCTGGGCGACACCGAGTGGGCCGACCTCGAGGCGGCGGTGTGCTGGGCGCGCGACCGCGGCGCGCGCCGGGTCGTGCTGTTCGGCTGGTCGATGGGTGCGGCGATCATCGGGGCGTTCCTGGACCGCTCCGCGGAGGCGGGTGCGGTGGCCGCGGTGGTGTGGGACTGCCCGCTGCTGGACTGGCGGGAGACGCTGCGCCAGCAGGCCCGCAACCGGCGGCTGCCGGCGTCGTTGACCGCGCTGGCCACCACGGCCACCAGCCGCCGGATCGGGATCGACTTCGACCGCTTCGACCTGCTCCGCCGGCCGCCCGCCGTCCGTCCACCCACGCTGATCGTGCACAGCACCGAGGACACGGTGGTGCCCGTCGGGCCGAGCCGGAGGTTGGCTGCGGTCGCGCCCCGTCTCGACTGGCCGATCCGCTTCCGCGAGGTGCCGGGCGTCGAGCACACCGGCTCGTGGAACGCCGACCCGGCCGGCTACGAGCGAGCCGTCGTCGGCTTCCTCGACGAGGTGCTGGACGGACACCATCGGCAACGGGCTGGCACCATGGACCGGTGAGCGAACCCACTTCGAAGCACACTGCGACGCTGCGGACCAACCACGGCGACATCCGGATCAACCTGCTCCCCGACCACGCGCCCAAGACGGTGGAGAACTTCGTCGGCCTGGCCACGGGCAAGAAGAGCTACTCCAAGCCCAACGCCAGCGGCGGCGACTCCGGCCCGTTCTTCGACGGCTCGGTGTTCCACCGGGTGATCGGCGGGTTCATGATCCAGGGCGGTGACCCGACCGGCACCGGGATGGGCGGCCCCGGCTACCAGTTCGCCGACGAGTTCCACCCCGACCTGCGCTTCGACCGCCCGTACCTG
>DATMDS010000077.1:0-4758 GCA_035557575.1 Pseudonocardia sp. | reverse complement strand
GCCGGCGGCGGTGACTGGATCCGGATCGGCGACGCGCGGATGGGCGTCGGCTCGGCCACCGGCAGCGTCAACGACGTCAGCTGGGACCTGCGTTTCCACGGCGCCGAACCGCTGTGTCATCTGCCGCTGAGCCTGCTGTACCGGACGCCGCTGCCGCGGACCAAGCCGGTGAGCCTGCATCCTGTAGCCCGGTTCGACGGCGCGGTCACCGTTGGCGGGCGGGAGATCTCGCTCGCCGGCTGGCCGGGAATGGTCGGCCACAACTGGGGATCCCAGCACGCGGAGCGGTGGATCTGGTTGCACGGCATGGGTTTCGCCGACGCGGGCGAGTCGACCTGGCTGGACCTCACGTTCGGCCGGATCAAGCTGGGCGGCCGGACGACGCCGTGGGTAGCCGCCGGCGCGGTCTCGGTGGACGGCGAGCGGATCGCGCTCGGCGGGCCGACGAAGGCGCGCCGGCCCCGGGTGCACGAGTCGCCGGACCGGCTCGAGTTCGCGGTGCCCGGGCGGGAGATCGTGGTGGCCGGGCTGGCGACCGCGCCCCGGGAGCGGATCGTGGGCTGGGTCTACGCCGACCCCGACGGCGGCGAGCACCACACGACGAACTCCTCCATCGCCGACCTGCTCGTGCGGGTGGCCCGCCCCAATCGGAAACCCTTGTCGCTGCGGGCATCCGGGCTCGCCGCCTACGAGCTCGGGATGCGCGAGCGCGACCACGGCATCCCGGTCCAGCCCTTCACCGACGGTTGAGCCGCGCGGTCGGCTCGGCCGTGGTGGGGTCGGCCGGCCAGGGATGCTTCGGGTACCGGCCGCGCAGCTCCGTGCGGACCTGCTGGTAGCCGTCCCGCCAGAACGAGGTCAGGTCCCGGGTGACCGCGACCGGCCGGCCGGCGGGGGAGAGCAGGTGCAGCAGCACCGGCACCCGGCCGTCGGCGATCGTGGGCGTGGCCGTCCAGCCGAACGCCTCCTGCACCTTGACCGGCAGCACCGGCTCGTCGGCTGAGTAGTCGAGCTTGATCCGCGCGCCGGAGGGCACCGCGAGCCGGTCCGGGGCAAGCTCGTCGAGCCGGCCCGCCGCCGGCCAGGGCAGCAGCCGGGCGAGCGCGTCGTGGGTGTCGACCCGGGCGAGGTCGGCGCGCCGCCGTGCTCGGGTGAGCTCGGGGCCGAGCCAGACCGGGGCGCTGTCGAGCAGCGCGGCGTCGTCGACCGGCGGCCACGGGTCGCCGAGGACGCGGTGGAGCAGCGCCAGCCGGTCGCGCAGCCGGGTCGCGGCGGCCGACCAGGTGAGCAGGCCGAGGCCGGTGGTGCGCAGCCCGTCGAGGAGCGCGTCGCGCAGCCGGTCGGGGTCCGGGTCGGGCAGCGGCCGCTCCCGGAGGACGATCGCGCCGAGCCGGGTCACCCGGCGGGCCACCACGTCGCCGTCGACCCAGCCAACCTCGTCCACAGTGGACAGCAGGCTTGGCGCGGCATGCTCGGCCAGCTTCTGGTCGGCGCGGGCCGCCAACCGGATCTTTCCCTGCGCCCGCCCGGGTTGCCGGTCGGCGCCGGCGATCGCCAGCCACTCGGCGTCGGCCGGCCCGGACAGCTCGGCCGCGGTGCCGCCGGCCATCAGGTAGACCCCGGACCCGGGCGCCCGGCGCCGGGCCAGCCGCTCCGGGTAGGCCAGCGCCACCACGAGCGCCGCGTCCGCCCGCCCGCTCGGCCCGGCCTGGACCAGACCGGCGAGCCGGCGCACCTCGCGCCGCCACCGGCCGGACGGGTCGCTGTCGCCGGACCGCAGCCCGCGCAGCGCGACGTCGATGTCCCAGCCGGCGGCGAGCGTGTCGTCGTCGAGCAGGGCCACCACCTCGGCCGCGGCCCGGGCGCCAATTTCGGCCGTGCCGTCGAGCAGGGCCCTGGCCAGCCGCGGATGCAGGCCGACACCGGCGATCCGCCGGCCGCGCTCGGTCACCGAGCCGGCCTCGTCGAGCGCGCCGAGCGCGCTCAGCACGGCCCGGCCGGCGGCGAGCACCCCGGGCGGCGGCGGGTCCCACCAGCCGAGCCCGGTGCCGTCCGGGGTGCCCCAGCAGGCCAGTTCCAGGGCGAGCCGGGTCAGATCGGTGGTGCGGATCTCCGGCTCCGGCTGGGCGGGCAGCGTGGCGTGCTCGTGTTCGGGCCAGCAGCGGTACACCCGCCCGGGTG
The DNA here is from genome assembly GCA_035557575.1 of Pseudonocardia sp. GTDB lineage: Bacteria > Actinomycetota > Actinomycetes > Mycobacteriales > Pseudonocardiaceae > Pseudonocardia. Next base: position 2,577 of record DATMDS010000077.1, on the reverse strand, counting down.
CCTCCCGGCCGGCCCGGCCGGCGCGTTGCTCGGCCACCGACGCCGACACCCGGGTGGTGACCAGCCCCGCCAGGCCGCGGCGGTGGTCCATCCGCGCGACCCTGGCCAGGCCCGAGTCCACGACCGCGCGCACGCCCGGCACGGTCAGGCTGGACTCGGCGACCGCGGTGGCCAGCACCACCCGGCGCCCGTCACCCGGCCGCAGCGCCGCGTCCTGCCGCGCGGCCGGCAGCCGGCCGTGCAGCGGGAAGACCGGCACGTCGCCGAGCAGCGCAGTGGTCCGCGCGATCTCGCCAACCCCGGGCAGGAACACCAGCACGTCACCGTCCGATTCGGACAGTGCTTTTCGGACACCACGGGCCACGCAGCCCTCGACACGCTCGCCGCGGGTGGGCGGGGAGTAGGAGACCGTGACCGGATGGGTCCGCACGTGCGCCCGCACCACCGGCGTGTCCGGGCCGAGCAGCTCGGCGAGCCGGTCGGTGGCGACCGTGGCCGAGGTGGCGAGCAGCCGCAGGTCCGGCCGCAGCCCGGCGCGGGCGTCGAGCAGCAGGGCGAGCAGCAGGTCAGCGTCCAGGTGCCGCTCGTGGCACTCGTCCAGCAGGACGACGTCGGTGCCGGGCAGCTCGGGGTCGGCCTGCAGCCGCCGCACCAGCAGCCCGGTGGTCACCACCTCGATCCGGGTGTCGGCCGAGCTCTTCCGCTCGCCGCGGACGGCGTAGCCAACCGTGGCGCCGACCGGCTCGCCGAGCAGCGCCGCCATCCTGGTCGCCGCGGCCCGGGTCGCCAGCCGCCGTGGCTCGGCCACCACGATCCGGCCGGACGTGCTCGCCGCCAGCGCCAGTGGGACGACCGTGGTCTTGCCGGTGCCCGGCGGGGCGACCAGCACCGCGGTGCCGTGCCGGGCCAACGCGGTGCGCACGTCGTCCAGCACCGCGCGGATCGGGAGGTCGGGCAGTTCCACCGGTAGGGGCACGGGACGAGTGTGGCGGTGGTCGGTCACTTTCACCCAGCCGATAGCCTCCGGCAGATGCGTGTGAGGGAGGTCGCATGAGCAGGGCGTTGGAGGACGAGGAGAGTCCGCAGTCGGGCGGTAACCCGTCTGACCGGCCAGAACGCGAACAACGGCCGGCCGGTCGGCTGCACCGCCTGCTCCCGCTCGGCATCTGGGTCGCGGTCGTGGGCTTCGTCGTCATCGGGATCGGTTGGCCGCTGGTCGGCCAGGGCGTGTTCGGCCCGACCGACGTGCTGGTCAAGTGGTCGCCCTACAGCGACACCGTGCTGGCCGGCGTGGTGCCGAAGAACCCGTTCCTGCAGGACGTCGCGGACGGCGTGCTGCCACAGACCGCCCTGTTCGTGGACCTGGTCCTCAACGGCAACGGCGGCTGGTGGAACCCGTTCATGGTCGGCGGCACGCCGCTGGGCGCGGTGCCGAACAACGCGTTCTTCTCCCCGGTGAACCTGCCCTACTTCCTGCTGCCGGTGTGGCTTGCCCCCGCGTGGGTCAAGGCGCTGGAGATCGTCATCTCGGTCGGCGGCACGTTCCTGTTCGCCAGGCGGCTGGGGCTCGGCCGGCCGGCCGCGTTCATCGGCGGACTGATGTTCGTCACCAGCTCGTTCATGCTGTCCTGGACCGGCTGGTCGCAGACCAAGACCGCCGCGTTCATCCCGTTGCTGTTCTGGGCGATCGAGCGGCTGGTGCAGCGCCGCCGGGTCAGTGACGCGGTGCTGGTGTGTGTTTCGGTGGCCGCGATGCTCTTCGGCGGCTTCCCGGCGGTCACCGGCTACGCGCTGATCGCCGGTGGTGTCTACTTCGTGGTCCGGGTGCTGGCCGAGTACCGCGCCCAGTGGAAGCGGATCACCGCGATGGCCGTCGGCGGGGCCGCCGCGATCGTCGGCGCGGTGAGCCTGGCCGCGATCCAGCTGTTGCCGTTCACCTACTTCATGTCGCACGCGTTCGTCTTCGGCCGCGAGCAGACCCCGGCCGACAACATCCCGTACCGGGCGTTGATCACCGCGATCGCCCCGTGGTCGCTCGGCACCACCTATGCCGGGGGCGTGCCGCAGTGGGCGGCCGGCACGCACATCGTCGAGGCGCTGTCCTACGTCGGCGCGGGCGCGCTGCTGCTGGCGCTGGTCGGTCTCGCCGCGGTGCGCACTGGCCGAGGGATGCTGCCAAAGGGCGTGTGGGTCTTCCTCGTCGCCGCGATCGGCGTCTGCCTGGTGCTGATCTACGCCGGTGGCCCGCCGCTCGCCGCGGTCCAGCAGCTGCCGGTGCTGTTCTCGGAGAACTTCGTCGGCCGGGCCCGGTCGGTGCTCGGATTCCTGCTCGCGGTGCTGGCCGCGGTCGGCTTCGAGGTCCTGTTGTGGCGGCTGCGGGCGGCCAGGGAGAAGCGTGCCGCCGGCGTGGCCGGGCGCATTTGGGGACCCGCGGTCTGGGTCGGTGCCGGCGTCGGCATGGTCGGGCTCTTCTTCGCCGCCCGTCAGCTCGCCGACACCCCGGCCCGGCAGGAGAACTTCGACGTCCAGGTCCTCTACGGGCTCGGTTTCGTCGCCGTGGCGCTCGCGTGCGTCGAG
>DATMDS010000076.1:0-29947 GCA_035557575.1 Pseudonocardia sp. | reverse complement strand
CGCCGGGGTCGACGTCACCGGTTGGATTCGACGTCGGGAGCTGCTCGACCGGTTGTCACGATCGTCGTTGTATGTGCACAGCGCAGCCTGGGAGGGCGCACCGCTGTCGGTTGTCGAGGCGGCCAACCTCGGTGTTCCGGTGATCGGTCGGGACATCGCTGCGCTGCGCAGCATCGCGCTGCCGAACCTGTTCGCCGAACCGCGCGACGCCGCGTTGTTCGTCGACGAGGCCCTGCGCGCCGGGCGGATGCGGTCGCTTCGTGAGCAGTCACAGGCCTGGGGACAGGCGTTCAGCCCTGGCCGGCAGCGCGACGAGCTGATGCGAGCCTATGTCGGCGTGACGTCAGGACGGAGGCGGCTCGATCGCGCCGGCACGTAGTCGCGCAGCGGGAGCCGATACCTTGGATTGGATGTCGCACCGGTACTCCCGCCCCCGTGCCCGCTCCCGGCCCGGGCGCCTGGTGATGGTGCTGTTGGTGTGGGCGTTGGCGGGGGCCACCGTCCTGCTCACGGCGGTGGACACGAGGGTCGGGCCGATCTTGCTCTCCCTCTCGAACCGGCACGGCGTCCATCTAGGTGACGCGCTTGTGCTGCTGGTGGCCACCTTCGTCGCCACTGGTCTGACCTGGCTGCTGCTGCGGAGGCGGTGATGGCGGCCGCCCCTCCGGGCCATCCGGGTACAACCGGCTCCGGACACGCCGAGGGGCAGTTCGATGCCTGGGGTCTGCGCGGCCGCGTTGCACCGTCAGTAGCATCACAGCGGACGGGGCTCCGCTCGCGCCCGATCGACCGTGCCATTGGGCCGTTCGGGTGGCGCCGGATGTAACGATCGCTCTGTGCACGCCGAGTCGTCCGTGGGTGCAGCGTTGGGCCCAGCGTTGTCCGATCAGCCGATGAGGACCCGGAGTGAACTCCATCAGCTTCGACCGTTCCAACCAGCTTCAGGCCCGCCTGCACGAGCTCGTGCCGGGCGGCGCGCACACCTTCGCCAAGGGCTCCGACCAGTACCCGGAGGGCATGGCCCCGGTGCTGACCCGGGGCAAGGGCGCCCGGGTGTGGGACGTCGACGGCAACGAGTTCGTCGAGTACGGCATGGGCATGCGCGCGGTCACGCTCGGGCACGCCTACGAGCCGGTTCTGGAAGCAGTGCGCAAGGTGCTGGTCGACGGGATCTCCTTCACCCGGCCCACCGAGCTGGAGCTGGCCGCCGCCGAGGACTTCCTGGCCCTGGTGCCCGGCGCGGACATGGTGAAGTTCGGCAAGAACGCCTCCGACGCGACCAGCACCGCGATCCGGGTGGCGCGCGCGGCCACCGGTCGCGACCTGGTCGTGCAGTGCCACGACCAGCCGTACTTCAGCGCCCAGGACTGGTTCGTCGGCACCCTGCCGATCAGCTCCGGGGTGCCCGAGGCGGTGCGTTCCCTGATGCGCTCCTTCGGCTACAACGACCTGGAGTCGCTGCGCACCGTGCTGGAGCAGCACGAGGGCCAGGTGGCCTGCGTGATCCTGGAGGCGGCGAGCGCGCTGGCCGAGCCGGCCCCCGGCTTCCTGGAGGGCGTGCGCGCGCTCTGCGACCGGCACGGCGTCGTGCTGATCTTCGACGAGACGATCACCGGGTTTCGCTGGGCCGCCGGCGGGGCGCAGTCCGTGTACGGGGTCACGCCTGACCTGTCCACCTGGGGCAAGGCGATGGGCAACGGGTTCCCGATCGCCGCCATCGCCGGGCGCCGGGAGCTGATGGAGCTCGGCGGCCTGAACACCGATCGGCCACGGGTGTTCCTGCTGTCCAGCACCCACGGCGCCGAGACGGTCTCGCTGGCCGCGTTCCGTGCGGTGGTCGCGGCGTACGCCGCGACCGATCCGGTCGCGACCATGGAGCGGCAGGGCGCCAAGCTGGCGGCCGGGGTGAACGAGGTGGCCGCGGAGGCCGGCATCGCCGATGCGTTGTCGGTGCTCGGCCGGCCGTCCTGCCAGATCTTCCGGACCGCCGACGCGTCGGGAACGCCGAGCCAGGCCATGCGCACCCTGTTCCTGCAGGAGATCCTGCGCCGCGGCGTGCTCGGCCAGTCCTTCGTGATCTCGGCCGCGCACACCGACGCCGACGTCGAGCAGACCGTCGAGGCCGCGCGCGGAGCCACCGTCGCCTATCGCAAGGCGCTGGAGACCGGCCGGCCCGAGGACCTGTTCGACGGCCGTCCGGTGGCCCCGGCCCACCGGCTGCACGCCGCTCCCCGCAGGTTGCCGGTCTGACTCCGGTCCCGAGGGGCGACGCCGGCCACAGTGCGTGATTGCCGGATCAACCAGCGACGCATTTCGTGAGCAGCCCGGCGTAATCGTTACGCAGGCGACTCCAGAACGTGATCAACTGACCCGGAAGCTCGGGTGTCGATCGTTGCGCCTGGTCAGAAGCCTGCTGTCGGGTCGTGGGCAGGCCCGGCCGCTTTCCGGTCGCGGTGACCGGGACGCCGCGCGGAGTTTCCGCGACCGACACGACCGTGTCGCTGACCGGCACCAACGAATGATCCGCTAGCTTCCGTGGCTACCCACAGCTAACTTTCAGGTGATCTTCACTCCGACGTGAAACGCTGCCGCCCGGGCAGACGATCTTTCCTGTGACGGGAAGCTGCCGACCGCGACGAGGGGATGGGATGAGCTCGCTCAACACGCCTCGCGGGCTGCAGGTTCCGTCGGCGGGTCAGGCGAGGCGCATCACCGAACCGGTCCGCGTGGTGCCCTCCGCACCTCGGCCCAAGCGGCGGCGGTTCCTGTTGCCCCGCGTCCGCGCGTGGATGGTCGTGGTCCCGCTGGACATCGCCATGTTGCTGATGCCGCTGACCTGGTCCACCGGGCACGCCAAGGCCGTGATCGCGATGGCCGTGCTGGCGGTGATCCTGCTCAACCCCGGCGGGCGGCACTGGGCCCGGCTGCACCTGAGCGTGCTCGACGAGCTGCCGTTCCTGGTCGGAAAGCTGTTCGTGGCCAGCGCCGCGGTCGCCGTGGTGATCGCGTTGCGGCACGAGCGGGACTCGGTCATCGACTTCCTCGCCGACATCCCGCTGGTCATCGGGCTGTTCGTGGTCGGAAGGGTGGTGACGACACAGCTGATCCTGTGGGCCCGCAACCGGCGGCTCATCCAGCACCGCGCGCTGCTCATCGGCGGTGGGCCGGTCGCCGCCGACCTGTGCCGGGTGTTGCAGGAGAACCCGAAGTACGGGCTGCACCCGGTCGGTTTCGTCGACGACGGGGTCGACCCCCCGGCCGCGACCTGGGTTCGGCAGCTCGGCGCGGTGCAGGATCTCGACGACGCCGTGCTGTGCAGCGAGGCGAGAGTCCTGATCATCGCCGACGGGCTGCTGGAGGAGGCCTCGCTGCTGGAGGCGGTCCGCACCCCGCTCTGCATCGGTTGCGACGTGCTGGTCGTGCCGCGGCTGCACCACTTCCACACCCACACCGGCTTCCCCGATCACATCGGCTCGACCCCGATCATGCGGATCCGGACCCCGCCGCCGCAGCGGGCGCCGGCCCGCGCGGTCAAGCGCTGCTTCGACGTGCTCGTCGCCGGTCTGTCGCTGATCGTGGTCTCGCCGCTGCTGGCGGTCTGTGCGCTGGCCGTGCGGATCGAGGGCGGGCCCGGCGTGATCTTCCGGCAGCCCCGGGTCGGACGCGACGGCATCATCTTCGACTGCCTCAAGCTGCGCACCATGCGCCCGGCCAGTGCCGCCGAGGCGGAGACCGCCTGGTCGATCGCCAGTGACAGCCGGGTCGGGCCGGTGGGCCGCTTCCTGCGCCGCACCTCGCTCGACGAGCTGCCCCAGCTGTGGAACATCGTGCGTGGCGACATGACCCTGGTCGGTCCCCGCCCGGAGCGCCCGTACTTCGTCTCGCGCTTCTCCCAGCAGGTCCACCGCTACCACCACCGGCACCGCGTGCAGGCCGGGCTGACCGGTCTGGCGCAGGTCAGCGGCCTACGCGGGGATACGTCCATCGCCGATCGCGCCCGCTTCGACAACTACTACATCGAGAACTGGTCACTGTGGCTGGACGTCAAGATCCTGCTTCGAACGGTGACCGAAGTGCTGTTCGCACGTGGCCGCTGAGTACCGGGCCGCCGTAGTCATGGTGGTCCCGCGCTCGACCGCGCCTCATGCGCTGCCCGGCCCGGGTGGGGTGGCCCGGCCGGGCAGGACTATCGGGAGGTTGTCATGTTCATGCGACGGATAGCGGTGATCGGGGCGGGCTACGTCGGTCTGACGACGGCCGCCTGCCTCGCCTCGCTGGGACATCGCGTGGCGTGTGCCGATCTCGACCACGACAAGATCGACCGGCTGAACCGGGGCGAGGTCGACCTGCGGGAGCCGGCGCTGGCCGGGCTGGTGGCCGAGGGTCTGTCGTCGGGGCGGCTGTCGTTCGCCGTGGGGGCGGCGGACGCGGTCGAGGAGCTGTGCAGCGCCGACGCCGCGGTCGAGGTGGTGATCCTGTGTGTGCCGACCCCGATGGGCGTCGGCGGGGTGGCCGATCTCAGCGCGGTCGAGGCGGTGCTCGAGGACCTCTCCGGGGTGCTCCCGGCGGGCAGCATCATCGTCAACAAGTCGACGGTCCCGGTCGGCACCGCGGCCCGCACCGTGGAGCTGTTGGGTCGCGACGACGTGTTCGTGGTGAGCAACCCGGAGTTCCTGCGCGAAGGCAGCTGCGTGCAGGACTTCCTCGAGCCCGACCGCATCGTGGTCGGCTCCCAGAGCCAGGACGCCGCTGAGCGGGTGGCCGCGCTCTACTCCCGGCTCGGGGCACCGACGGTGCTCACCGACGCCGCCAGCGCCGAGATGATCAAGTATGCGGCCAACTGCTTCCTGGCCACCAAGCTGTCCTACGCCAACGCGATCGCCGAGCTGTGCGAACGCCTGGGCGCCGACGTGCTCGACGTCACCGAGGGGTTGGCCCATGACCGCCGGATCGGCCGGGCCTTCCTCGCGCCCGGCCCGGGCTGGGGTGGCTCCTGCCTGCCCAAGGACACCCACGCGCTGCTGCACATGGCCGACTCGGTGGACTTCGAGTTCCGGTTGTTGCGGGCCGCGATCGACACCAACGTGCGCCAGCACCAGCGGATGGTCGACAAGGTCCGGGAGGCCGTCACGGGCCGCCGCCACGGGTCCCTCAACCGGGTGGCGATCGGGCTGCTCGGGCTGACCTTCAAGGCCGGCACCGACGACCTGCGGGACTCCCCGGCGGTCGCCGTCGCGGAGCTGCTGCGCCAGGCAGGCGCCGAGCTCTCCGCCTACGACCCGGCGGTGACCGCCGACCACTGCCCCCCGTCGATCACCGGCCTGCTCACGGTGCACGACGATCCCTACGTGCTGGCCAAGGGCGTGGAGGCGCTGGTCATCCTGACCGAGTGGCCGGAGTTCCGGGCACTGGACTGGTCCCGGCTGGCCGACGCGACCAAGCGCCCGCTGGTCATCGACACCCGCAACCTCCTCGACCCCGCTGTACCCGAACGGGCGGGTTTTCGGTGGGTCGGCCTGGGTCGTCCGGGTAAGATCGCCGGACCGGCATGACGGAGCAGTGCAGGTCCGCACTCGGCGTCGCCCACCGGTCCGATCCAGGACGAGCCCGAGGTGAAGATCATCTGTTGCCGACTGGGCCCACCGCGGTGAGCAGGGTCCTGCTGGTCGGCAAGGGCGCGCCGGACCGGGGCGGGATCCCGAGCTACCTGGACATGCTGATGGCCGGGGAGCTCGGGCGGATGCACGAGCTCAGCTTCCTCAACCTCGCCCACCACGGCGCGCCGCAGGGTGGCCGGGCCACGCTCGGCAACCTGCGCCGCACCGTCCGGGACGCGCTGGCCGTGCGGGCCCGGGCCCGCGGCCACGACATCGTGCACATCCACTCCGCGCTGGCCCCCACCGTGACGCTGCTGCGGGCCTCGCTGCTCGTGCTCGCGGCACGCAGCCGAGGCTGTGCGGTGATCGTGCACGCGCACGGCGGCGCGCTGCAGTTGTGGCTGATCAGCCCGCTGCGCCGATGCCTGGCCCGGTTGGCCATGAAGCCGGCGCACCGGGTGGTCGCGGTGTGGAGCGCCGGGCGTGACCTGCTCGCCCGGCTCGTGCCGGCCGACCGGATACGCCTCATCGACAACGGGGTCCGGACCGAGCTGTTCCGCCGGGCCGACGGCACCGCACTGGCGCCGCCCCGGGTGCTGTACGCCGGCCTGCTCACCCCGCGCAAGGGCCTGCTCGACCTGCTGGACGCCTCCACCCTGCTGCACGAGCGCGGGATCGCCCACGAGCTGGTGCTGGTCGGGGGCACGCCCGACGAGGGCGGGGACGCCGAGGCGGTCGTGCGCTCGGCGGCGAACGGGCACGCGCGGGTGCTGGGCCCCCGGCAACCCGAGCTGATGCCGTCGGTGTACGCCGAGGCCGACGTGTTCTGCCTGCCCTCGTGGTGGGAGGCGATGCCGCTGTCGGTGCTGGAGGCGATGGCGGCCGGGCTGCCGGTGGTGGCCAGCGACGTCGGCGACGTCGGCCGCGCGGTCGACGACGGGGAGACCGGCTTCCTGGTACCGCCGCGCGATCCGGAGGTGCTCGCGCAGGCGCTGGAGAAGCTGCTGACCGACCCGGCGCTGCGGCGCCGGATGGGCGACGCCGGGCAGGCCCGGGTCGGTGAGCACTTCTCGGCCGAGGCCACCGTGCGCTCCATCTCGGAGATGTACGAGGAGCTGCTGAAGGCGTCCCGATGACGATCCTCTGCTACCACTCCGTACAGCCGGAGTGGGCGTCACCACTGGCCGTGGAGCCGGCGGACTTCGCCGAGCAGTGCGCCTGGCTGCATCGCCGCCGTCGGGTGCTTCCGCTGGACGAGGCCGTCCGGTTGCTGGACCGCTCCGGCCGGCTGCCCCGTGGGGCGGCCGCGTTGACCTTCGACGACGGGTTCGCCGAGCTGCACCGCCACGCGCTCCCGGTGCTGGCGCGGTACCGGTTCCCGTGGACGGTGTTCCTGGTCGCGCAGACCCTGGCCCCCGGCGGGCAGCCGGTGGACTGGGTGGACACCCCGCCGCCCCCGCCGCAGCGGCTGTCCACGCTCACCGCGGACCAGGTGCTGGAGATGCAGGAGCTGGGCGTGGACTTCCAGTCCCACAGCTATGCCCACCTCGATCTGACCGAGCTCAGCTTCGCCGAGTGCGTCACCGACCTGCGGACCAGCCGCGAGCTGCTGTCGGACCTGCTCGGCCGCTCGGTCTCGTCGCTGGCCTTCCCCCGCGGGCGGCACAGCGAGCAGGTGCGCCGGGCCGCCGAGCGGGCCGGGTACCACTACGCGTTCTCCCTCCCGGAGCGGCACGAGCCGATCGAGCGGTTCGCGATCCCGCGGGTGGGGATCTACCGCGGCAACTCCCTGCGGGCCGTGCGGATCAAGTCGGCTCGTCCCTACCTGCCGCTGCGCACCCATCGCCGGTACGAGCAGCTGGCCGCCGTGGCCCGGCGGGTGCCGGCGCGCGGCTGAGCCGGGCCCGGGCGGCGGCTCGATCAGATCGGCAGCAGCTGCTGGACCAGCTTGGCGGCGAACCGCCCGCCGCTCATCGACGGCGAGATCAGCGTCCGATGGATCTCGTAGGGCGGGTCGCCGGCCGCGACCGGCGAGCCCCAGGTGGTCACCGCGTAGGAGTAGCCGGCCGCCCGGGCCGCCTCGATCGTGGTCGCGTCGTAGTCGACCCGCTTGCCGTTCGGGTAGGCCAGCGTGTCCACCTCGACCTGGAGCTCCCGCTGCAGGATCTCGCGCGATTCGCGCAGGTTGCGCCGCTGCTCCTGCGGCGACTCGCGGGCCAGGATGGCGTGGTCGAGCGTGTGCGAACCGATGCTCAGGCCGGTGCCGGCCAGCCGCCGGGCCGAGTCCCAGTCCAGGAACAGGGTGTCAGCGGCGAAGTCGCCGCTGGGTCGCAGCTGATCCACCAGCTGCTCCACCAGGTCGCGGCGCTCCGCGTGCGTGCGGTCCTTCACGCCGTCCTCGACGGCCCGCAGCGCGGTGATCCGCGCGTCGGGATCGGAAAGCGGGTGGCGCACCCCGGCGAACGTCAGATGCGACGCCCTGGCCTGCCGGACCGCCCAACCCAGGCGTTCCCACCAGGCGTGCTCCTGCCCGGACAGGAAGTGCGGCACCAGGTACACGGTGGCCGGCATCCCGAACCGGTGCAGGATGGGGGCGGCCAGCGTGAGGTTGTCCCGGTAGCCGTCGTCGAAGGTGAGCGCGACGGCCCGCGGCGGCAGCGCCCGGCCCGCGGCCAGCGCGTCCAGAGCCTGCGCGAGCGGCACCACGTTGGCCATCCGGTCGAGGATCTTCATGTGCCGCAGGAAGGTGCTGACGCCCTCCCCAGCGGCCGACGGCCAGCACCAGGTGCTGTCCACGTTGTGGAAGCCCAGTACCAGCAGCCGGTGGCGCACCGGTGACCGTCGCACGGTGGAACCCTAGTGGGCCCGCCGGCGGGAGCCCTGGTAGAGCTCGGTGTAGAGGTTCTGCCACTGCTCGACGGTGCCCTGGAAGCCGTGCTCGGCCACCCGGGCCCGCCCGGCCGTGCCCAGTGTGCAGCGCGCCTGCGGGTCGGCGAGCAGCTTGTTGATCGCCAACCCGAGCGCACCCGGGTCGCGTGGCGGGACCAGCAGCCCGCACGAGGCATCCACCAGCGCGGGCACCCCGCCGACGGCCGTCGACACCACCGGCAGGCCGGCGTTCATCGCCTCCATGATCGCGATCGGGGTGCCCTCCGAGTCCGAGGACTGCGCATACACGTCGGATGCCGCGAGCACCGGCGCGATGTCGTTGACCAGGCCCAGCAGCAGCACCGAGGAGCCCAGCCCGAGCGCGGCGATCGTGGCCTCCAACCGGCGGCGCTCCGCACCCTCCCCGGCGATCAGCAGCCGCGCTTCCGGGTGCTCCGCGAGCACCGCCGGGAAGGCCCGGATCAGCACGTCGAGCGCCTTCACCGGGCGCAGCATCCCCAGCACCGACACCACCGGCGCAGCCGCCGGGATGCCGAGCGCCCGGCGCAGGCAGCCGGCTGCCGACCGGTCGGCCCGCGGGATGATGCCGAGCGGCATCAGCCGCACCCGGTCGGCCGGCACCCCGACCCGCTCGATCATGCGCTTGCAGTCGGCCGCGGAGATCGCGGTGAAGGCGTCGCAGTACCGGCCGACGAGGTGCCGGTCCAGTGCCTTGCGCAGCGGCCGGCCCTCGAACGACCAGCTGTGTTCGGTGGCGATCACCACCGGTACCCGCAGCGCGCGCCCGAGCACGGCCGCCCAGACGTTGGAGCCGTGCATGTGTGCGTGCAGGATGTCCACGCCCTCCTCGCGAACCATCCGGAGCAGTGGCGACCAGGCGCGCAGCGATGCCCGGGAGCGCCGGTCGAGTGCCAGCCTGCGGAGCGGCGCGCCGGCCAGGTCGAGGTGGTCGAGCGGGTCCTCATCGGGGCGGGTGGTGCACAGGACGGAGTCGAAGCGCTCCGGATCCAGGTTGCCGGCCAGCCCGATGGCGAACCGCTCGGCGCCGCCCACCCGGACCCGGTCGAGCAGCGTCACCACGCGGAGGCGGTCCGTCATGCCGGGCCGGCCGATCCGGCGGCCGGGCGCTCGCGGCACTGCTCGTCGTGCGAGGGGAGGTCCACGTCGATCTCCTGCCCGGAAGGCCTACCGGGACCGGTCGTGGGGCGTCCCCGGCCCTGCGTCCGCTTGTCCGGCTGGGGCCGGTATGTCGTCGGCGTACCAGTTGCGAAGTGGGGGTGAGGCTATACCGAGCGGGTCGCATACGGTGGACAACGCGCGGCGAACGGTCGATACGCATCAGCCTGCGGTCGGCTCAGCGTGCGGCGCGGTCGTGCAGTTCCAGGTAGAGGTCCTGCCAGGCGTGCACGGTGCGGTCGAACCCGTAGCCGGCCGACATGGTGGCCTGCCCGGCTGCACCCATCGCGTGCCGCGCCGCCGGGTCCGCCAGCAGCGTGCTGATCGCCGCGGCGAGTGCGTCCGGATCCCGGGGCGGTACCAGCAGGCCGTTCGAGGTGCCCAGCAACGCCGGCACCCCGCCCACCGCGGTGGACACGACCGGCAGCTTCGCGGCCATCGCCTCCAGGATCGCGATGGGGGTGCCCTCGAAGTCGGACGACTGCGCGTACACGTCGGCGGCGTCCAGGACCCGGCCGATGTCGGCCACCAGGCCGAGCAGGACCACCGCGGAGCCGAGCCCGGCGTCGGCGATCACCGACTCCAGCCGCGCCCGCTCCTCGCCCTCGCCGGCGATCAGCAGCCGGGCGTCCGGATGCTCGGCCCGCACCGTGGCGAAGGCCCGCACCAGCACGTCGAGCGCCTTCTGTGGGCGCAGCATCCCCACCGTGGCGACGACCGGCGCCGCGTCCGGGATGCGGAGCTCCTGCCGCAGCCCGCCGGCCGCCGGGTTGCCCGCGCGCGGCACCACGCCCAGCGGCATCAACCGGACCCGAGCCGCCGGCACGCCGACCAGCTCGATCATGCGGGTCCGGTCCGTCTCGGAGATCGCCGCGAAGGTGTGGCAGAACCGACCGACGACGTGCCGGTCCAGCGCCTTGCGCAGCGGCTGGCCCCGGAACGACCAGGTGTGCTCGGTGGCGATCACCACCGGTACACGCAGCGCGCGACCGAGCACGGCGGCCCAGATGTTGGAGCCGTGCATGTGCGCGTGCAGGACGTCCACGCCCTCCTCGCGGATCAGCCGGACCAGCGGCGACCATGCGGTGAGCGCGGCCCGGGATCCTCGCTGCAGGGCCAGCCGGCGCACCGGCGTCCCCGGCACGTCGAGCTCCTCGTAGCGGTCCTCGTCCGGGCGTGTGGTGCAGAGGATCGAGTCGAACCGCTCCGGGTCCAGGTGGTTGGCCAGGGCCACGGCGAACCGCTCGGCCCCACCCATCCGGATCCGGTCGACCAGCGTCACCACGCGCAACCGGCGCCGGGGTGGCGTCACGTACGTACCTACCTGTCCCGCACCAGCCGCTCGAGGTGCTCGGCGAAGGTGTGCGCGACCGCGGCACGCGTGGCGTTGGCCAGCACCCACTGCTGCCCGGACCGGCCCATCTCGGCCAGCGTGCCCGGATCGACCTCCTGCAGCCGGCGGATCTCCTTGCTCAGCGCGTCCGGTTCGTCCGAGGGCGCGAAGGTCCCCGAGCCGGTGGCCTCGGCCAGCCGCCGGGCCTCGCCGTCGTAGCCGATGAGCACCGGTTTCGCACACGCCCAGGCGTCGAACAGCTTGGCGGGGAAGCGGGTGCCGAAGTGCGGCTCGTTGCGCAGCGGCACCATCAGCACGTCGGCGGCCTGCAGGTAGCTGCCCACCTGCTCGACCGGCACCGGTGGGTGCATGGTGATGTTGGTCAGCCCGGCCGCCCGGGCCAGCAGTTGCTCGCGCCGGGGCCCGCCACCGACCAGCAGCACGTGCACGGAGGGTTCGTCGGCGAGCAGCCGGGCCGCGTCCACGACACCTTCCAGGCCCTCGCACACGCCGTGGTTGCCGACGTAGCCGACGACGAACTTGTCCTCCAGCCCGAGCTGGCGGCGAATCGCCGCGCCGTCCGCCGGGGTGGCAGTGGCCACCCGGGAGTCCGCGCCGTTGGTGATCACGACCGTGTCCGGGCCGATCGAGCGGGCGAAGCCCTCGGTGGCCGCCGTGACCAGGTCCGCGCTGCGGTAGAGCGAGTCCATCGAGCGGCTGATGAGCTGCGCTACCGAGCCGCCCTCCCGCAACTCGCCGATGGCCACCGCCGCCTCCGGCCACAGGTCCCTGATGTCCAGCACGTACGGCACCCGGTAGCGCCAGGCGAGCAGCCGTCCGGTCAGTGCCGCTATCGGGGGCGGGCTGGTGGCCACCACTACGTCCGGCCGCTCGATACCGGTGGCCCCGACGATCGCCGACGACGCGGCGAAGGACCCGTACGCCATCAGCCGGTTCAGCGCGGAGCGGCGGGGGGAGACCTTCACCCAGACCCGGGTGACCGTCGCGTTGTGCCGCGTCTCGCGGACGGTGAGCCGGCCCCGGTAGTCGGGGTGCACGATGCCTTCGGGGTGGTTCGGCACCGCCGTGATGACCTGCACGTCGTGCCCGCGCTCGGTCCAGGCCTCGACGAAGGAGTCCACTCGCAGCGCGCAGGACGTCACCTCGGGCCAGAAGTACTGGGTCACGAGGGCGATCTTCATGAAGCCATCCAACCGGGAGTGCGACCGGAGCACGGACTGCCGGCCTGCACCCGGAACTGTGCGCTGTCGCGATCCACGAACTCGGGATCGACGATGATGTTGGACTGCGCGGTGAAGCCGGGCTCCTCGGAGATCTCGGCGATGCCGGCGCCCCACAGGCAGTTGTTCTCGACGACGTTGTCGGTGCCGACCTCGTCATCGCCCCAGAAGGCGTCGATGTTGTAGCGCTGCGAGTTGCTGATGATGTTGTCTGCCACGTAGTTGTCGCTGGACACGGTGCCGTCCGACCCGGAGAAGATCACTCCGGTCCCGTTGCCGTCGATCACGTTGTGGGTGATCCGGGTCCGCTGCGCATCGGGGTAGAGCTGGATCCCACGGTCGGCGTTGTCGTAGATGAGGTTCCCCTCGATGGTCGTGTCCCGCGCGGTACCCACGTAGATGCCGTGCTCGAGGTTGGTCACCGGGTACTCGCCGCAGTTGTGGATGCGGTTGTTCTGGATCACCGTGCCGACGGCGGTCCCGAAGCTCGGGTGACCGAGGTTCACGCAGATGCCGAAGTTGTCATTACTAATGTCGTTCCCACGGAGGACGACGTTATCACCGTTGATCGTCGGGCTGGGCAGCTTGTCGTCGTTGCGGCCGTTGAGGTTCAGCCCGGAGATGACCACGTCGTTCGCCGAATCCTCGATCACGATCCGGCCCAGCAACCGCGGCCGCTCCTCGGTCGGATCAGCGGCGGCCAGTGTGATCGGCCGGCCGTCGGAGCCACCACTGTCCAGTTGCAGGCCGCCGGTGTACTCGCCGGTGGCCAGGCATCCGGTCTGGCCGGGCTGCAGCGACTGCATCAGCTGTTGAGCGGTGCGGAACGGGCGGTCGGTCGAGCCGTCGGCGTCGTCGTCACCGTCCGGCGCGGCCATCAGATCGCAGGGAACCGGCTGCGCCACCGAGGGAATGTCCGCCGGGCCGGGCCTTCGTGGCCCCTGCTGCGGTCCCTCGTCGCTCATGAACCGGAACGCGACGACGACCGACGCGATCACGGCGACCACGACCGCCGCGGCGATCATCAGTGATCGCGTGGAGGGACGGGTCACCATCTGTACGCCCTCGGCCTCCAGGAGCTCCGCACCTCTTCGACAGTATCGTGCTCGGTCCCCTCGAGGCCGGTCGACCGACCGAACCGCGAGCCGAGCGTGATCTCCGCGGCACATCGTCGACACGATGATCCACCAGTAGGCTGCACGGCGATGAGCCGAGCGATGCGTGACGCGCTGGTCTCCCCGACGGCGGCACCCGGTCAGGCGGCCCGGCTGAAGGCCATCGCCCGCCGCGGGATCGCGGCCACCGCCGCCGTGCTCGGCTCCCTGATCAGGGTGTCGACCACCGAGCCGGTGATCGCGCTGACCTTCGACGACGGCCCGCACCCGGTGGACACCCCGGCGCTGCTCGAGGTGCTCGCCCGGCATCGGGCGCGGGCGACGTTCTTCCTGGTCGGCAAGTCCGCGGCCCGGCACCCGGAGCTGGTGGCGCGGATCGTCGCCGAGGGCCACGCGGTCGGCGGGCACACCTGGGACCACCCGTCGCTGCCCACCCTGGCCGGCCGGTACCGGCGGCGGCAGCTCGACTGGACCCGGCAGGCGCTCGGCGCCGCCGACTCACGGCTGTTCCGGCCGCCGTTCGGGCACCAGAGCCTGCGCTCGCGGCTGGACGCCCGGCGGCGCGGCCTGACCGTCGTGTGCTGGGACGTGGTCGCCGAGGACTGGCGTGACGACCCGGCCGACCAGCTCGTCGAGCGGGTGTACCGCACGCTGCGCCGCGGCAGCATCGTGCTGTTCCACGACACCCTCTACAGCACGACCGACGAGCGTTTCCGCGACCGCGGCGCCACCCGCGCCGCGGTCGACCGGCTGCTGACCGACCTCGGTGCGCAGTACCGGTTCGTCACGGTGCCGCAGCTGCTGCGGCACGGCCGGCCGGTGCGGTGGCACTGGTACCGGCGCCCGAGCCTGGAGCGGCTGCGGGAGTCGCTGTAACACATCGGCGTCCCGCGACGTGCCATAGGATGAGCCACCCCGAGGGCCCCGCGTATGCGCGGCGCCTCGGTCGACGAGGAGTGCGTGTGCAGACGATCGATCCGGACGAACCCGGCCGCGCCGCGGCCACCCCCACCACCGATCTCCCCGCCACCGAATCCGCCGGTTCCGACGCGCTCGGTCCGGCCACCCGGGTCGCGGTCATCGGGCAGGGCTACGTCGGGCTGCCGATGGCGGCGCGCGCGGTCGAGGCCGGGATGCACGTCGTCGGCTTCGACGTCGACAGCACCCGCGTCGCGGCGCTGCGCGCCGGCACGTCGTTCATCGAGGACGTCGCCGACGCCGAGCTCGCCCGGATGCTCGGCACCGGCCGGTACCTGCCGTCCGACGATCCGTCGGACCTCTTCGGCTTCGAGGTGGCCGTCGTCTCGGTGCCCACGCCGCTCCGCGACCATGCCCCGGATCTGACCTATGTGGAGGATGCGGCGCGGGTGCTGTCCGAACACCTGTCGCCGGGCTGCCTGGTGGTACTGGAGTCGACCACGTACCCGGGCACCACGGAGGAGGCTTTCATCCCGCTGCTGGAGAAGGGCAGTGGCATGCAGGCCGGGGTCGACTTCCGGGTCGGCTACAGCCCGGAGCGGATCGACCCGAGCAACGCGACCTGGGGTTTCCGGAACACTCCGAAGATCGTCTCCGGACTGGACGAGGCGTCCGCGGCGGCTGTCGGTGCCTTCTACGAGCGGCTGGTCGACCACGTCGTGCCGGTGCGCACGATCCGCGAGGCCGAGCTGGCGAAGCTGTTCGAGAACACGTTCCGGCACGTCAACATCGCGCTGGTGAACGAGCTGGCGATGTACTGCCACAGCATGGACATCGACGTCTGGTCCGTGATCGACGCGGCGGCGACCAAGCCGTTCGGCTTCATGCGCTTCACCCCCGGCCCCGGTGTCGGCGGCCACTGCCTGCCCATCGACCCGTCCTACCTCTCCTGGCAGATCAGGCGGTTGGTCGGCAAGACCTTCCGTTTCATCGACATCGCCAACGACATCAACGACCACATGCCCGATTACGTGGTGGAGCGGGTCAACGCGCACCTCAACCGGGACCGGAAGTCGGTCAACGGCAGCAACATCCTGGTCCTCGGGCTGGCGTACAAGCGCAACTCCGGGGACGTGCGGCAGAGCCCGGCGCTCGACGTGGTCGCGAAGCTGCTGGAGCTCGGCGCGCAGGTGCGGGTGGTGGACCCGCTGGTCCGCCCGGACGGCGTGCCCGGCGGCGTGCGGCTGGTGGCGGACAGCGCAGCCGAGTTCGAGGCCAGCGACCTGGTGCTCGTCCTCACCGACCACGACGTCATCGACTGGGAGCTGGTGGAGACCTACGCCGACCGCACCCTGGACACCCGCAACCGCACGAGGAGTGCGGCGGTCGATCGGCTGTAGGAGTGGGATTCGGACGGTGGACTCGTAGAGGTCGGCAGGACGGCGCGGGGCACCGCGGCAGCTACCGGGAGGCGCTCGGCTTCGGCGCGCTGACCGTGGTGGCGAACGTGCTGCTCGGGCTGGTCAGCAGCGTCCTGGTGGCCCGGGTGTACGGCATCGAGGTGATCGGCGGGTTCGCGCTGGCCGCCGCGCCCACGCTGGCCATGTTCTACCTGTCCTCGCTGCGGGAGCAGCAGGGGATGGTCCGCGAGCTGGCCGTGCTGACCCCGCGGGGGCCGGGCGTCACCGGGATCCTCGCGGCCGTGCTCAGCTTCTCCGTCGCGCTGTCGGTCGTGGTCGCGGTGCCGGTGAGCTTCGTCGCCCACCTGCTCTACAACGGACCGATCGGCCGACCGGACCTGTTCGGCCCGGCCCTGTTCCTGATGGGCGCCTACATCCTGCTGCAGAACACCTCGTGGAACCTGGAGATGCTGCTGTCCGGGTTCCGGGCCGGGCGGGAGCTGTTCCGGGTCCGGTTCCTGCAGAGCGCCAGCTACCTGGTCTGTGCGGTGGCCGCCGGGCTGCTCATCGACCGGACGCTGTGGACGCTGTGCTTCGCCATCGTCACCTCCTACGCGGTGTCCGCCGTCGGCAACGTGATCAACATGCGCGGCTTCGTGCACGCTCACGTGAGCCGGGAGGAGCTGCGCCACGGCTTCCGGACGCTGCCGAGGATGATCGCCTTTGGGGCGAAGATCACGCCGGGCACGATCGGCTACGGCGTCAGCAACGACGCGGCGACGTGGATCCTGGGTGCCGTGGCGCCGCTGTCGGCCGTCGGTGCCTACAGCAGGTCGTGGATGCTGGTCCAGCGGCTGCGGGACGTGAACCTGCGGATCAGCGAGTCGCTGTTCCCGACGCTGGTCGAGCGCTACAGCTCCGGGGACCGGTCCGGCTTCGACCGCGCGATCATCGACACCGGGCGGCTGGTGTCGATCCTGATGCTGCTGCCGGCCGCGGCCGCCGGCGGAGCGGCGGTCGGCATCATGAAGGTCTTCGGGCCGGGCTTCGACCAGGGCGCCGATGCCTTCGCCATCCTGATGGTGCTGCCGGCGGTCGGCGGTATCGCGCAGGCGATGAGCCACGCGCTGAACGCCGTGAACCGGCCGCTGGTGGTCTCCGTGATCGATGTCGGCGGCGCGGTGGTCACGGTGGCACTCACGTTCCTCCTGGCCACCGCGATGGGCGACACCGGGGCCGCGCTGGCCTACGTGCTCGGCTTCGCCGCCATCACCGTGGTGACGTTCCTGGTCGGCCGCAAGCACCTGTCCGCCAAGGTCACCGAGCTGTGGCCGGTGCGCTCCATGATCGGGCTGCTGCTGGCCTACGCCGGCGGGTTCGCCGCCGCCCGGCTGGCCGACCTCTACATCCCGTGGCCGGGCGGGATGATCGTGGGTCTGGTGGCCGGATCGGTGGCCTTCGTCGCGCTGCTGTTGACGGTCGGCGGCATCGAGCCGCGGGACCGGGCCCGGATCTCCGACCTGCTCGGGACGCTGCGGGCCAAGGTGCGCCGCCGGGCCTGATGTGACGGCCGTCGGGATGTGACCGCAGGCCGTGATCGGCGCCTGCGGTACCTGAGGTTCATCGGTGCACCGCACGTACCGCGGACGGCGATCACGGTGGGGCGCAACCGGTCGGTGGAGATCGGCCGTGGCCACGGGTGGTGCGCGGAGGGCTACCTATCAGTGCCCGGACCGGACGGGGTGGTCCGTGGGCTCCCAGCGGGGGGTGTGCTCGCGGCGCAGGGTGCGTCCGAGCTGCTGGCGCAGCCCGCGGGCCACCACTCCCCAGTCGAGCCGGCTGCGCATGCCGCGGTGCGGCTCAGCGGCCCATTCGGTCGGGGCCTCCAGGAGCAGTTGCTTGGTGTGCAGCACCAGCTTCACCGCGATCCGCCGCTCGTACTCGGCGGGGGAGAGGAAGTAGTCACCGTGCGCCAGCAGCGTCCTGATCTGGTCGGCGGTCAGCCGGGCCGAACCGCGGTGGGCACTGATCGCCCCCTCGTGCCGGCGGGTGTAGGTGAGCACCTGGTGCACGAATCCGAAGTCCCCGTGCCGCAGCGTCTCGTAGAACATCTCCAGATCGAAGTACGGGATGTCCGGGTCCCAGAACGGGGTGCGCTGCACCGGCCCGTGCCGCACCAGCACCGACGAGCTGGAGCCGAAGATGTACTCCAGCTCGCCCAGCAGCGCGGCGCGGCCGAGCTCGCGGCCCGGCACGAACTCCACGTCGACCGGCAGCCCGTCCAGGTTGACCTGCCGGTCGTCCACCCGATAGGCGCTGATCAGCACGGTTGACGGGTAGCGTTCCCCGACCTCGACCATCCGGGTCAGGCACTCCGGGAACAGCCAGTCGTCGGCGCACAGCCACTTGGCGTACACCGCGTCGGCGGGGATCAGGTCCTGGGTCCGGTTCCAGTTCTCCACCTGGGAGAGGAACGTGTCGCAGGCGACCAGCTGCACGCGCTCGTCGCGCCCGGCGAACTCGGCGGCGATCTCCCGGGAACCATCCGTGCTGCTGTTGTCCACGATGATCAGTTGCCAGTTCCGGTACGTCTGGCGCAGCACGCTGTCGAGGCACTCGCGGAGGAACTCGGCCCCGTTGTAGACCGGGACGACCACCGCGACCAGGGGCTCGGATTCACTCACCGCACTCCCTCGCTGCGCTCGGTCGGGCGCTTCGCGGAGGCGCTGTGACATGGTTCGCTCGCAAGCTCGCTCACTGCACTCCCTCGCTGCGCTCGGTCGGGCGCTTCGCGGAGGCGCTGTGACATGGTTTGCTCGCGAGCTCGCTCACGACCCAACCCCACCCGGCACCCGGTAGTCGCCGACCGGTGTGACGTTCAGAGCAGCCACCAGGCGCGCCTGCCGCGCCGAGTCCACCAGTGCCTCGGAGGTGGGCCTGCGGGCCAGCGCGAGCACGGCCTGCGACGTGCCGCCCGCGGACAGGTCGATGATCTCGCGGTGGGCCAGCTGGTCGGCCGTCGGCGGCTTCGCCCCGGGCAGCCGGGCCAGGGTCGGGCGGCCGTCCCTGGCGACCTGCGTGACCCGACGCCGGGCCGCGGCCCGGCGCAGCACGTTCTGCGCGACGTCGAACGCCGAGTCGGGCCGGGCCAGCGCCCGGGCGTGCCGCCAGAGCGCGCGGTACTGCCGGTCGCGCATCGCGTCGCGCAGCTGGTCCCAGCGCTCCACGCTCTCCCAGCGCCGCGCCGCCCGGCGGCTGAACCAGGGCCGGTCGGTGTAGGAGTAGAGGATCGTCCGCCAGCCGTCGTACGTGGCGTCGCCCTGGAAGTGCTTGCCGCCGGTGTGCAGGTGCACCACCGCCCCCACCCGCGGCGTCACGATCGCCGTGCCGCGCTCCAGCAGGCGCAGCCACAGGTCCCAGTCCTCGCCGTAGCGGCACGTGGTGTCGAAGCCGTTCAGCTCCCGGGCCAGCTCGGTGCGCACCATGACCGCGCTGGCCGAGATCGGCTGCGGCGAGATCAGCTCGCCGGGGGAGCGCAGCACCCGGGGTCGCCAGCCGTGGGTGCCGTGCACGATGGCTCGGGCACCGCGGGGCACGACCCGGTCGGGCAGGTCGAGCGCCGACGCGGCCACCAGCACGTGGTCGGCGCGCAGCTCCCACAGCATCCGCAGGTGGTGCGGCAACCACTCGTCGTCGGAGTCCAGCAGCGCCAGCCACGGCTGCGTCGCGTTCCGGATGCCGGTGTTGCGGGCCGCCGCGGCGCCGGCGTTGTGTTCGTGGATGATCACCCGCGCGCCCAGCCGGGTGGCCACCGCGACGGTGTCGTCGGTCGAGGCGTCGTCCACGACGATGATCTCGGCCGGGGTGGCCTGCTGGCGCGCGACGCTGGACAGCGCGCGCTCGATCATGGCCGCCCGGTTGTAGGCCGGGATGACCACCGTGATCGGGAGCGGTGCGGACGGGTGGTCGGTCATGCGGTGCCGCCCTTCTTGCGGTCGATCATCGAGCGGGCACCGGAACGACCGGGCTGACCCGGTTCGCAGCCTCCCGACGCGCCATCAGCAGCAGTGCCGGCCCCAGCCCGAGCAGCAGCCACAGGTGCTTCTCGTGCTGCCCGGACAGGAAGAAGTCCGCGGTGAGCAGGCCGGTGAGCCCGGCGCTGAACGCGGCGCTGAGCAGGCTCATCCCGGGCACGGCGATCCGGGTGAAGATCTGGTTGGCCCGGAACATGGCCACCAGCGAGATGCCGACGATGCCGACGAACAGCGCGAAGCCCACCAGCCCCAGCTCGGTGAGCATGCTCAGGTACATGTTGTGCGCGATCTTGGGCATGGTCAGGATCCGGTCCGCCCTGGCGACCAGGCCCGGCTCCACCAGGTACAGCGGCGTGGCCGAGGTGAAGTTCCCCAGCCCGGCGCCGAGGAACGGCCGATCCGCGAACACCCGCCAGCCGAGCAGCCAGATGTCGAGCCGGCCGCTGCCGTCGCCCGGTTGGCTGATCCGCTCGGCGAGCTCGGCCGGCGCGGCCAGCAGGTAGAACAGCCCACCGCCGACGGCCATCGATCCCGCTCCGACGCTCAGGGCCGTTCGCCAGCCGGGGACCAGCAGCCACAGCACGGCCAGCGCCACGGCCAGCCCGATCAGGCCACCGCGGGACGCGGTGAGCAGCGTGGCGTACACCCCGACCAGGCCGCAGCCCAGGAACAGCAGCTGCAGCCACCGCGAGCGCACGGTGCCGATCAGAGCGAACGCGAGCAGCACGCCGGGGATGAGCGCCGCGGCCAGGTCGTTCGGGTCGCCGAAGGCGCCCTCCAACCGGTTCGGGTCGTTCACCGTGCTGAAGAAGGAGCCGGAGCTGGCAGCGATCGTGGTGCCGAGGACGATCGCGCCGGCGATCCACAGTGCGTGCCGGGGCCGGCTGACCGCGGTCGGGATGATCGCGAACAGCACGAAGTTCAGCGCGTAGCGCGACAGGTCGACGAGCACCGCGTCGGGATCGACGGCCCACAGGAACGACAGGCCGCCCCAGATCAGGAACAGCAGCAGGAGGACCACCGTGACCGGGAACCGGGTGATCAGGTTTTCCGGACGGGTCCGCGGCGCGGCCGGCGCCCGCAGCCGGCCACGGATGATCACCAGTGCCCAGCTGATCGCGAGCAGCGCGCCGGTGCCCTTGACCACGGTGAGCTCCTGGCCGCCGACGAACGGCACCATGGCGAAGAATTGGATCACTGTGAAAGCGGCCAGCCCGACGGTCAGGTCGACCAGGATGAGCGCGACCAGCCCGACCGCGGCCATGCCGGCGAGCAGCGCCAGCGGCGCGAGACCGGCGGCGACGCCCAGGCCGGCGCTGCACGAGATCAGCACGAACAGCAGGTCCCGGCGGCTCCACGGATGCGCGGCCCGGCCGGTCAGCACTCGGACCGGCGCCTGCAGGCCCGTCGATCCGGCCGTACCGGTGGCGGGGACGCGTCGGGGCTCGACGGTCGTGGTCATGGCTCAGGCGTTCTCGGGCACCGGAGCGTCGGACTCCACCACGGTGCTCGAGTTGCGTTGCTGCGGCATCGGTGGCTTGTGCACGTCACGCACGCGCTTGCCGCCGACCACCACGAAGCCCCGCGGCTCCACCTCGTCCACCGCGAAGAGCTCCATCAGCTCCTCCAGCGACTCCATGGCGGTGACTCCCGCCCGCACCGCGACGACCACGTCGTCGGCGGTGGCGAGGAACGGGTTGCTCGCCCGCCCCTGCGCGGGCCGGGCGACGTCGACCACGATGAAGTCCCAGCTGCCGTTCGCCTGGCTGAGCAGCCGGCGCACGTTGTCCTTGCTCATCGCGGAGTTGCTCGCACCCTCCACGACATTGACCAGCAGCAGGTCCAGGTGCAGCTCCTTGCGCCAGCGGATCACCGCCGAACGCACGCTGACCTGGCGCTCCAGCGCCGCCCGCACCCCGTGCACCGGCGCGAACGCGATCACGTCGCTGAGCGAGTGGTGGCGCAGGTCGGTGTCGACCAGCAGCACCGAGTAGCCGCTCTCCGCGAGCTGCACGGCCGTGTTGAGCGCCGACGTGGTGGCTCCGTTGCCGGGGCCGGGGCCGGTGAAGGCGATCACGCGCGACGAGTTGCGGTCGGTGCGCAGGGTCTCCAGCTGCTCGCTGAGGTAGCCGTAGGACTGCCAGCCGCTGGGGCGCAGCAGGGTCGGCGCGAGCGCGCCGGTTCCCGGGTTGCGCGAGAGCGGGATGTGGCTGATCACCGGGGTGTCGAACGCGCGCGCCAGGTCGCCGTCGTTCTCCAGCCGGCGCACCCGGGAGGCGCTGTAGGCCATGGTGAGCACCAGGCCGAGGATCACGCCGGCCACCGCGGCGGCGCCGATGATGATGGGGGCGGCGGGGCCGGTGCTCTCCTGGGGGGCCACCGCGTTGCTGAGGATCTGGAACGACGGGTCCGGTGCCCCGAGCAGGCTCTGCAGCTGGCTGATCTGACGCACCGCCTCCTCGCGCACCGGCACCGCGGCGGCGCCCTCCGGCCCGGCGTTCGGCAGCTCCCGCAGGGCGTTCTGCGCGCGGGACAGCTTGGGCTCCAGCTGCTCGTTGAACCGGATCTTCCGCACGGTGACGGTGGCGTTCGCGTAGGCGTTGGCCACGGCCGCCGCCCGGTCCGGGGTGTCGGCCGTCGCGTTGATCGAGACCAGGTAGCTGGAGGCGACCGGCTCGATCGACAGCTTCGCGGCGGCGTTCTCGATCTGCGCCGGGGTGAACCCGGCCGCCGCCAGCAGCTTGCCGGCCTCGTCGTGCACGTCCTGGGTCTCGGCGTAGGCGGTCAGGGTCGACACGTCGCGGGTCGGGTCGGAGGACTGCTGGATCACCGAGAGCCCGGCGAAGGTCGGGTCGTCCTGAGCGACCGGCGTGACCACGAGCTGCGCCGCCGAGGTGTAGGCCTGCCCGATGGCCATCGAGAACAGCAGCGCGACCCCGGTGGTCAGGATGACCGACGCAATGGTGATCAAGGCGCCCCGCCTGATCAGTTGGGCGCTCGGCATCCCGATTCTCCCGTCCTGCGTGAGCGGTGTCGGTGCGCCACGCTGGTCGGCGGCCGATGGTTGTGGCCGCACTGTCGTTGCGGTCCGTCACTGTCGGTACACGGAGCCGCTGCTGTTGTCCTCAGCTTCACCCGATCGGGATGTTAGCGCTCGTGCTCGCTCGCGTCGCCGAGCCCGGCGATGACCGCCTGCAGCGGGTCGCGCTGGCGCTTGGTCTCCCAGAGCATCCAGGGGCTGTTGCCGGACCGGTAGTGGGCCTCCAGGGCGGTTCGCTCCTTGACGGTGTCCGCCGGGTGCCAGAAGCCGCGGTGCCGGTAGGCCAGCATCCGGCCCTGCTCGGCGAGCGGCGTGCAGGCGTCCGTGATCAGGTCGCCGTTCTCCGGGAGGTGGTCGAAGATCTCCGGACGCAGCACGAAGTAGCCGCCGTTCTCCCACAGCGGCAGCTGCTGCAGCGAGCGGATGCCGGTGAGGTTGCCCTCGTCGTCGACCTCGACGCAGTGGAACGCCGACTGCGGCGGCACCGCGACCAGCGAGCCGACCGCATCGCTCGCCTTGAACTCGTCGATCATGTCGTTGAGCGGCACGTCGGTCAGCACGTCGGCGTAGTTGGCGAGGAACATCTCCTCGTTCTCGACGTAGCCGCGGACCCGGCGCAGGCGCTCACCGATCGGTGAGTCCAGCCCGGTGTGCACGAACGTGATCGTCCAGTCCTGCACGTCGGAGCCGAGCAGCTCGATCTGGCCGCCGCGCAGCACGAAGTCGTTGGACTCGGTCTCGGCGTAGTTCAGGAAGTAGTCCTTCACGTGGTGCGCGCCGTAGCCCAGGCAGAGCACGAACTCGGTGTGTCCGAAGTGTGCGTAGTAGCGCATCACGTGCCAGATGAGCGGCCGCGGCCCCACGGTCGTCATCGGCTTCGGCACATCGGACTGACCGTCACGCATGCGCATGCCGTAGCCGCCACAGAACAGCACGACCTTCATGGAAGCGGGTCCCCTTCGTCGAGAACTATGTGCACGTCCAGGCATGGGTTCGCTTCCTTCGATCGGTGCGTTACTGAGAAAGCTGTGACTCAGGGTCACAACTACGCCCAACGGCCTCTATATTAGGTCCGAAAGGGCTAACGCTTGACTCCGGTCAGCGTAGACGAGGGCGGTACTACGGCACGCGCAGGGATCGGATCCAGGCCAGCGTGTCGGCCAACCCGACCTCGAGCGGGGTCGGCGCCGGCAGGCTCAGTTCGGTGCGCGCGCGGGACACGTCCAGGCAGCTGCGCAGCACCTCGCCGGCCCGGGCCGGGTGGAACTGCGGGGCGAACGACTCCGGCGTGCTGCCGGCCGCGCGGGCCACCGCCGCGATCAGCTCCAGCACGCTGACCTCGGTGCCGGTGCCCACGTTGTAGATGTCGTGCGGCAGGCGCGGGGAGGTGGCGGCCGCGATGTTCGCGGCGACGATGTCTCCGACGTGGACGTAGTCCCGGGTCTGGGTGCCGTCGCCGAAGACCAGGGGCGGCTCCTTGGCCAGTACCCGGTCGCAGAAGCGGGCCACGACCCCGGCGTCGCCGGTCGGGTCCTGGCGGGGACCGTAGACGTTGCCGTAGCGCAGGGTGACCACGTCCAGCCCGTGCGCGCTGCGGAACCAGGCGCCGTACTGCTCGGCCGTGCGCTTGCTCAGCCCGTAGCCGGACAACGGCCGGGCCGGCTCGGTCTCCGCGGTCGGAATCGACTCCGTCGTGCCGTAGATCGCGCCCCCGGTGGAGGTGTTGATCACACGCCGGGCGCCGGCCTCCAGTGCGGAGGCGAAGACGTGCACGGATCCGACGACGTTGACCTCCGCGTCCCGGGCCGGGTCGGCCATCGAGGCGCGCACGTCGATCTGGGCGGCCAGGTGGAACACGGTGTCCGGGGCGAAGGCGGCCATCGCGTTCCGCAGCCGCGCCCGGTCGCGCACGTCGAGCTCGGCCAGCCGCGCGCCGGCGGACTGCGCGCGCTCCAGGTTCGCCCGGGATCCGTTGCTGAGGTCGTCGACGACGAGGACGTCGGCCCCGGTCTCGACCAGCCGGTCGACGAGGTTCGATCCGATGAAGCCGGCCCCACCGGTCACCACAGCGCGCATGCCGGCCACCCTAGGGAGGCCGGCGGCCGGCGCGGAACTCGGCCACTCCGGGTGTGCCGCCGGGCGGACTCCGTCCACTAGGTTCTTCGTTGTGAGCGTGCTGGAGACGATCCTCTACTTCGTGGTGCCCTCGGTGGGGCTGTACGTGCTCATCGGGCTGCTGGTCATGGGCCGGAAGACCGCTCGCCGGCAGCGGTACCGGGTCGGCCAGCCGTGGCGCTACGAGCCGTTGTTCTGGACGGCCAACCCGGAAGGTGCGCACCTCGACGCGCACGCCGACGATCATGCGATAGCCGGCACCCGGGCCGGCGCGGAGCGAGGAGGTGCCCGTGGCAGCTGGTGAGCACTCGGGTCACGGCGCGCTGGTGGCGCCGGACCCGGAGGATCTGCCGGCGGGAGCGGTGGTGACGCCGTCCGGGCGAGTTTCCGCGGCCCAGGTCTATGCCGACCCGGACGTCAACGAGCACCCGTTCACGCCGGTGCAGCTCGCCCGACTGGACGAGGCGCTGACCCTGGCCACCCGCGAGACCGGGCTGCGCTTCAGCCTCTATCTCGGTGATCTCGGGGACAACCCGCCGCAGCGGGTGGCCGAGCTGCACGGCGGCCTGGAGAGCTCGGGCGACGCCGTGCTGGTGGCGGTCAGCCCCGAGCAGCGGGTGGTGGAGGTGCTGACCGGCGCGGAGGCCCGGCTGCGGCTGCCGGACCGCGGGGCCAAGCTCGCCGTGATGAGCATGGTCGCCTCGTTCAAGGAAGGCGATCTGTTCGGAGGGCTGCTCAGCGGCCTGCGGATGCTGGCCGACCAGGCCGGGGGTCGGCGCCGCACCCGCTGAGCGAGGCGGCGGCGCGTCCTGGCGGAGTGTCGGTGTCGCCGCGGGTGGTCGGCACGGCCGCGGTGCGGCCGAGCGGCGCGGCTGTGACCGGCGACCGGTTCGCTGATCGACTCCGCCGCCCCGGCCGGGTCCTGGTGCGCTCCGCTGGTTGAGTCGGCAGCTCGGCCGGTCACGGTGCGTGTCGGCATCGCCGGCAGAACCACCCGGTCGGCGTGCGAATCGATCGGGGCGAACCGCGGGTCGGGTGCTAGTCGTTGGGGCGATGAACGTCATCCCTCGAGACCCGACCGAGACAGTGATCGCCTCGCCACCTCCCCTTCCGCACCCGGCGCCACCGGCCGAGCAGCCGGGCGCGACCGTGCTCATCGTCGACGACCACGAGCTGGTGGGCACGTCGCTGGCACTGAGCCTGCAGGCCGAAGGCCTCGCCGCGGTCCGCTGTGGACCCGAGAGCTACGCCAGCGTGCTCGCCGAGGCGCGCCGCCGCGCGCCCGGACTGACCGTGCTCGATCTCGACCTGGGACTGGACAGCGCCGGCCGCCGGATCGACGGGGGTCCGCTGGTGCAGCCGCTCGTCGAGTCCGGGTGGCGGGTGCTGATCCTGTCCGGCACGTCGGACCACGCCCGCATCGGTGGTGCGCTGGCCGCCGGGGCGGCGGCCTGGGTGCCCAAGAGTGCGCCCTTCCCGATGCTGCTGCGCGCGATCCGCGACCTGATGGCCGGGCGGGACATCATGGCGGCTCCGCGGCGCCGCCAGCTGGTCGAGCTGCACCGGGCCCGCTCGGCGGAGCGGCGCGAGCTGGCGGCCAAGGTCGGGCGGCTCACCCAGCGCGAGCGGGAGGTGCTCGCCCAGCTCGCCGCCGGACAGCGGGCGCAGGCTGTGGCCGAGCACTTCGTGGTGTCGCTGGCCACCGTCCGGACCCAGATCCGGGCCGTGCTGACCAAACTCGAGGTCGGATCACAGCTGGAGGCCGTTGCGCTCTACCGGCGGGCCACCGAGCGTTGAGGCCACCTTGTCGGGGCGTACCGTGAGCAACCGGTCACGGTGTGCGTCTACTTGTCCCACCTCAGTGATCGACAGTTCGCGGCGGAGGTGTGACCGTGGGGGCTAGTGGTCCGAACCGGGTGTCCGACCCGGCGGAGCTGCTGGACGGGGCCGCATGGGGCCGTCGCCTCGGTCTCGAGGTGCTCGTCATCGCCGCCCTGTGCGCCCTGGTCGGCCTGCTGCTGAGCGAGGGCCGGCTGCCGTGGACGGTCTCCGCGGGGACCGCGCACCTGTTGCTGACGTTGGCGGCCGCGGCGGTCGGGGCCGGCTCGGCCATCCTGGCCGTGATCGCCTCCCGACTGCTCGCCGATCCCGCACCGGGATGGATCGCGGCGGCGCTCGTCGTCTACTGCGTGATCCTGCTGCCCTGGGCCACGGTGGCGCCCACCGACACGTTGGCCATGGCCGAGCGGGTGGCCCGGCTGGTTCTCTACGGCACCGCCGTGCTGCTGCTGGTGCTGTCGATCTGGTCGCCCCGGCGGCTGGGCTGGTGGGGCGGCTGGGTACTGGCGGGGATCGGTGGGCTGCTCGCGCTGGGATCGCTGTGGCTTCCGGTCGGTCCCGCGCTGCGGGCGGCGGTCGACGGCCCGGTACCCACCGTGCTGGTGCTGGTGGGCTGGGCGGCGGCGGCGCTCGCGTGCGTGGTCGACGGGGTCGGGGCCCGCAACCTGCCGTGGCTGCGGCTCGGGGTCGGACTGGGCGTGCTGGCCGGCGCCCAGCTCTACCGGATCGTCGCGGCCGTGCCCGGCTCGGGCGGCAACCTGGCGTTCGCCGGGCTGCGCCTGCTCGGCCTGCTGATCGTGCTGGCCGGGTTGGCCCATGTGGTGGCGCGGGCGCTGGCCGCCCTGCGGCTCGAGCAGTGGGAGCAGCAGGAGGAGCTGGCCGCGACCAGCTTGGAGATGGAGCGGGTCGGTGAGCTCGCCGCCGAGCGGGACCACGAGCTGCGCAACGGGTTGGCCGGGCTGGCCGGCATCACCCACCTGCTCGATCCCGATGTCGCCGGTACCGACCACGAGCCGCTCAAGCACGCCGTGCTGGCCGAGCTCGGGAGGCTGCACCGGATCCTGGATCGGGCAGGGGCGGACCCGGGCGAAGCGGACAGCGCGGAACCGGTGGCCGACTACCTGGTCGAGCCGGTGCTGGCCGGCCTGGTCATGCTGCGCCGCACCGGGCGGGACGACGTGCACCTGCGGGTGCAGGCCGGCCTGCGCGCGCACGGCCACCCCGCGATCCTCGCGCAGGTGGTGACGAACCTGCTGGCCAACTGCGACCGGCACGCGCCGGGTGCGACCGTGACCGTGACCGCGGCCCGCCACGGCGACCGGATCGCCGTCTCGGTCCGGGACGAGGGGCCGGGGCTCCCGCCCGCGGCCGCGGGCGAGGTGTTCGAGCGCGGCCGGCGAGACCCGCACGCCGGAGGCTCCGGGCTGGGGTTGCACATCAGCCGGCGACTGATCACCGGTGAAGGCGGCACCCTCGAGCTGCGCACGGTGGACCGCCCCCACGGCTGCCAGGCCACGGTGACGGTGCCGGTGGCCGATACCCAGGCCGCGGCCGGGGCCCTCATTGCTCCGAGTGGGGCACACGCGCAGCCATGACACAGTGCTTCTCGAGAAGCGAGGTTCATCACTGCGAGCGATACCAGATCGACCTTCCGGCCACCTAGACTGTGATCCAGCTCGCTGCGAGCTACCGAGGACGGAAGGCAGGGCTCCCATATGGGTGACGCCGCACTGGGGCGGTCGGGCGGGGATCCACGTCGCGGCCGGTCCCGCAGCAACGGCTCGTCCGTCCTGACCCCGCCCACCGGGCTACCGATCTTCCCCGACGTGCAGGCCGCGGGCGCGGAGCGCGCGGACATCATCCGGTGCTGCCGGGTGCAGCAGAGGTCGGTGATCGACCCGTGCGTCTGCGGGCACGGCAAGTCGTCCCACGAGCACTACCGGCCCGGCTGGGACTGCGGTATCTGCGGCTCGGCGGACTGTGCGGACTACCGCGCCGAGGGCGGCGGTGCCGTCCGTCGGTTGCTGCGCAGGTGCGGGCTCACGAGCTGACTCCCCGGCCCGCCCCGAGGCGGCGCGCGCTGGCCAGTCGGTCCAGCACGGCGGCGGTGCCGAGCACGACGGCCACCGCGGTGCCGAAGCCGCCGATGGTGTCCGTCGGGTAGTGGATGTCGAGGGCGGTCAGGGCGATCGCCATCGCCGTCCCCGCCCCGAACGCCGCAGCCAACACGAGCAGCACGCTGGTGGCCGCGCCGGCCCGCATGATGCTGATCAGCAGCAGGGCCGTGACGATGGCCAGCGCGGTGAGGGCGGCGGTGTGCCCGCTCGGATAGGCCGGCACGCCCTCCAGCGTCCGGTCGAAGACCGGCTTCAGCCCGGTGGTGGCCACGCCGGTGAGTCCCGGTCCGACGACGGCGAGCACGGCGAGGCGGCGGTGGCCGACCGCGAGCGCAACCGCTGCGAGCAGCCCGGCCATCACGATCACCGTTGCCGGGTTGCCCAGGGCTTGGACCAGCCAGAACCCACGAACCGTGTCCGGAACCCAGGAGGCGACGGCGACCTCCAGGACACGGTCGGTGCGGCTGGCCCCGCTCAACCCTTCGTACCGGGTGCCGAGCGCGGTCACCGCCACCGCGGCGCCGCCGGCCACCCAGGGCGCCCAGCGGCGCCACGGCCCGGGCAGTGCCGTCGGTTCGGCAGCGCTCGGTTCCGTCACCGGTTCGACCGGGCCCGGGTACCGGGCGGCATCGCGGGCACTGCGCTGACCTCCTGGCAGTTCAACGGACAGTTCGGTGCTGTCCCCCGGCCCAACGGACGAGCGGCGGGAAAGGTTGCGACGGGCGTCCGGTGCGGGCGTCAGGGCGACAGGCCGGGCGCGCTCCCCGCCGCCGCGCCCGCCGGGCCCGGGGAGCCATCCGCGGCGGCCGCCGGACCGGTGCCGGCCGCGTCCGCGCTGGTGCCGGCGTCGCCGCCGGTCCCGCCTCCCACTGCGCCATCGTCGCCCGCTCCCGGGTCGGTGCCCGATCCCGGGTCACCGCCGGAACCCGAGCCGGCGTCGCCGTCCGATCCGCCCGGGTCCGACCCGGTACCGGCGCCCGGATCGCTGCCGCCCGGATCGCTGCCGTCCGGATCCGCTGAGCCACCCGGATCGCCCGTGCCGCTGCCGGGATCACCGTTGCCGGCACCCGGGTCGCCGGTGCCGCTGCCACCGCCAGAGCCCGGTTCGGTGTCGGAGTTCCCACCGGTGGTGT
>DATMDS010000075.1:0-14765 GCA_035557575.1 Pseudonocardia sp. | reverse complement strand
CTACCTCGGGTTGCCGCACCCGGAGCTGCCCGCGCCGCTGGCCGCGCTCGTCGACGGCATCGCCATCGTCGGGGCCGCCTTCGTGCTGTCCTGGGCGGCCGAGGCGGCGCAGGTCGACATCAGCGCGGGGCTGGCGCTGGCCGTGCTCGCGCTGCTGGCGGTGCTGCCGGAGTACGCGGTGGACTTCGTGTTCAGCTTCCAGGCCGGGCAGCTCTACGCCGAGACGGGCGCCTGCGTGCCCAACCCGGAGGGCGAGAACCCGTGCACGCTGGCGCTGGCCGACATGACCGGGGCCAACCGGGTGCTGGTCGGCGTGGGTTGGCCGCTGGTCGTGCTGGTCGCCGTGATCGCGGTGCGCCGGGCCGGACGCGACTCCGGGTCCGGCTCCGGCACGCCCACCTCGGGGCCGGCCGGCACGGTGCGGATGCCGCGGTCGATGGCGGCCGAGATCGTGTTCCTGGGCATCGCCACGCCGTACTCGCTGCAGTTGCCGCTGCGTTCCTCGCTGACCCTGCTCGACGCGGTGGTCTCGATCTTCGTCTGGTACGCGGTGCGGCTGTCCAAGGCCCCGGCCAGGAGCCCGAGCTGATCGGCACCTCGGCCTGGATCGGGGGCAGACCGTGTGCCCCGGCGCAGCATCTACATCGGCATGTTCGTGGTGGCCGCGCTGGTCATCCTGGCCTGCGCGGAGCACTTCGCGGAGAGCCTGGTCGACATCGGGACCCAGCTCGGCGTGGACCAGTTCGTGCTGGTGCAGTGGGTGGCCCCGGTGGCCAGCGAGGCCCCCGAACTGATCGTGGCCTGCCTGTACGCCTGGCGGCTGCGGGCCAACGAGTCACTGGGGCACGCTGCTGTCGTCGAAGGTGAACCAGTGGACGCTGCTGGTGGGCACGATCCCGCTGGTGTTCGCGCTGTCCTCGGGCTCCTTCTCCGGGCTGCCGCTGGACGACCAGCAGCGCTACGAGCTGCTGCTCACCGCGGCCCAGTCCCTGTTCGCGGTGAGCATCCTGATCAAGCTGGCGCTCTCGGCGCGGGCCGCGACCGCGCTGTTCGTGCTGTTCGCGGTGCAGTTCTTCTCCAGCATCCTGCTCTCGGCCGAGGCGGACCGGGTGATCGTGATCGCGCTGTCCGGGGTGTACCTGTTGCTGGCCTGCATCCAGCTGGTCCGGCACCGCCGGGAGCTGCTGCGCACCACTCGCGACGGCCTGGTCACACCCTTCGACGAGCTGACCGACGACGACCGGGTGGCCGCATCATCCTGATCCGGCGGTGGGACTAGCGTGAACACGTTTCCCGTATCGGCATCGATGGAGAACTCATGCGCGTCGGCGTGCTCACCGGTGGTGGCGACTGCCCCGGCCTGAACGCGGTTATCCGAGCGATCGTCCGCAAAGGCGTCCCGGCCTACGACTTCACCTTCCTCGGCTTCCGCGACGGCTGGCGCGGGCCCCTCGAGGCACTGACCAAGCCCCTGGACATCCCCGCGGTGCGCGGCCTGCTGCCGCGCGGCGGCACCATCCTCGGCTCGTCGCGGACCAACCCGTTCGCCGTCGAGGACGGTGTGCAGAAGATCCGCACCAACTTGCAGAACCTCGGGGTCGAGGCGCTGATCGCCATCGGCGGCGAGGACACCCTCGGGGTCGCGGCCAAGCTGCACGAGATCGGGGTCAACGTCGTCGGCGTGCCCAAGACGATCGACAACGACCTGTCCGGAACCGACTTCACCTTCGGGTTCGACACCGCGGTGAACGTCGCCATGGAGGCCATCGACCGGCTGCACACCACCGCCGAGTCGCACCACCGGGCGCTGATCGTGGAGGTGATGGGCCGGCACGCCGGTTGGATCGCGCTGCACGCCGGGATGGCCGGCGGCGCCAACGCCATCCTGATCCCCGAGGTGCGGTTCGACATCGCCCAGGTCTGCAAGTGGGTGGAGGCCCGGTTCCGGCTGGACTACGCGCCGATCATCGTGGTCAGCGAGGGCGCCAAGCCGAAGGAGGGCGACGAGGTGCTGCTCTCCGGCGACAAGGACGCCTTCGGGCACGTCCGGCTGGGCGGCATCGGCGACTACCTGGCCCGCGAGATCGAGGCCCGCACCGGCAAGGAGGCGCGCACCACCGTGCTCGGGCACGTGCAGCGCGGTGGCACCCCGACCGCCCGCGACCGCTGGCTGGCCACCCGCTTCGGGCTGCACGCCGTGGACGCGGTGGCCCACGGCAAGTGGGGCCAGATGACCGCGCTGCGCGGCACCGAGATCGAGCTGGTGCCGCTGGCCGAGGCGACCAAGGAGCTGAAGCTCGTCGACCCCAGCCTGTACGCCGAGGCCGAGGGCTTCTTCGGATAACGGCCTCCGGCCCTGTGAGTGTTGCGCCGTGTTAGAACACGGTTAGCCACTCACGACCCCGGTCGGGGCATCGCGGCCTCCCTGTCACAGGTCGTGAGTGGCCCGCCG
This sequence comes from Pseudonocardia sp., assembly GCA_035557575.1. Taxonomy (GTDB): domain Bacteria; phylum Actinomycetota; class Actinomycetes; order Mycobacteriales; family Pseudonocardiaceae; genus Pseudonocardia. Next base: position 12,313 of record DATMDS010000075.1, on the reverse strand, counting down.
TGTTCTAACACGGCGCAACACTCACAGGCGCGAAGCGCGTCAGACGATGCCCTGGCGGGTGGCGGTGTAGACGATCTCGGTGCGGCGCCGGACGTCCAGTTTGTCGCGCAGGTTGCGGACGTGGAACTTCACGGTGGCCTCGCTGATCACCAGCTGGTCGCCGATCTCCCGGTTGGACATGCCCACCGCCAGCAGGCGCAGCACCTGGTTCTCCCGCTCGGTGAGCATCGCCCCGCCCAGCGCGCGTGCCGGCAGCCGGTCCTGCTCGCGCAGCACGTCCAGCACCACGGGCCGCACGTCCACCACCACGGGGTGGGGGCGCGCCGAGTCGAACACGCTCTCCCCGCGCAGCAGCGCGTGCACGGCCCGGACGATGTCGGCGGTCTCGGCGCCCTTGCGCAGGAAGCCGTGCACGCCCAGGCGCACGGTGCGCAGCATGACCTCGCGGTCACGGCTGCCGGTGAGCACCAGCAACCGCATCCCGCGGTGGCGCTCCAGCAGCATCCGGGCCAGATCCAGCCCGGTAGCGTCGCCGCGGCTCAGCTCGACGTCGAGGACCACCAGGTCGGGCGGGCAGCGGTCGGCGATCATCAACGCATCTCGCGGCGTCGCCGCTTCACCGACCACGGCGAGCTCCGGGTCGGCGGCGAACAGCTGGCGCAGCCCGTAGCGCACGATCGCCTCCCCGTCGACGATCATCAGGCGGGCGGTGCGGCGGGCGGTCGCCTGCGGGCGGTCGGGGCGCTGATCGAGCAGCGGCAGCGGGGCGTCGAGTACGGCGTCCATCGTCACGGCGACCTCCCTGGCGGCATCGACCCCGGTCGTCAGCGAGGCTAGGGAGCGCGACGTTGCCTGGACGTTGCACCTGCGGCGCAGTAATACTGGCCGGGGGGAACGGACGGGTACGCCGTGACGGCGGACCGCAGGACCGGGTGGACGACCGGTCCGGGGCAACGACGCGCGGGGTCGTGATGGCGAGGCGGCGATGAGGGCACGCGAAGGCGTCGACCCCGGAGCGCAGGCCCACCGGCTGCACGAGGTCTACGAGGCGGTGCTGAGCGGCGAGACCGCAGCCGCCGCGCCCCGGTCGCTGATCTCCGCCTCCTGGCAGCGCAGCCTGGCCGCGCACGTCGACCCGGACGCCCGCACCCCGCCGGTGGTGGTGCGCGACGCGCAATTACCCGACCTGCGCTCCGCGCACCCGCTGAACGAGGTGATGCCGCTGCTGCGCAGCACCCTGGTCAGCATCGCCGACGAGGCCATGCACGTGATGCTGGTGACCGACGCCGACGGGGTGATCCTCTGGCGGGAGGGCGCGGCGAAGCTGCTGCACCCTGCGGACGGGGTCGGGCTCGCCCCGGGCACCCGGTGGAGCGAGGAGGTCATCGGCACCAACGCGATGGGCACCACGCTGGCCGTGGACGCCCCGGTGCAGATCCACTCGGCCGAGCACCTGGTGCGTACCTACCACGCCTGGACCTGCGCGGCGGCGCCGGTGCACGACCCCGACACCGGGGCCATCCTGGGCGCGATCGACATCTCCGGGCCGCTGCACACCATGCACCCGGCCATGGCCGCGCTGGTCTCGGCCACCGCGCAGCTGGCGGAGAACCAGCTGCTGGTCCGGTTGGCGATCGCCGACGAGCGGCTGCGGGTGCGCAACATGCCGCACCTGGCCAACCTGCGCGGGCAGGCCGGGGCGCTGGTCACGCCCAGCGGCCGGATCATTGCCGGGGAGCCCTACGGCGGCTGGCCCAGCCGCGTCGAACTGCCCGCCGGCGGCGACCGGATCCAGCTCCCCGACGGTCGGGAGATGGTGGTCGAGCCGTTGGCCGAGGGCTTCCTGCTGCGCGCTCCCGCCCGGAGCACCGGCACCGCTCGACGCAGCGCGCTCTCGCTGCGGCTTCTGGGCGACGGCGCACCGGGCGCGATGCTCAACGGGACTCCGCTCGCACTCACCCTGCGGCCGGCCGAGCTGCTCGCGGCGCTCGCCCTGCACCGCGAGGGGCTGACCGCCGAGCGGCTGGCGCTGTTGCTCTACGGCGAGGACGGCAATCCGACCACCGTGCGCGGCGAGATCCTGCGGCTGCGTTCCGTGATCGGCACGGAGGTGCTGCGGACCCGGCCGTACCGGCTGGACGCCGACGTGGACACCGACTTCGGGGCCGTGCGCCGGGCGCTGCACTCCGGGCAGATCCGCGAGGCGGTGCGCGGGTGCGCCGGGCCGCTGCTGCCGCGCTCGGACGCCCCGGCGATCCGGGAGCTGCGCGACGAGCTGGAGGCCGGGCTGCGGCACGCCGTGCTCGGCTCCGACGACGTGGAGCTGCTGGCCGAGTTCGCGACGCATCCACTGGGCCGCGACGACCTCGAGGTGCACGACCGACTGGTGCGGCTACTGCCCCCGACGGATCGGCGGCGCCCGCACGCGCTGTCCCGGCGCGCCCGGCTGCTCGCCGAGGACTGATCGCGCCTGGCGGCGCTCGTGAGTGCTGAGCCGTGTTAGAGCACGGCTCAGCACTCACGGGCGCGCCAGCGCGTCCAGCTCGTCGGACATCCGGTGCATGGCCGCGGTGAACATGTCCGCGGCCACGGAGTCGAACGGGTGCAGGTGCCCGAGCAACTCCAGCATCACCAGCCCGTGCATCCGGGCGCGCAGCTCGATGAAGTACATCAGGGCCCCGGGCGGCAGCGGGACCTTCGACTGCTCGACCGCGATCGCGACGTCGCCGGACACCGGCAGCGCGGCGAGCTGCACCGGGGTCCAGCCGTCGAACACGACATCGAGAAACGGGGCGGCCAGCCGCAGCGCGGCCGGACCGGTGCCCGAGTCGGGCGGCGGCGCGAAGCCCGGCACCGGGGTGCCGTAGAGCAGCAGGAACTCGGCGCGGTTGGCCAGCGCCCAGTCCCGGTAGGCCCCGGTCGCGGCCAGCCGGCGCGCCAGCGGCGGGTGGCCGCGGGTGGCGTCGGCGGCCGCCTGCACGGCGTCGGCGAGCCGGTGGTGAGCGTCCACGACCAGTTCGGTGAGCAACGCGTCCCGACTGTCGAAGTAGTGGTAGATCGACTGAACCGTCATGCCGACCGCCCGCGCGACCGCGCGCAGCGACAGCGCACCGGTGCCGCCCTCGGCCAGTTGGTGCAGCGCGGCGTCCTTGATCTCGGCGACGGTTTCGGCCCGCCGGCGCTCCCGCACCGAGCCTTCAACTGGCATCGACAGTCCTCCTTGACAGTGTCAGGCAGTAGGTTCACACTGACGCTGGTCGTTGAGTCTAACACTGTTAGTCAGAGGAGATTCCGATGGAATCGATGCTCGCCACCGCCCGTCGCGGGCACGCCGGGCTGTTCTGGATGGGGATCGGCATGGGCGCGCTCGCCGTCGCGATCCTGCTCGTCTCGATCGTGGACCTGCGGCAGCTGCTCGGCGCGCCGCTGTGGTTCAAGCCGCTCAAGTTCGCGGTCTCCTTCACCGCCTATGGGCTGGCCCTGGCCTGGATGCTCGGCCGGCTGCCGGCCCCGGCGCTGCAGCGCAGTGGCTGGGTGATCGTGGCCGCGTCGGTGATCGAGGTAGCGATCATCACTGGGCAGGCCGCCCGCGGCCAGCTGAGCCATTTCAACAACGACGGCGGCACCGGAAGCCTGCTCTTCTCGATCATGGGGGCGACCATCGTCGTGCTGTACCTGCTGACGGCGGCGATCGCGGTGCGGTTCCTCCGGGAGCGCTCGATCGAGCCCGATCTCGTCGCGGCCGTCCGGGTCGGGCTGGGCCTGACCCTGGTCGGCATGGCCGTCGGGTTCGTGATGGTCGGCATCGGCTCGCACTCGGTCGGGGTGCCGGACGGTGGCCCCGGCCTGCCGCTGATCGGCTGGAGCACCACCGGCGGCGACCTGCGGATCGCGCACTTCGTGGGACTGCACGCGCTGCAGCTGCTGCCGCTGCTCGTCGCCGCGCTGGCCCGCTTCGTGCCGTCGGTCGGCTTGGGCACCCGGATGCGGATGGTGCGGGTGGTCGGCCTCGGCTATCTCGGGCTGATCGTGGTGCTCACCGGGCAGGCGCTGCGGGCGCAGCCGCTGTTGACCCCGGACGCCGTGACCTTGAGCGCGCTCGCCGTGCTGGCCCTGGGCACCGGCCTCGGGCTGCGGGCGGCCACCCGGACCACCCGGACCGGAGCGCCCAACGCCCCGCAGTCCTCGGCAGTCGTCCTCGGGCAGCCCCGATGACCAGTTCCCACCACGAGTGCGACACCACGGTGCCGGGAACCGCCGGCCACCACCGTGCCGGCGCGCTCGTCCGCTGCTGACCCACGGAGGAGAGCCATGGACCCCGCGCTGCTGTTCACCCTGAGCTTCCCGCTCGCCGCGCCGTTCTGGGCGCTGATGATCCTGGCGCCCGGCTGGTCGGTGACCCGACGGATCATCGGCTCGCCGCTGATCGTGGTGCCGCCGGCCCTGGTCTACGCGCTGGTGGTGCTGCCCGAGCTGGGCGCGGTGCTGCCGGCGGTCACCGATCCGAGCCCGGCCGCGGTGGCCCTGCTGCTGGGCAGCCCGGTCGGCGCGGCCGCCGGCTGGGCGCACTTCGTCGCGTTCGACCTGTTCGTCGGCCGGTGGATGTACCTGGACGCGCGCGAGCGCGGCATCCACCCGCTGGTGATGGCCCCGGTGCTGGTGCTGACCATCCTGCTGGCTCCGCTCGGGCTGCTGGTGTACCTCATGCTGCGCGCAGTGTTCGGCGTCCGGCCGGTCGCCACGGCTCCGGTCGCCGGTTCCGCGGGCCACCCCGCGCGCCGGCTCCCGCAGTAGCGCCGTCGGGCCGCCCCACGGGTCCGGGCCGCCCGCCCGCACCACCCCCGGACGCCCGCACCACCGAGCGCGGTGAGTGCGACCGGCAGCACGTGCGTGGCAGTGCGGATCGGCGTCCGAGACCCGCCCGGGACCAGGCCAGGGTCGTGCCGTGATCGATCCGAAAGGCACGCCATGGTCCTCGCGAGGACCGTGGGGTGCCTTTCGGATGGATCACCTAACCGCTGAACCCCGCCGACCGCGGGTGGCGGGCCGCGCCCTACTCGACCGTGACGCTCTTGGCCAGGTTGCGTGGCTTGTCCACGTCCCGGCCGAGGGCGATCGCGGCGTGGTAGGCCAGGATCTGCAGCGGTACCGAGAGCAAGATCGGGTCCAGCTCGGGCTCGTTGCGCGGGATCACCACGGTGCGGTCGGCCAGGTCGGTCGGCAGCTCCCGGTGCGCGAGCGCGATCACCGGGCCCTTGCGGGCCTTGATCTCCGACAGCGTCGAAATGTTCTTGTCCAGCAGGTCGTCGTCGGGCACGACCGCGATCGTCGGCAGCTCCGGGTTCACCAGCGCGAGCGGGCCGTGCTTGAGCTCGGCCGACGGGTACGCCTCCGCGTGCACGTAGGAGATCTCCTTGAGCTTCTGCGCGCCCTCGCGGGCGACCGGCCAGCCGCGCCGGCGCCCGACGAACAGCACGCTGCTGCTGTGCGCGATCTCCGTGGCCACGGCGGCGATCTCGTCCTCCTGGGCGAGGATCTGCGTGATCTGGTCGGGTAGCGCGTTCAGCCCGGCGATGATCCGCCGACCCTCGGTCGGCGACAGGTCGCGGATCCGGCCGAGGTGCAGGGCCAGCAGCGCGAACGCGGTCACCGTCGAGGTGAACGACTTGGTGGCGGCCACCGACATCTCCGGCCCGGCGTGCAGGTAGATCCCGCCGTCGACCTGGCGGGCGATCGTGGAGCCGACGACGTTGATGATGCCGATCACGCGGCCGCCCTTGCGCTGCAGCTCCTGCACCGCGGCCAGCGTGTCGATGGTCTCGCCGGACTGGCTGACCGCGACGTAGAGCGTGTCCGGCTCGACCACGGGGTTGCGGTACCGGAACTCGGAGGCGGCCTCCGCGGTGGCCGGCACCCGGGCCAGGTCCTCGATCAGCTGGGCGCCCAGGTCGCCGGCGTAGCAGGCCGAGCCGCAGCCGAGGATCTTCACCCGCCTGATCTCGCGGGCCTCGCGCACGGTCAGGTTGAGCCCGCCCAGGTGCGCGGTGTCGAAGCGCTCGTCGATGCGTCCGGACAGCGCCCGCCTGATCGCCTTCGGCTGCTCGTTGATCTCCTTGATCAGGTAGTGCGCGTGGTCGCCGATCTCGGCGCCGACCACGTCCCAGTCGATGGTCGACGGGCTCTTGGGCACCGACCGGTCGTCCAGGGTGAAGGTGCGGTAGCCGCCCGCGGTGATGGTGGCCAGCTCTCCGTCGTCGAGGTAGACGACCTGGCGGGTGTAGCCGATCAGCGCGGCCACGTCCGAGGCGACGAACATCTCCTTGTCCCCCACGCCCAGCAGCACCGGGCTGCCGTTGCGGGCGACCACGATGCGGTCCGGGTGCTCGGCGTCGATGATCGCCAACCCGTAGGCGCCGACGACCTGGCGCAGCGCCTGGCGGACGGCCTGCTCCAGGTCGGACGCACCGGCCGCGAACGCGGCGGCGACCAGGTGCGCGACGGTCTCGGTGTCGGTCTGGGAGGTGAACTCGATGCCGTCGGCGATCAGCTTGGCCCGCAGCTCGTCGGCGTTCTCGATGATGCCGTTGTGCACGACGGCGATCCGGCCGGTGGTGTCGGTGTGCGGATGGGCGTTCTCCTGGGACGGCTCACCGTGGGTGGCCCACCGGGTGTGCCCGATGCCGGGCGAGCCCTTGAACCGCGCCGGCAGGTCGGCGGTGAGGTCGGCGACCCGGCCGCTCACCTTGCGGATCTTCAACCCGCTGCGGGTGCTGACCGCGAGACCGGCCGAGTCGTAGCCGCGGTACTCCAGCCGACCGAGGCCGGCGAGCAGGATCGGGGCGGCGTCCTGGGCGCCCACGTAACCGACGATGCCGCACATACTCGATTCCTTCCTCGCGCACGGTCGGCGCGCAGGTCTGGGCGCAGGTGGTCCTGCGCGGGTCGGGGCCGGTCTCAGCCGTAGACGATCCGTCGCAGCTGACGGGCGGTCAGCGGGAGGGCGGCGAACCGTCTGCTCGTGATCTCCGCATCGAGCACGGCGAAGATCTGGTCGTTGGTCAGGCCGCGGCGCTTCAGCTCCGCGTGCCGGCGACGGACGAACTCCGGTACGGACTCGGCGAAGTAGCCCACGATCTCGGCCACGACACGAGAGGCCTCGTTCGGGCTGAGCAGGGTCGAACGAGCCAGATGATCGACGAGGTCATCGTGAGCAGCGACGGACACTGCACGCATCGTGCCCTCACTCCCCGCGAAATCCAAACTTCTGCCCGATAGTGGGCAGAAATCCCGGAATCATCACCTGTTCTCGTGACCGAAGTCGTCGGCCGGCGACACGGCGTTACGCCGCGGCGAGATCGCCCGCCCGCCACAGCGCCCGGTAGGCACCGTTGGCGGCGAGCAGCTCCGCGTGCGTGCCCTGCTCGACGACGCGGCCCCCGTCGAGCACCACGATCCGGTCCGCCCGGGCCGCGGTGGCCAGCCGGTGCGCCACCACGACCGCCGTCCGCCGGGCGGTGACCCGGTCGCCGGCGGCCAGCACCGCGGCCTCGGTGGCCGGGTCGAGCGCGGCCGTGGCCTCGTCGAACAGCAGCAGGTCCGGGTCCGCGAGCTCGGCCCGGGCCAGCGCGAGAAGCTGGCGCTGCCCGGCGGACAGGCCCTGCCCGCGCTCACCGACCGGATGCCGGAACCCGCCGGGCAGGCCGCGCACCAGCTCCAGCGCCCCGACCGCGCGGGCGGCCGCCTCGATCTGCGCGGGGGTGGCGTCCGGGCGGGCGTAGGCGATGTTGCCGGCCACGTCACCGGTGAACAGGTGCGGCTCCTGCGGCACGATCCCGAGCCGGTGCCGGAAGTCGGCCAGCGGGTAGCGCCGCACGTCCACCCCGTCCACCAGCACCGCACCGGAACCGACGTCGTAGAACCGGGCCAACAGCTTGACCAGCGACGACTTGCCCGCGCCCGTGGCCCCGACCAGGGCGACGGTCTCGCCAGGGGCGATCCGCAGCGACACCCCGGACAGCGCCGGGGCGTCGGCGTCGCGGTAGCGGAACCCGACGTCGCGCAGCCGCACCTCGCCGCGCAGTCGCGGCGGCACCGGCACCGGATCGCCGATCGGCTCCGGCGGCACCGAGGTGGGGGTGCGCAGCAGCTCACCGATCCGGACCAGCCCGATCCTGGCCTGTTGGTAACCGTCGAACACCTGGGAGAGCTGCTGCACCGGCGCGAAGAACAGCCCGAGGTAGAGCAGGAAGGCCGTCAGGACGCCCGGGGTCAGGTCGCCGCCGGCCACCCGGGCGGCCCCGACCCCGAGCACCGCGGCCTGGGCGACGTCCGACAACAGCGCGACGAAGGGGAAGTAGGTGGCGATCAGCCGCTGCGCCCGCATCCGGGAGCGCCGGTAGGCGTCGCTGTGCGCGCCGAACCGGCCCGCGCTGTGGTGCTCCTGCACGTAGGCCTGGGCGACCCGGACTCCGGTGACGTTCTCCTGCAGGTCCGCGTTGACCACGCTGACCTTCTCCCGGGCCTCGGCGTAGGCCCGCGCCGAGCTGCGCCGGAACAGCACCGTGGCCACCACCAGCACCGGCAGCACGGCCAGCGCGACCAGAGCCAGCTCGGCGTCGGTGAGCAGCAGCGCCACCGCGACCCCGCCGATGGTGAGCAGGCTGACCACCGCCTGGGCCAAACCGGTCTGCAGGAACGTCGACAGGGCATCGACGTCGGTGGTCATCCTGGTCATGATCCGGCCGGACAGCTCGCGCTCGTAGTAGTCCAGCCCGAGTCGCTGCAGGTGCGCGTAGCTGCGCACCCGTAGCAGGTAGAGCAGGCTCTCCCCGGCCCGGGCGGCGACCACGGTCTGCGCGGCCACCACCAGCCAGCCGACCGCCACCAGTCCGAGCCCGACCAGCGCGGCGGCCCACAGCGTGCCGGTCGAGCCGGCGGTGATCCCGCCGTCCACGGCCCACCGGGCAACCGTCGGGAAGGCCAGCGTGCCCAGCGCGTCCATGCCGATGAGCAGCACGGCGAGCACGATCAACCCCCGCACCGGTCGCAGCAGCCGGCCCAGCCGGAAGTTCGGATCGGGCGCGGTCGGGGCCTGGCCGGCCAGCCGTGGGGCCTCCCCGGCCGGCGGCAGCGCCTCGACGGCGGCCAGCAGCTCGGGGGTGGGCGGTACCGCGTCGGCCACCCCGGCCGTGCCCGGTCCGCGCCCGACCCCGCCCGGCCCGCCCACCCCGGCGGTCACCGCCCGGGTGGCGCGGGAGGCCGGCCCCGCGACCGCGGGCTGCGGCCAGAGTTCCGGCGTCACCGCATCCGCGTCGGTGGACCTGGCCCCCCGGCCGAGCTCCGCGGTGTCGAACAGCCGACGGAACAGCGCGCAGCGGGCGCTCAGTTCGTCCTGGGTGCCGACGTCGACCACGCGGCCCGCGTCCAGCACGGCGACCCGGTCGGCCAGCGCGAGGGTGGAGCGCCGGTGCGCCACCAGCAGCGTGGTGCGCCCGGCGGTGAGCTCGCGCAGGGTCTCCTGGATGGCGGCCTCGGTCCGGTTGTCCACCGCCGACATCGCGTCGTCGAGGACCAGCACCCGCGGGTCGGTGAGCACGGCCCGGGCCAGCGCGATCCGCTGCCGCTGCCCGCCGGACAGGGTCAGCCCGCGCTCGCCGACCACCGTGCGGTAGCCCTCGGGCAGCTGCTCGACGAACCCGTGCACCTGCGCGGCGCGCGCGGCCGCCTCGACCTCGGCGTCGCTCGCGTCGGGGCGGCCGTAGGCGATGTTGGCCCGGATGGTGTCGGAGAACAGGAACGCCTCCTCGAACACCAGCCCGAGCTCGCCGCGCAGCTGCGGCAGCCGCAGCGCGGGCAGCGGCACCCCGCCCAGGCGCAGCTCGCCGGCCTGCGGGTCGTAGAAGCGGGGCAGCAGCAGCGCCACCGTCGACTTCCCCGAGCCGGGTGGCCCGACCAGCGCCAGCGTCTCCCCCGGCGCGACCTGCAGCGTGACGCCGTTCAGCACCGGCTCCCGGCGGGTGTAGCCGAAGCGCACCCCGTCCAGCTCGATCCCGAGCGGCCCGGCCGGCAGCGTGGCCGGCTCGGCCGGGTCCACCACGTCCGGCTGGGAGTCGATCAGGTCGTTGACCCGCTCCACCCCGGCCCGGGTGAGCTGGGCGCTGACCACCAGCGAGCCGATCAGCCGGGCCGGGCCGACCAGCAGCGCGATGTAGGTGGTGAAGGCCAGGAAGGTGCCCAGCGAGATCGAGCCGGTCAACGCCAGCCAGCCCCCGAACCCGATCACCGCGACCTGCCCGAGCATGGGCAGCGCGAGCAGCGTCGGGTTCAGCCGGGCCGTCATCCGGGCCGCGCGCATCCGTTCCGCGAACAGCCGACCGGCGGCCCGCTCCAGCGTCGCGACCTCGCGCGCCTCCTGCCCGAAGCCCTTGACCACGCGGACCCCGGTGACCGTCTCCTCGACGTGCTGGGCGATGTCGGCCGCGCGCTGCTGGGCCGACCACGTGGCCGGGAACAGCCCGGCGCGGGCCCTCATCGTGATCCAGGCGGCCGCCGGCAGCATGACCAGCGCGACCACCGTGAGCAGCGGCGACAGCCACGCCATCGCGGCCACCGCGACCAGCACCAGCGCCACCACGCCGGCGGTCAGCGGCACCATCGACAGCAGCGACTGCACGAGCTGCAGGTCGGTGATCGCCCGCGACACCACCTGCCCGGTGCGCATCGCGTCCTGGCGTTGCCCGTCCATCCGCTGCACCGCGGCGAACACCTGGCGGCGCAGGTCGTGCTGCACCGACAGGGCCAGCTTGCCGGCCAGGTAGCGGCGCAGGAACGCGGTGCCGAAGCGCACCAGCGCCAGCACCCCGATCACCGCCACCACCGGGCCGAGGCGCGCCGTGGAGCCCGCCACGGCATCGTCCACGGCCACCCGCGTGAGCAGCGGGACGACCGCCTCCAGCCCGACCCCGAACACCGAGACCACCAGCGCACCCACGGCCACCCCGCGATGCCGCAGGCAGGCGCCGGTCAGCCTGCGGATCCAGCCGGGGTGGGGAACGTCGCTCACGGCTTCCACGTTATGCGCCCGCTCCGACAGTTCGCTCGGAACGCCGGCCGGCTCGGTGGTCAGGAGGCGTTGCGGCTGACCAGGGAGGCGACGGTGAGCACCCGCTCGGGCGTGCGCCGGGCCCGGGTGAACCGGCGGATCCCGGTGACCAGCCGGTCCACGTCCGGCTCGGGGCGCACCACCAACCGCAGGAACTGGCTGCTCATGCCCAGCTTGTTGCCGCACTCGCGGACGAACACCTGGTGCTCGCCCAGCAGGTAGTCGCGCAGCTCGGAGCCGTCGATCCCGTCGGCCAGCTTGACCAGCAGGAAGTTGGCCTGCGACGGGTAGACGGTGAGCTCCGGCAACCGGGACAGCTCCATCGCCATCCGGTAGCGGTCCATCGACAGCCGCGCCAAGCTCGCCCGATAGGCCTCGGTGTGGTCGCGCAGCATGAACACGACCGTCTCGGCCAGCGAGTTGAGATTCCACTTGGGCAGCGTCGCGGCCATCTTCCTGGCCAGTGCCGGGTTGGCGACCAGGTAGCCGAACCGGATCCCGTGCAGCCCGAAGTTCTTGCCCAGGCTCTTGAGCACCACCGCATTCGGCCTGATGGTGGCGTCGCGGGCCACCGAGCCGTCCTGCTCCGCGTCCATGAAGTCGATGAACGACTCGTCGACCACCACCAGGTCGAGATCCGTCAGCTCGTCCAGGAACCGCAGCACGTCCCGGCGCGGCAGGTAGCCGCCGTCGGGGTTGTTCGGGTTGCACAGCACCGCCACCCGCGAGCCACGGGCGCGGATGAACTCCAGGTAGGCGTCCAGGTCGAGCGCGAACCCGGCCCGCTCGGGCAGCAGGAACATGTCGACGCGCTTGCCGGTCTCCATGGACTGGTCGGTCCAGCGGCCGAACGTGGGGATCGGCACCGCCATGCTGCTGGTGATCCAGAGATGGTCCATCCACGTGATCAGCTCGGTGGAGCCGTTGGACATCGCGATGGTGGCCGGGTTGAGCCCCAGCACCCGGGCCAGGTGGCCGGCGATCTGCCCGCTGTCACTCGGGTAGAACTTCAGCACCGACTCCAGGTTGGCGGCCAGCTCGTCGAACATCTCCGGCGTCGGGAAGTAGGGATTGCACGGGATGCAGAAATCCACCATGCGTTCCGCGTCCTCGCCGAGCTGCCTGGTCAGCTCGAAGATCGACGGGCTGTGGGCCGCCTGCCCGAACATGTCGGCATCCCTGCTGTGTCGCACCTGATCCACTTCCTCTGCG
>DATMDS010000074.1:0-5085 GCA_035557575.1 Pseudonocardia sp. | reverse complement strand
GGCGCTGATGGCCGCGGGGTTCGTCGCCGGGGCCGCCGCGCTGCCGGCCATGGTGGTGCTCACCGCGTTGATGGCGGCCGAGCGGCTGACCCGCTGGGGCCGCCGGCTGGTCCGCCCGGCCGGCGTGGCCGCCGTCGGCGCCGGCACCGCCCTGCTGCTCGTCGAGCTGTTCCCGCTGCCGTGATCGCCACGTCCTGATCCGACGTCCTGGGCCGGACCGACCAAGGAGTCCCGATGCCTGAGCTGACCTACCACGTGGTGGCGCTCGAGTTCCCGATCGTCTACGACAAGGACGGCGACCACGACCCGAACGGCCTGCTCTACACGCTGCGCGCCTACCGGCCGCTGCTGGACTGGGCCCGCGCGCACTGGGAGGCCGACCACCGGCTGTTGCCCCGGCTGCACCGGCGCCACCAGCTCATGCAGATCGTGGTGGACGGACTTGCACGCTACGAGCGGATGCGGGAGAAACTGCTGGCCGGCCCGAAGGAGGACCGGCACCTGCTGCACTACCGGGTCGGCGACGAGGACGACGCCGGCCGCGACATCGACGCCGACCCGGAGGACGAGCCCACCGTCGGGCCGCACCTGGAAGCCGGCGCCGAGGACGTCCCCGAGGACTGCACGGACCACGACTGCGACTCCGACTGCGAGCGGTTGCGGCGGTCCCCGCGGGCACTGACGGTCGAGGAGAACCTGCGCCGCACCGTCGACGAGCTGCTCACCGCGCTCGACGAGCTCACCGACGGGGAGATCGACCGGCTCAGTCCCAGTCGGGCCACCCGGCTGGCCTGGGCCGTGCACTGGCAGGCCGGGCTGACGGCGACCGCAGCGGCCATCGAGGAGCGGCTGAAGAAGATCAAGGTCGACGACCCGGTGATCGACGCGCTGGCCGCGCAGTCCGGGCTGGGCCAGCAGCGGGTCCGGCGGCTGCTGCTCAACGACCACGAGGACGATGTGCGCGGGCTCGCCGCCGCGACCCCGCACTACGACCGGTTCAACCCGCTGCGCCCGATCCCGGTGGTGCGCCCGCTGGTGCTGCGCGCCGCCCGCGGCGACACCGTCGAGGTGCACTTCGAGAACCAGGTGCGCGGCCGCCGGGTCGGGCTGCACGTGCAGGGCGAGGGCCTCGGCGGAACCTATGTGCGGGCCAACGGCGTGCTCGCCGGCTCCGGCGACGGGGTGATCTACGGCGACGGCGCCAACGTCGGCCGCAACGCGTCGGGGCCCGGTCGCCTCGGCGACAGCACCGTCGGCTTCGGGCGCACGCACATCTACCGCTGGGAGGGCCGGCACGAGGGCGTCTGGGTGCTCAACGACATGGGCGACGTGCGCGGCACCGAGGCGGGCAGCAACGTGCACGGCCTGTTCGGCGCGTTCGTGGTGGAGCCCGAAGGGGCCACCTGGCGCGACCCGGAGACCGCCGAGCTGCTGACCGGGACCGATTTCGCCGACGGGCTCGACGTCGACGTCCTGATGCCCGGCGAGCCGGTCGACACCGACGAGCACCTCGCCTTCATCGACTTCCACTCCGACGAGGTGCCCCGCAGCCATCGCGAGTACACGATCTTCCTCCACGACGAGCCGGAGATCCATAGTGGACTCCACCTGGTCGGCGAGCACTCGGTGATGCCGATCTCCTACCGCGCCGAGCCGATGCCCAACCGGCTGCCGCACCGGATGCGCCGCTACGCCGAGCTGACCAGCGAAGAGCCGCCGGTCGACCAGGAGGGCGTCGACTTCTCCGCGGTCCGGATCGAGATCGACGACGACCTGACCGAACTGTTCCACGTCGCCCGCACCCCGGAGGGGGAGTTCCTGGAGCGGGTCGCGGGGGAGGAGCAGCACCACAGCTCGTGGCTGTTCGGCGACCCGGCGATCCCGGTGCTGCGCGCCTACAAGGGGGACCCGGCCCGGATCCGGCTGGTGCACGGCGGGGTCAAGGAGACCCACGTGTTCCACCTGCACGTGCACCAGTGGCACGCCGTCCCGCAGGACACCGCGCGCCCGTCGGAGTGGGAGGCCGGGAAGCCCCGCGGCTCCCAGCTGCTGGACTCGATCACCATCGGCCCGCAGGGCGCGGTGACCATCGACCCGCTCTACGGGGCCGGCAGCCGCCAGCGGGCACCCGGCGACATCATCTGGCACTGCCACCTCTACCCGCACTTCCATCACGGCATGTGGGGCTTGTGGCGCAGCTTCGACCACCGGGTGGACGGGGTGCGGCACCCGTCGTACCCGGACGGCACCCCGTGCCACAACCTGGAGCCGCTACCCGGGCGCCTCCCGGACCCGGCCACAGCTAGCGAACCGGGCTTCCCCTGGTTCATCGACGCCCGGTTCCCGCAGAAGGCGCCTCCGCCACCCGCGGTGATCGAGGAGTTCACGGTCGGCCGGCGCCGACTGCTGCAGATGCCGCTGCACAGCGACCTGGAGGCGGCCGCGTTCGCGCCGGGTGTGGTAGCCCGGCCGCGCGGCGGCATGCTGTTCGTCGACCTCGACCGGGACTCCGTGTGCTGGAACGCCGAGGTCGGGCTGCCGCCGCCGCGAATCGTCAGCTACGACATCGCGGTCCGCTCCGGCCGGGCCGAGTACAACAGCCAGGGCTGGCACGACCGGCAGGCCCACCACTACCAGCTGACCGGAATCTCGATCAGCCAGCTGGACGAGCACGGCGACATCATCTCCACCACATCGCACACACCGCCACCGCGGACGATCGCGCCGTTCTACCCGCGGGCCAACCACGGCGACATCGTCGAGCTGCGCATGCACAACGAGCTCGGCTCGATCCCGGCCGACCACTTCGACCTGCCGCAGCTGCCGGTGGAGTGCGGGCTGCACGTGCATCTGGTGAAGTTCGACGTGCTGGCCGCCGACGGCTCCTCGACCGGGTTCAACTACCTGTCCGGGGGCAGCTGCCGGGAGGCGGTGCCGCTGGACGGGCCGGCCCCGCTTCCGCCCAACGTGGGCCTGCACCGCTGGGTGGTCGACGAGGAGTTCGGGCCCTGCTTCTTCCACGACCACCTGCTGGCCAACTACCGGCAGAAGCACGGGATGTTCGCGGCGTTGATCGCCGAGCCGTTCGGCTCCCAGTGGCACCTACCGGATCAGGAGACGATCGCCTGGTCCGGGGCGCAGGCCGTGGTGGTGCCGCCGGCCGAGAGCGGGTTGCCGCCCTACCGCGAGGCCGGCCTGGGCGTCGGGGACTTCGTGCCGCTCTACAACCGGTCCGGCCGGCCGTTGAACCCGCCCGGCGAGCTGGGTGGGTTCGACGACCCGGGCGTGATGGCGGTGAACTACCGGTGCAGCCCGCTCACCTTCCGCGGTCGGGACCCGTCGGAGTGGTTCAGCCACCGCAAGGGCGAGCCGGACACCGAGATCGTGCGGACCTACCCGGGCGAGCGGCTGCGGATCCGGCTCATCCAGGGCTCGCACGAGGAGCAGCACAGCTTCCAGACGCACGGGTTGCGCTGGCGCCAGGAGTGGCACAACAACGCGTCGCCGCTGGTCAACCAGCAGACGTTGGGCATCTCCGAAGTGTTCACCCTCGACCTCGACCCGGCGGAGGCGAGTCCGTACGGGCCGGGTGACCACCTGTGGCTGTTCTCGGCGATGGACGATCTGTGGCTGGGTTGCTGGGGCCTGGTCCGCTCGCTGCTGCCCAGCGCGGAGAATTTCGCGCAGCTGCCGCCGCTGCCCAACCTGACCGACCGCCCCGGCGTCGCGCTGGAGCAGCTGCGCACCGCCCGGCCGGTTCCGCCGCACCCGGCGCCGGAATGGGGCAGCGGGGCTGCGGGGGTTCGCGAGTTCGTCGTGGTCGCCAGCCGGATCGAGCACCGCTACGACGGCACCGCGCTCACCGACCCGTGGGGGCTGATCTACGAGCTGGCCGACGGCTACCAGGACCGGCTGCTGAAGGAGGGCTCTGACCGGATCACCCGGCACCCGGTCGGGGTGCGGCGCACCGGGGAGCCGCTGGTGCTGCGCGCCCATCCCGGCGAGTGGGTACGGGTGATGCTGATCAACGATGTGCTCCCGGACGAGGCCGGCTGGGAGAACCGGTCCCGCGTCCAGCCGCGGTTCGGGGTGGAGCCGAACCCACCCCGGCTGCCGCTGGAGCACGTCGACGATGAGCTGGGCCAGCCGGACCGGCGCACGGTCTCGCCGCGGGTGTCGCTGCACCCCAGTCTGCTGAGCTACGACGTGGTCAGCGACGACGGCGCCTTCGTGGGTCGCAACGCCGATTCGACGGTGGCCAGCCGTCCGGACCCGGAGCTGGACGATGGTGGGGGACACGGGGAGCACGAGGGCGGCACCGTGGTGTTCCGGCACCGCCCCGGTCACCCGCACGACGAGCCGAACTGGCGCGAGTACTGGTGGTACGCCGACGACCAGCTGGCCCCGGCCAGCCACACCGACGGCCCCGGCCAGGTCTGCTACCTGCACGACATGGCCGACCTCCGCAACCACCGCCACCACGGCCTGATCGGCGCCCTGGTCGTCGAGCCGGCCGACCTCACCCCGATCCACCCGGATGCCGACCCGGAGAACCTGGACGTGGACGACCAGGCCTGGACCGGCCCGCACGCCCTGCTCGTCGACGGCGAGGGGAACCTGGTGGCCAACGAGCAGGTGCTGCTGGTGCAGGACGGGCTGCGGCACTTCGTGGCCGGTCAGCCGAACCTGCCGGTGCCCGACGTCGAGCCCGGCGCCGACGCCGAGGACGCCGGTCAGAAGGGCATCAACTACCGGTGCGCGATGGCCCATCCCGCCGTCGTGCTGGACCGCAACTCCCCGCCCACCCCGATCTGGCCGGCCGAGACGGGGCAGGTGCTGTGGCTGCGGCTGCTCGGGGCGGCCGACAAGCCCCGCAACCACACGTTCACCGTGCACGGCATGGCCTGGCCGGCGGCGCGCTGGGTGGACGACGGGCCGATGCTCGGGGTGCTGTCCGGGCTCACCGCGGGGACGGCGCACAACCTGGAGCTGCGCGCCGAGCACCCCGGCGACCACGCCTACCGTTCCGGGGCGTTCCGCTGGTCGGTGGAGAACGGCCTGTGGGGGGTCATAAGGGTGGAATGA
>DATMDS010000073.1:0-6557 GCA_035557575.1 Pseudonocardia sp. | reverse complement strand
AACCCGGGGGACCCGGGACGTCGTTCGCGAGCGGCGAGATCTCCAGCGGCGTGTCGAGGTTCGTGGTCACCGGATCCGGATTCGCGACCGGCCCCGCGGGCGCCGCCGTGGTCGGCGGCACCGTGGTCAGCGGCGCCGTGGTCGTCGTCGGCGGCGCCGTCGTCGTGGCCGGCAGTCCCGTCGTCGTGGCCGACCCCGTCGTCGTGGTCGGGGGTGCGCCGGCCGTGGCGGCGGCGCTGACCGCGACGACGATCAACGAGGTCGCGCTGACCCCGTTCTCGTCCGTCACCACGTACGACACCGGCGTCGCCGGACCCGAGAAGGTCGGCAGCGGATCGAAGGTGACCGCTCCGGTCGAGGTGTTCACCGTGTACATGCCCTGCCCCGGCACGCCCAGCGCCGTCACCGGGCTCGTCCCGTTCAGCAGCCGCACCGACGTCGGCACGAGCAGCGAACCCGACGGCCCCGGGTTGTCGTTCGCGACCGGGGAGATCTCCAGGTTCGCGTCGAGGCCGGTGGCCACCGGATCCGGGTTCGCCACCGGCGGCTCGGCGGCGACCACCGCCGCGGCCACGGCCGGTGGCGCCCCCACCAGCAGCGGGAGTTGCGCCACGACAGCCAGCGCCGCTCCCACCGCCGCCGCACCCCGGAGACGGCGGGAACGGTTGGTCCCCCACCGTCCACCCCGACCCCGAGTCGCACACCGACCCACCCGTGCCACGCCGTCCACCGCCCGCCCGCACTGCCCCACACCGTCGCAGTGGACATCGCAGGTAAGGGCCCGGACTGGACTGCTCAGCCGTGTACAAGAAGTGCCGGATTGTGTGACTCAAGTGACGGATGTGACTGAAGTGACACCTACAGACCGAGTCGAGCGGCGGCGACCTGGGCCAGATGGAGCGGTTCCCGGGTCCCGGCCTGACGCAGCTGGGTGCGGCAGCTGAACCCGTCGGCCAGCACCGCGACGTCCGGATCGGCGGCGCGCACGGCGGGCAGCAGCACCCGCTCGGCGCACGCCATCGACACCTCGTAGTGCCCGGCCTCGAAGCCGAAGTTGCCGGCCAGCCCGCAGCAGCCGGAGTCCAGCACCTGCGCGTCGACCCCGAGCGCGGCCAGCACCGCGCGGTCGGCGTCGCTGCCCAGCTCGGCGTGCTGGTGGCAGTGCAGCTGCACCAGGGCGCGGCGGTCGGGCCCGCGCGCGGCCGAGCGCAGCTCGTCGACGTGCTCGGCCAGCACCTCGGCGAACGTGCGCACCCCACCGGGCAGCGCGGCCGCCAGCGGGTCGTCGGGCAGCAGCTCGGCGGCGTCGGCGCGCAACGCGGCGGTGCAGGACGGCTCCAGGCCGACCACCGGGATCCCGGCCGTCAGCCACGGCTCGACGGCCCGCAGGCTGCGCCGCAGCACCCGCCGGGCGGCGGCCACCTGTCCGGTCGAGGTCCAGGTCAGTCCGCAGCAGACCGGGCGGGGCGGCAGCTGGACGGTGTAGCCGAGGGCCTGCAGCACCGCCACCGCGTCGGCGGCGATGTGCGGGTCGAAGTGGTCGGTGAACGTGTCGGCCCAGAGCAATACCCGGCCACGGTCGGGTGGGCCGGTGACCGACGAGGCCGCCGGGCCGGACGAGCCGGCACTGAGGGACGCCGGCGCCGGTCCGGTGCGGGCCGCGAGAGCGCGGCGACCCGCCGTGTAGGAGCGCCGGGCGACCGGCGGGATCGGTCGCTCCGGCGCGATCCCACCAATTCGTTTGGCCACCGCGGCCAGCGGGCTGCGGCCGGCGGCGTTGAGCACGTCCACCACCCGGGCGGGCAGCCGCCGGACCAGCCGCAACCAGCGCGGCAGCGCGCCCATCGAGTAGTGCGAGCGGGGGCGTAGCCGTCGGCGGTAGCGCTGGGCCAGGAACTCGGTCTTGTACGCGGCCATGTCCACGCCGACCGGGCAGTCGCGCTTGCAGCCCTTGCAGGACAGGCACAGGTCCAGCGCCTCGGCCACCTCCGGGGAGCGCCACCCGTCGTCGATCAGGCTCCCGGATGCCATCTCGAACAGCAGCCGGGCCCGGCCGCGGGTCGAGTGCTGCTCCTCGCCGGTGGCGCGGTAGCTGGGGCACATCACCCCGCCGTCGGCGGTGACGCACTTGCCGACGCCCAGGCAGCGCCGGGTGGCCCGGGCGAACGAGCCGCGGTCGTGGGCGAACGCCAACACCGGCTCGTTCCGCAGCGTCGGCAGCCCGACGAACACGCGCAGGTCTTCGTCGAGGCGGGCCGGGCGGACGACCCGGCCCGGGTTCATCCGGTCGGCGGGATCCCAGATGCCCTTGAACTCCGCGAAGCCGACGATGATCTCCGGCGGGTACATCCGGGGCAGCAGCTCGGCCCGGGCCACGCCGTCGCCGTGCTCGCCCGACAGCGACCCGCCGTGGGCCACCGCCAGGTCCGCCGCGTCGATCATGAAGGAGCGGAAGTCGGCGATGCCGGCCCGGGTCAGCAGGTCGAAGTCGATCCGGACGTGCAGGCAGCCGTCGCCGAAGTGCCCGTAGTAGGCGCCCCGGCGGTGGTGGCGGCGCAGCAGCGCGTCGAACTCGCGCAGGTAGGCGCCGAAGCGTTCGGGCGGGACCGCCGCGTCCTCCCAGCCCGGCCAGGCCTCGCCGCCGTCCGGGGAACGGGTCAGGATGCCGGCGCCGTCCTCCCGGATCCGCCACAGCGCCTTCATGCCCGCCGGATCGCCGACCACGACGCTGGTCGGGCCGTACGGCTTCATCGCCGCGACGACGGCGTGCGCGGCCGCCTCGGCCTCGGCCCGGGTGCCGCCCCCGGTCTCCACGTAGAGCCAGCCGCCGCCTTCCGGCAGCGCCCGCGAGGCCGTCTCCACCGGGTTCGACGCGCGCAGGGCGGCGATCAGCCCGGCGTCCATGCCCTCGATGGTGAGCGGGCCCAGCTCGCGGATCACCGTCACGTGATCGGCGGCGGTGTAGGCGTCCGGGAAGCCGAGCACCGCGAGGGCCCTGGCCGGCGGGGACTCGACGAGCCGGACGGTCGCTCCGAGCACGGTGGCGCAGGTGCCCTCGGTGCCGACCATGGCCCGGGCCAGGTCGAACCCGTGCTCGGGGAGCAGCTGGTCGAGGTTGTAGCCGGACACCCGGCGGGTGAGATCGGGGAAGCCGGCTCGGATCCGGTCGCCGAGCCGGTCGGCCAGCCCGCGCAGCGCGTCGGGAATGCGGCCGCTGGCCGGGCCGCGCCCGAGCGTCAGCCGCTCCCCGGCGTAGGTGAGCACGTCGAGCGCGTGCACGTTGTCCACCGTCTTGCCCCAGGCCACCGAGTGCGAGCCGCAGGCGTTGTTGCCGATCATCCCGCCGAGCGTGCAGCGGTTGTGCGTGGACGGGTCCGGGCCGAACGTCAGCCCGTGCGGCCGGGCCGCCGCGCGCAGCTCGTCGAGGACCAGACCGGGCTGGACGCGGGCGGTGCGCGCCTCCGGGTCGATCTCCAGCACCCGGTGCAGGTGCTTCGTGAAGTCCAGGACGACCGCGGTGTTCACCGCTTGGCCGGCGATCGAGGTGCCGGCGCCGCGGGGCAGCACCGGCACGTCGTGCTCCCGGCAGACGGCGACCGCGGCCTCGACGTCGTCGGTGTCGCGCGGGGCGACGTACCCGATCGGCACCCGCCGGTAGTTCGACGCGTCCGCGGAGTACATCGCCCGGGTGCCGCGGTCGAACCGCACCGCGCCGCGCACCGCCGCCCGTAACGCGGCTTCCAGTTCGTCGCTCACGGCCCCAGCACACCGAACGAACGGCACTTTCGCACGATAGGTTCGTACGACAGTGCCGTTCGTTCAGGTGGGTGGGCGGGCGGGGCGGGCGGGACGGGCAGCGCGGGCGAGGCGGCGGTCACCAGTTCTCGACCGAGTGGGTGAGGATGCTGGCGATGTCGTCCTCGGTGGGGGTGCGCGGGCAGGTGGCGAGCAGGCGTTGCTGCTTCATGGTGCCGGGCACCAGGTCAGGCACGTCAGCCTCGGTGTAGCCGACGCCGCCGATCCCGTTCGGGATGTCGATGTCCCGCATCAGCCGGGTCAGCACGGACGGCAGCTGCTCCTTCGGGTCGTTGGCCTTCTCCGCATCGGGGCCCAGCAGTTGAGCGGCACGCAGGTGCCGCTCCGGGGCGGACTCGAAGGAGAACCGGAACGCCTCCGGCGCGGTCAGCGACACCGACTGGCCGTGCGGCACCATAGGCTCGTCCTGCGGGTAGCCGGCCGGCCGGTAGTCGCGGACCATGCCGGCGATCGGGTAGGCGTTGGCGTGCGGGATGTGCACCCCGGAGTTGCCGAAACCCATGCCGGCGAAGGTGGCCGCCATCATCATGTTCGAGCGCGCCTCGACGTTGTCCTTGCCCTCGAACACCGCCGTCCGGAACGACTGGGCGAGCAGCCCCATCGCCTTCTCGCACCACAGGTCCGAGACCGGGTTGGAGCCGCAGTAGGTGACCCGCTCCTCGGCCTTCTTGCGGTCGAAGCTGGTGTAGTAGCGCGCGGTGTAGCTCTCCACCGCATGGCAGACGATGTCCATGCCGGACGCGGCGGTCACCTCCGGCGGCAGCGACATGGTGAGCAGCGGGTCGACCACGGCCAGGGTGGGGCGCAGCCGCCAGTGGCTGATCCCGCTCTTGACCTTCATGGACAGGATGTCCAGCACGCACATCGCCGTGGACTCGGAGCCGGTGCCGGCCGTGGTGGGCACCGCGATCAGCGGCTTGAGCTGACCGGGCGGGACCTTGGCCTTCCCGATCGGCTTGTTGATGTAGTCCATCAGCTCACCGGGATGGCTGGTCAGCAGGTTGATCGCCTTGGCGGTGTCGATGGCCGAGCCGCCGCCGACGGCGACGAACCCGTCCCAGGGGCCCTGCACCCGGGCGTACTCGGTGGCCTTGTTCATCGAGTCGTCGGTCGGCTCCACGTGCACGCCGTCGAAGATCTCCGACTCGATGTCGTAGCGGCGCAGGTTGTCGGCGATGCGCTGCGGATACCCGAGGGCGCTGATCCCCGGATCGGTGATGATCAGGACCCGGCCGACGCCGTGCCCGGACATCTCGAAGCCGATCTCGTCGGTGGCGCCGGCGCCGAACTTGAGCGGCGGGGCCCCCCAGGTGAAGATCGTCTCCTCGGTCAGTTCGACAGCGTCGTCGCTCATCGCACTCTCCTCGTCGAATGATCTGTTCGGACGGTGGCACGCGGGACCGGCCGAGTCAACCGAACCCAACGGAGCCAGGCCGGGCGCCGTGGTCGTCGGGATGGAGTGCGCCGCCGGATCCGGCGGCGGGCTCAGGAACCGGCGAGTCCTCGGACGACCTGCTCGGCGGGGCCGTACATGGCGCGCGCGGTCTTGCCGTCGTGGAACTCGCCGATCGCGGTCATCTCCCACGTGCCGCCCCGCGGCTGGTCGACGCTGCGGCGCAGCACGCTCATCACCACGCCGGTGTGCGGCTTGGATTCGGTCAGGTCGAAGCGGACCAGCTCGGCGCCGGTGTCGAGGTCCAGCAGCCGGCAGTACGCGGAGCGCACCTCGGTGAACTTCTGCCCCTGGAACGAGTTGACCACGAAGACGATCGCCTGCACGTCGGCCGGCAGCGCGTCCAGCGTCACGGTGATCGTCTCGTCGTCGCCGGCGCCGTCGCCGGTCAGGTTGTCCCCGGAGTGCTCGATCGCCCCGCGGTAGGCGCTCTTGCTCATGAACCAGACCGAGTCGTGCTTGCGACCGCGGCCGTCGATCGCGATCGCCGAGGCGTCCAGGTCGATGCTGCGGCCGTGCGCGGCGGGGTCCCAGCCCAGGCCCATCGCCACCCGGCGCAGCGGCGGCGCCCCGGTCTTGGTCAGCGACACGGTCTGCCGCTTGGCCAGCGACACCCGACCCTTGTCGAGGTTGATCTTCGTGCTGGCCGGTGGTGGCGGCGGCGGCGGCGCGGCGGCGGCCGGCTCCTCCACGGTGATCCCGAAGTCGGTGGCGATCCCGGCCAGCCCGTCGGCGTAGCCCTGGCCGACCGCGCGCACCTTCCACTGGCCGCCGCGCCGGTAGATCTCCACGCAGAGCAGCGCGGTCTCCGGGCCGAGCCCGTCCGGCTCGAAGGCGGCCACCGGGGCCCCGGCCACCGCGATGCCCAGCCGGAGGTTGCCGAGCCCGCCGAACGTGGCCGGGCCGCTGCCGTCCAGGCTGGCCGTCACCACGACGCACTCGATCTGCGCGTCGACGGCACCCGGGTCGACGTCGACACCGTCGGGCCGGTACCGCACCCCGGTCGCCTGCGGCTGGTTGTAGAACACGAAGTCGGCGTCGCTGCGGACCTTGCGGTCGGCGGTCAGCAGCAGCGCGGAGATGTCGACCGGCGCGCTCGCCGTGACGTCCACCGACACCGGACCGGACGGGAGCGGGGCGTTGGCCCCCTTGGACAGGCTCTGCACCTCCCCGATCCTGCCAGTGCCGACCCAGGTGGCCGGGATGCAGCATGGCGAGCGGCCAGCAGCAGCCCGGGCAGCGCCGCCCCGATGGCCGTCGGCCAACCGATACTGCCCCCGCGGTGCAG
>DATMDS010000072.1:0-10087 GCA_035557575.1 Pseudonocardia sp. | reverse complement strand
TGCACCTCGTCCAGCACGAACAGCGCGTCGTGCTGCCGGCACAGCTGCTGCATGGCCTGCAGGAACTCGGCGCGCATGTGGTTGTCGCCGCCCTCGCCCTGGATCGGCTCGGCGATGAAGCAGGCGATGTCGTGCGGGTGCCCGGCGAACGCGGCGCGCGCCTGGTCGAGGGCCCGGGTCTCGGCGGCCTGTACGGCGCCGACGTCGATCGGGAAGCGGATGGCCGGCACGTCGATGCGCGGCCAGTCGAACATCGGGAACAGGGCGGTCTTGCGCGGATCGGTGTTGGTCAGCGACAGGGTGTAGCCGCTGCGGCCGTGGAACGCCTGGCGCAGGTGCAGCACCCGGGTGCCCAGGTGCTCGGGCCGACCGTGCGCGGCGTTGTGCCGCCGCTTCCAGTCGAACGCGGTCTTCAGCGCGTTCTCCACGGCCAACGCGCCGCCGTCGATGAGGAACAGGTGCGGCAGCGCCGGGTCGCCCAGTACCCGCTCGAAGGTCTCCACGAACTCGGCGAGCTGTGTCGTGTAGACGTCCGAGTTGGACGGTTTGATCAGCGCGATCTCGGCCAGCTCGGCGCGCAGTGCCGGATCGTCGGCCAGCGCCGGATGGTTGTGCCCGATCGGGGCGGAGGCGAAGAAGCTGAACAGATCCAGGTGGCGGCTGCCGTCACGGGCGTCGACCAGCCAGGAGCCGCGGCTGGCGCGGGTGTCCAGCACGAGGTCGAAGCCGTCGACGAGCAGGTGCCGGCGCAGGGTCTCGTGGACGTGCTCCGGAGCAACCATCGCTCCATTGTCCGCAGCGGCCGTCACGGCGGCACGACACCGAGCGTCGAGGTTCCGCTGCGAAGTGCCACGATGTGATGCGTGCCGCCGACGGATCGTCAGCTCGACGAGCTGGACCGCCGCCTGTTGGTGCTGCTCGCCGCGGACGGCCGGTCGACCATGGCCGACCTGGGCCGGAAGGTGGGGCTGTCGCGCACGGCCGTGCTGGCCCGGGTGCAACGGCTGGAGCGGGTCGGGGTGATCCACGGCTACCGCGCCGACGTCCGGCTGCCCGACACCGCGGCGGCGCACCGCGCCCGGGTCGGGATCGTGATCCGCACCCCGGACGTCGCCGGCTACGCCCGCCGGCTCGCAGCGTTGCCCGGCTTCGGCGACATCGAGACCGTGACCGGTGAGTACGACCTGATCGTGAGCGCCACGGCGGCCACCGCGACCGAGCTGGACGCGCTGCTGGACCGGGTCCAGGGCTGGCCGGAGACGGTGCGCACCACCACCTGGATGGTGTTGCGCCGCTACGACCAGGGCGGCTCCGGGCCCTGACCCGCCCGCCCCGGGCGTTGGACGGACGGCGACACCGTCCAGCGTCCTGGGACCGAGGCGGCATCCGCCAGGGAGGGGGTCGATGGGCCATTCGGGACAGCTCCGCCCGATCCTCTCCCCGGAACCGGCCGCGACTGGTATCACTTCCCCCGCACAGCGAAGGGTGGGCCGATGATCACGCCGTTCACGCCGGTGCCCGACTGGCTCCCGCACGAGAACGTCGACGGTGGCATCGCCGTCGGCGACCTCGACGGATCGGGGCTGCCGGACCTGGTCGTGTTCATGATCGACGCGCCGGCGGGGCCGAACGCCGGACTGTTCCGGGTCGGGCGCGGGCTGGTCGACGGGGTGCCCACCCACGGCTGGAGCCCGTGGCAGCGGGTGCCGGACTGGCCGTTCTGGGAGAACGCCGGCGGTGGCATCGCGCTCGCCGACCTCGACGGTTCCGGCTCGCTCGACCTGGTGCTCTTCGTGATCGACGCGCCGGAGGGGCCCAACATCGGGCTGGTCCGGGTCGGCCGCGGGCTGGCCGCCGACGGCACCGTGACCGGCGGCTGGGGGCCGTGGCAGCCGGTGCCGGACTGGCCGTTCTGGGAGAACCAGGGCGCCGACTGCGCGATCGCCGACATCGACGGCGACGGCGTTGCCGAGCTGGTGCTGCTGATCGCCGACGCCCCGGTCGGGCCGAACATCGGGCTCTACCGCAGCGCGTCGCTGGCCGCCGACGGCACCGCGTCCGACTGGACGCCGTGGACCGCGGTGCCGGACTGGCCGGCCGGTACCGGCGTCGGGGACAACGCCGGGGTGGGCATCGCGGCCGGCGACCTGGACGGCGACGGCACGCCGGAGCTGGTGGTGGCGGTCGTCGACGCGCCCGCCGGGCAGAACCGGGCCCGGTACTCGGTGGGCTGGCGGCTGCAGGGCGGCCGCCCGGTCGACGGTTGGGGACCCTGGTCGGACGTGCCCGACTGGCCGTTCTGGGAGAACCAGGGCCTCGGGATCGACCTCGCCGACCTCGACGGCGACGGGGAGCCGGAGCTGGCGGTGCTGGCGGTCGACGCGCCGGTCGGGCAGAACGTCGGCTACCACCGGTTCCTGCCGGTCGAGACGGACCTGGCCACGGCGCCGGCCGAGGGCGCCTGGCGCCTCCTGGAGATCGACTCCGGGGTGCTCGCGGTGCACGCCGCGCTGCTGCCCAGCGGTAGCGTGCTGCTGTTCGCCGGCTCCAGCAACAACCCCGACGCCGCCGCGGCCCACCAGTACGGCACCCGGGTGTGGCACTACCCGCGGCCGGTGCTGTCGGCCCCGGCGACGCCGGTCGACCTGTTCTGCTGCGGGCACGCGCACACCCCGGACGGGCGGCTGCTGGCCGCGGGCGGCACCGAACGCTACGACCCGTTCGCCGGGCTCACCCAGGCCGTCCTGTTCGACCAGACCGCCGGGCCGGCCGACGCGGCCAGCCCGACCGGGCACGCCGGCGCCTGGATCACCCAGCCGCACATGGGCCAGGGCCGCTGGTACCCGAGCCTGGTCGCGCAGCCCGACGGCGACGTGCTCGCCGTCTCCGGGCTCGGCGCCGACGGGTTCCTCAGCCTGGTCCCCGAGCGCTACGACGGGGCCGGCTGGACCGCGCTGCCCACCTCCCCGCCCTGGCCGATGTACGCGCACCTGTTCCTGCTGGCCGACGGCCGGCTGTTCTACAGCGGCGGGCAGTACGGGGCCAACAACGGGCAGCGACCGTCGATCTGGGATCCGGTGGCCGGCACGGTGGCGGAGGTCGCCGGGCTGCCCGAGCCGGGGTTCCGCAACCAGGCGGCCAGCGTGCTGCTGCCGCCGGCCCAGGACCAGCGGGTGATGATCATCGGCGGCGGCGGGGCGGACATCCACGCCGTCGGCACCACGGCGAGCACCGCGATCACCGACCTGGCGGCCGCGCATCCGGTCTACGTGCCCGGGCCGCCGATGCACCACCCGCGGATGCACCTGTGCGCCACGTTGCTGCCGGACCGCACGGTGCTGGTCAACGGCGGTTCCGGGATGGAGGAGAGCCACCAGCACGTCTCGCCGCACGCCGAGATGTACCACCCGGACCTGAACGCGTGGCGGCCCGCCGCCGCGTCCCGGGTGGACCGGCTCTACCACTCGGTGGCGCTGCTCACCCCCGACGGCAGGGTGGTCACCGCCGGGTCCAACCCGCAGCGCACCGACGAGGAGCTGCGCATCGAGGTGTTCTGGCCGCCCTACCTGTTCGCCGGGCCGCGGCCGGTGATCGCGCCGGCGACGACCGAGGTGGGTCACGGCGACACCCTGACCGTGTCCCTGGACGCCGACGTCATGCCGGCCGAGCTGCGCGAGGCCAGCCTGCTGCGCCCGGGTGCGACCACCCACTCCGCCGACTCCGAGCAGCGGCTGATCGACCTGCCGATGGCTCTCGCCGGGCCGGACACGGTCGAGCTGGCGGTGCCCGGAGACCCGGCGATCGCGCCGCCCGGCTGGTACCTGCTGGTCGTCGTGAGCCTGGCCGGGGTGCCGTCGGAGGGCGCCTGGGTCCACCTGAGCTGAACGCGGCCGGGCCGGCGACCGCCGGTGCCGGCCCGGCAGCGCCCGGTCAGGCGAGCTCGCCGATGATCACGTAGTCGCAGTCGAAGTCGCCCTCGACGGGCACCCCGCTCTGCACGTTGGTCGCCTGGATGGCCACCTGCGTCTCGTCGTCGCTCAGCCGGTTGACCTTGATGTTGAAGACGCCGAACACGGCGCCGATGGTTCCGGGTCCGGAACGGGCGTGGCACGTGGCGGTGACCGTCGGCCGCTGGGTGAACGCGGCCGGTATCCGGATCTCGGCCGCTCGAACGTGCGCGCCGCCCTGCGGGACGATCATGCGCTCGACGCCGGCACAGATGGCCGAGCCGTTGAGTCGCAGCAGCACATCGGGTTTGCCCATGACTTTCTCCTTCGTCGCGTGGTGGTCGCTGAGCTCGACCAGTGCACCGCGCCGCACCAGCACGGGCATCGGTAGGAGCTACCGAGAGCTAGCGAGCGCGCACGGTGCGAACGCGTCGACCACCGGATGTGCGTCGCGACACGAGGCGGCACGCTGTGCGGGATGCCGGTGCGTCGCCCGGGGCCGGTGGGGCAGTCGGGGATACCGTGGCCGCATGCCAGGACGCACCACCCCCCGCGGCACGGGCCGCAGCGGAGCCCCGACGCGAGTGACCCCCGCGGAGGGGCGTGTCGAGTGGCCCACGGTGACCCGCGCGCGCGCGCCGCGGCGGCGCCCTGCCCGCCCGGCCGGTGGGCGGCGCCGGCCCGCGCAGCGCAAGGGCCCGGACCTGATCGACCGCGGCATCGACGGTGTGGGCCGCGGCCTGCTCGGGCTCGGGCGGGGTGTGGGCCGGGCCGTGAAGCGCACCGGGGACATCGATCCGGCGCACCGGCGGGACGGCCTCGGCGTGGTGCTGCTGGTGCTGGCGGTGATCAGCGCCGCCGGCATCTGGTTCGGCACCGGGGGACCGGTCGGCCGCTGGTTGACCACCGGGATCGGCTTCGTGGTCGGCCGCGGCGCGGTGGTGTTGCCGCTGCTGCTGGCGGTGGCCGGGGTGCTGCTGATGGTGCGCACGGCCCGCCCGGACGTCCGGCCGCGGATGGCGCTCGGTTCGCTGTTCGCGGCGCTGGGCGTGCTCGGCCTGGTGCACCTGATCGCCGGCCGCCCCGACGAGGCGGCCCGCTGGGCCGAGGGCGGGGGAGCGCTGGGCTACCTGGCGGCGACCCCGCTGGCCTCCGGGCTGACCGCGTGGGTGGCCGCCCCGGTGTTGGTGCTGCTCACCGGGTACGCGCTGCTCGTGCTGTCCGGCACTCCGGTGCGCGAGGTGCCGAACGGGATCCGGCGGCTGCTCGGCCACGAGGTCGCCGCCGAGGAGGACGGCACGGAGTCGGTGGCCGCGCCGGACCCGGTCACCGAGGCGGAGCCGCAGCCGCTGCGCCGCCCGTCCCGGCGCCGGCAGGGCTCGCGGGTCGCCGACGTCTACCGCGACGGTGACGGCGCATCCGGCGACACTGCCGGCACCGACGCCGAGGCCGGGCCGGCCGCGACCGAGACACCACCGCCGCCGCGCTCACGGCCGCGCAAGCCGGCGGCCGCCGTGGTGGCGAACCCGCCGGCCGAACCGGTGCCCGACCCCGGCCCGCCGACCGGCGAGCAGCTGCGGATCGCCCTCGAGCAGCCCACCGCGGGGGATGCGCCCTACCGGCTGCCGCCCAGCGACCTGCTGCCCACCGGGCCGGTGCCCAAGACCCGTAGCAGCGCCAACGACGCCATGATCGAGTCGATCACCGGTGTGCTCGACCAGTTCTCGGTGGACGCGCAGGTCACCGGCTTCACGCGTGGCCCGACCGTGACCCGCTACGAGATCGAGCTGGGCCCGGCGGTGAAGGTCGAGAAGATCACCCAGCTGACCAAGAACATCTCCTACGCGGTGGCCACCGACAACGTGCGCATCCTGGCCCCGATCCCCGGCAAGTCGGCGGTGGGCATCGAGGTGCCCAACACCGACCGGGAGATGGTGCGCCTGGGCGACGTGCTGCGCAGCGGCACCGCACGGGCCGAGCAGCACCCGCTGGTGATCGGGCTGGGCAAGGACATCGAGGGCCACTTCCTGTGCGCCAACCTGGCCAAGATGCCGCACCTGCTGGTGGCCGGCTCCACCGGTTCCGGCAAGTCCAGCTTCGTCAACTCGATGCTCGTGTCGCTGCTGAGCCGGGCCACGCCGGACGAGGTGCGGATGATCCTGATCGACCCGAAGATGGTCGAGCTCACCCCGTACGAGGGCATCCCGCACCTGATCACCCCCATCATCACCCAGCCCAAGAAGGCGGCGTCCGCGCTGGCCTGGCTGGTCGAGGAGATGGAGCAGCGCTACCAGGACATGCAGGTCAACAAGGTCCGCCACGTCGACGACTTCAACCGCAAGGTGCGCTCCGGGGAGATCACCGCGCCGCTGGGCAGCGAGCGGGAGTACCGGCCCTACCCGTACATCCTGTGCATCGTCGACGAGCTGGCCGACCTGATGATGACCGCCCCGCGTGACGTCGAGGACGCGGTCGTGCGGATCACCCAGAAGGCCCGCGCCGCCGGCATCCACCTGGTGCTGGCCACCCAGCGGCCGTCGGTGGACGTGGTCACCGGGCTGATCAAGACCAACGTGCCGTCCCGGCTGGCCTTCGCCACCTCGTCGCTCACCGACTCGCGGGTCATCCTCGACCAGCCGGGCGCGGAGAAGCTGATCGGCATGGGTGACGGGCTCTACCTGCCGATGGGCGCGGGCAAGCCGACCCGGATGCAGGGCGCCTATGTGGGCGACGACGAGATCTCCGCCGTCGTCTCGTTCGCCAAGGACCAGGCCGAGCCCACGTACACCGAAGGCGTGACCGCCCAGAAGGCCGGTGAGGCCAAGGAGATCGACGCGGACATCGGCGACGACCTGGAGCTGCTGGTGCAGGCGGCGGAGCTGATCGTCAGCTCGCAGTTCGGGTCGACGTCGATGCTGCAGCGCAAGCTGCGGGTCGGCTTCGCCAAGGCCGGCCGGTTGATGGACCTGCTGGAGTCGCGCGGGGTGGTCGGGCCGAGCGAGGGCTCCAAGGCGCGCGACGTGCTGATCAAACCGGACGAGCTGGACGGGGTGATCTGGCTGCTGCGCGGTGGTGGCGGGGCGGACCCCTCCGACGACGAGGACGAGTAGTCGGGCCGGTGCCGCCCGGGCCGCGCCTGCGGCGGGCTCCCGCGCGGTCGAACCGGCATGATCGCCGCCCGCGGTGCCTCCGGTGCCCCGGTGCGTCTGCGGTACCGCACGCGCTGATCATGGGCCCGAGCGGGCGGGCGTCAGGAGCGAACGACGGTCCCGGGTTCGTCGAGCTCCGCGGACGGGAGCCGTTCGCGCAGCCAGGCGGTGGCCGTGCTGCCGGCCAGCTCACGGAAGTCGCGGGACAGGTGCGCCTGGTCGACGTACCCGGCGTCGGCGGCGGCAGCAGCCAGCGCCGGCCGGTTCGGGCCGCGCAGCCGATCACAGACCCGCTCGAAACGGATCACCCGGGCGGCGCCCTTCGGCGTCAGGCCCGTCTCGGCGTGGAACTGCGCGGCGAGGTGCCGGCGGCTCCAGCCGACCTCGTCGGCCAGCTCGGCGATCCGCAGGTTGCCGCCGGTGCGCTGCAGCCGGTCCCAGGCGTGGCCGACCTCGGGGCGTACCCCCCGGTCGGCCCGCCCGGCGTCGGCCATGGCCTGCAGTTCGACGTCCAGCAGGTCGAACCGCTGCGCCCAGGTCGTCGCGGTGGCCAGTCGGTCGAGCAGGGTGTCGGTACGCCGGCCGAGCAGTGCGGCCAGGTCCACGGTGTCGCCGGCCAGCTCGGCGGCCGGCAGCCCGAGCAACGCTCGGGCCCCGCGCCAGGTCAGCTGCAGCTGCAGCCCGGTCTGCCGTTCGCCCATACCGATCTCGGCCGGGCCGTTGTGCAGCCCGCTGGCCATGGCCACGAACGTGCCGGGCGGCTTGCTGCGGTCGGCGTTGGCCAGCAGCCGCAGGGTGCCGTCCAGGCAGAGCAGGAGCGTCAAGTGCCCGGACGCCACGCCCTGGTGCACGCTCGGCGGTTGCGGCTCGAGGTGGTAGCCGATGTAGCTGCTCAGGTACGGCCGCAGTGCTGCCGCGGGGCGGCGTGTCCGCGGCTCCGCGACGTGCGGGCGAACCGGCGCACCCATGCCTCGCACGGTACCCACCCGGAGCCCGCTGCGCGCCGGCGTCACCTGCACAGGACCTTCACACCGCGTCCCGGATCCGGGCACGCCCGGCCCCTAGTGTCGCCGCATGACGCAACGACGGGTGCTGGTCGTGGACGACGAGCCGACCATCGCCGCCTCGGTCGCGGCCCGGCTGCGGGCCGAGGGCTTCCTGGTCGACGTGGCCCATGACGGGCCGGCCGCGGTGGCGCTGGCCGCGGCGTCCGAGCCGGACCTGGTCGTGCTGGACGTCATGCTGCCCGGCTTCGACGGGCTCGAGGTGTGCCGGCGCGTCCAGGCCGCCCGTCCGGTCCCGGTCCTGATGCTCACCGCGCGGGACTCCGAGACCGACGTGCTGGTCGGGCTCGGCGTCGGCGCCGACGACTACCTGACCAAGCCCTTCTCCATCCGGGTGCTCGCGGCCCGGGTGCACGCGTTGCTGCGCCGGGTCGAGCGGGCGGCCGAGCAGGAGGTCGACGACGGCCGCATCGTGCTGGGCGACCTGGAGATCGACCCGGCGCAGCGCCGGGTGGCCTGCCGAGGGGAGTCGGCGCACCTCACGCCGACCGAGTTCGACCTGCTGCTGTTCCTGGCCGCCCGGCCGCGGGTCGTGCACGACCGGGAGGCGCTGCTCGCGCAGGTGTGGGGCTGGACGCACGGCACCGGCACCCGCACCGTGGACAGCCACGTCAAGGCGCTGCGGCAGAAGCTCGGACCGAGCCTGATCCGGACCGTGCACGGGGTCGGCTACGCCCTGGAGACGCCACGATGAGCGGGCGTGCGAGCGAATCGGTGTCGCAGCGCCTGCGCGCCGAGACGTCCACCGGTGGGCCGACCGAGCGCAGCGAGGGAGAGCGATGAGCAGCCTTGCGGAGCGGGCCTCGTCGATGGTCGAGCTGCTGCCCCGGCCTCTGGACCCGCTCGGCTCGGTCAAGCTCAAGATCAGCGTGCTGCTGTTGGCGTCCGGCGGGGCCGGGGCGGCCTACCTGTGGTGGGAGTACCGCTGGCTGCCGCCGGCGTCGATCTCGGTGCTCACCGTGGTGATCGTGCTGCTCACCGCGCAGGTGCTGGCCCACGGCATGACCCGCCCGCTGCGCGCGATGACGGCCGCGGCCCGGGCGATGGCCAGGGGCGACTACTCCCGCCGGGTGCGGGCCACCTCGCGTGACGAGGTGGGCCAGCTCGCGGCCGCGTTCAACCAGATGGCCGCCGACCTGGCCGCGGCCGACCAGCAGCGCCGGGAGCTGATCGCCAACGTCTCACACGAGCTGCGTACGCCGATCGCGGCGTTGCAGGCGGTGCTGGAGAACGTGGTGGACGGCGTGGCCAGCCCGGACCCGGCCACCCTGGCCACGGCGCTGGCCAAGACCGAGCGCCTCGGCCGGCTGGTCACCGAGCTGCTCGACCTGTCCCGCCTCGACGCCGGCGCGGTCGCGCTGCGGCCCCAGATCGTCGAGGTGGCGGACCTCGTGGCAGGCGCGGTGGCTGAGGCCGAGGTCACGGCGGATGTGTCCGGTCGCGGGGTCACGTTCGCGATCGACGTCGCCCCCGCGGACCTGGCCGCCAGCGTGGACCGGGCTCGCCTGCACCAGGTCCTGATCAACCTGCTGGACAACGCCGCCCGGCACAGCCCGCCGAGTGGCACGGTGACCGTGCTGGCCCGGCCGGCGGGGGAGCAGTTGATGATCGAGGTGCACGACCAGGGGCCGGGCATCGCCGCCGCCGACCGGGAGCGGGTGTTCCACCGGTTCACCCGGGGGGAGCGGCCGGTGGGCGGCGGCACCGGCCTCGGGCTGGCCATCGCCCGCTGGGCGGTCGAGCTACACGGCGGCCGGATCGCGGTGGTGCAGTCCCCGGACCCGCAGCCGAGCAGCCGGATCCGGGTCACGGTTCCGGGCGTGCCGGCGTGACCACGCTGCCGGCGCGCGCCGCAGCCGCCGCGTGCTCGCCGCCGTCGCGCCGAACCCGAACCGGATCAGGACCGGCGCAGCGGGACCTGGCCCGA
>DATMDS010000071.1:0-56205 GCA_035557575.1 Pseudonocardia sp. | reverse complement strand
GAGTCGCTCGCACGCTGGATCCGGCTGGCCGGGGAGCGGGTGCAGCACCAGGGGCTGCCGGCCCGGATCTGCTGGCTCGGGATGGGGGAGCGGGACAAGGCGGGACTGCGGTTCAACGAGATGGTGGCCGACGGGCGGGTGGCGGCGCCTCTCGTGATCGGGCGCGACCACCTGGACTGCGGCTCGGTGGCCTCGCCGTACCGGGAGACCGAGGCGATGGCCGACGGCTCGGACGCCATCGCGGACTGGCCGCTGCTGAACGCGCTGGTCTCCGCGTCGTCGGGGGCGTCATGGGTGTCGATCCACCACGGCGGCGGGGTGGGGATCGGGCGCTCGATCCACGCCGGTCAGGTCAGCGTGGCCGACGGCACGGAGCTGGCCGCGCAGAAGCTGGCCCGGGTGTTGAGCAACGACCCGGCGACGGGAGTGCTGCGGCACGTCGACGCCGGCTACCCGGAAGCCGCGGCGGCAGCCGATGCGGCGGCGCTGCCGATCCCCATGCGGCGCGGCGGGGAGACGGACCTCGGCGAACCGGCCGGCGACCGCTACTAGGCTGTCGGGATGATGCTGGGCGAGCTGGCCGACATCGGGCGGGACCCGGTGCGCGGCGGTTACTCCCGGCACGGCTTCACCGCCGCCGAGCTGACCCTGCGGGAGTGGTTCGTGGAGGCGGCCGAGCGGGTCGGTCTGCAGCCCGAGACCGACCGCAACGGCAACATCTGGGCCTGGTGGGACGACCGCCGCGGCCCGGACGCGCTGGTCACCGGGTCGCACCTGGACTCGGTGCCGGGCGGCGGCGCCTTCGACGGCCCGCTCGGGGTGACCAGCGCGCTGGCCGCGGTGCGGGAGCTGCGGGCCGCCGGGTTCGCGCCGGCCCGGCCGCTGGCCGTGGCCGTGTTCGTCGAGGAGGAGGGGGGCCGGTTCGGGCTGCCCTGCCTGGGCTCGCGGCTGCTCACCGGGGCGCTCCCGGCCGCCGACGCGCTGCGCCGCACCGACCCGGACGGCATCCCGCTGGCCGCGGCCATGCGCGCGGCCGGGCTCGACCCGGAACGGGCAGGCGCCGAACCCGAACTGCTGGCCGGGATCGGCGCCTTCGTCGAGCTGCACGTGGAGCAGGGCACGCTGCTCGCCCCGAGCGGGGCGGCGGTCGGGGTGGCCACCGGCATCGTTGCGCACGGGCGCTGGCGGTTCCGCGTCACCGGGCAGGGCAACCACGCCGGCACCACCGCGATGGACGCCCGCCGGGACCCGATGCCGGCCGCCGCCGGCGCGGTGCTCGCGGCCCGGGAGATCGCCGTCGAGCACGGCAGCCGGGCGACCGTGGGCCGGCTGCGGCCCACCCCGGGCGGCACCAACGTCATAGCGTCCGCGGTGGACTTCTGGCTGGACGCCCGGGACGACACCGAGCAACGGGTGCGCGCCACGGTGGACGCCATCGCCGCCGCCGCGCACCGGCTGGCGGCGGCCGAGGGCTGCACGCTGGACATCGTCGAGGAGTCGTCCAGCGGCCGGGTCGACTTCCCGGCGCCGCTGCGCGACGAGCTGGCCGCGCTGCTGGGGGACGCGCCGCAGGTGCCGACCGGGGCCGGTCACGACGCCGGGGTGCTGGCCGCGCACGTCCCGTCCGGAATGATCTTCGTGCGGAACCCGACGGGGATCAGCCACGCGCCGGCCGAGCACGCCGAGCCGGACGACTGCGCGGCCGGAGTGCGGGCGCTGACCGCGGTGCTGCGGCAGCTGGCCCGGTGAGCGAGCATGCGAGCGAACGGTGTCGCAGTGCCTCCGCGAAGCGGTTGACCGAGCGCAGCGAGGGAAAGCGGTGAGCTGGCCCGGCGAGCGGGTGACGCCCTCGTCCTTCTGGTGTGAGCTGGCCTGGCTCGACGGGGCACCGGCCCTCGACGTCCTGATCGAGCACCGGGACGGCGTGATCACGTCGGTGACCCCCGGCGCACCCGCACCACCGGCCGCGCACCGGCTGGCCGGGTGCGTGCTGCCCGGCCTGGCCAACGCGCACAGCCACGCCTTCCACCGGGCTCTGCGCGGGCGCACCCACGCGGGCGGGGGCACGTTCTGGACCTGGCGGGACGCCATGTACGCCCTCGCGGCCCGGCTGGACCCGGACCGCTACCTGGCCCTGGCCACGGCCGCGTTCACCGAGATGCTGTGCGCCGGGTGGACCGCGGTCGGGGAGTTCCACTACCTGCCCGGGCTGTCGGACACGGTGCGGGCCGCCGCGGACCGGGTCGGCGTCCGACTGGTGCTGCTGGAGACGCTCTACCTGGCCGGCGGCCCCGGCCAGGCGCTGTCCCCGGCGCAGCAGCGCTTCGGGCACGGCGGGTTCGACGGTTGGGCGCAGCGGGTCGCGGCCGGGCGGGCCGGCGACGGCGCGGCGGTGCACTCGGTGCGGGCCGTGCCACCGGACGCGCTGGCCCGGGTGCGGGAGGTCGTCGGGTCGCGGCCCCTGCACGTGCACCTGTCCGAACAGCCGGCCGAGAACGCCGACTGCCGGGCCGCCTACGGCTGTTCCCCCACCCGGCTGCTGGCGGAGACCGGGGTGCTCGGCCCGACCACCACCGTCGTGCACGCCACCCACGTCGACGCCGACGACCGGTCGACCCTGGCCGGCACCGGCACCGTCGTCTGCCTGTGCCCGACCACCGAGGCGGACCTGGCCGACGGCATCGGCCCGGCCCGGGAGCTGGCCGACGCCGGCTGCCCGCTGGCCCTCGGCTCCGACCAGCACGCCGTCGTCGACCCGTTCGCAGAGGCCAGAGCCGTGGAGTACGGCGAGCGGCTGCGCAGCGGGAAGCGCGGCCGGTTCGCCCCGGCGGAGCTGGTGAGCGCGCTGACCGTGGGCGGGCACCACGCGCTCGGGCTGCCCGGCGGCGTACTCGCCGGCGGGGCCCCGTGCGACCTGGTCGCGGTACGCCGGGACTCCGCGCGCACGGCCGGCGCGGACCCGGCCCAGCTGGTGCTGGCGGCGGGCGCCGCGGACGTGCA
The DNA here is from genome assembly GCA_035557575.1 of Pseudonocardia sp. GTDB lineage: Bacteria > Actinomycetota > Actinomycetes > Mycobacteriales > Pseudonocardiaceae > Pseudonocardia. The sequence continues at coordinate 53,205 of DATMDS010000071.1, read as the reverse complement.
CACCGTCGTGGTCGGCGGGCAGGTGCTGGTGCGGGACGGCCGGCACGTCGAGCTGGGCGAGCCCGGTCCGCTGCTCGCCGCCGCGATCAGCGCAGCCTGGGCGCAGCCGGTACCCGCCCCCTGAACCGCACGAGCGGCACGTTCGCACGATAGGTTCGTGCGAACGTGCCGTTCGCTCGCGTCTCGGCGGGGGAATCCGGGGCTGGGGCCGGGCGGGCTGGTCCTAGGGTGGCTGGGTGAGCGACTCGCCGCGCAGCACGCTGGTGACGAACGTGGGCGAGCTGACCACCCACGACCCGGAGCTGGGCACCCGCTCCGGCGCCGCTCTGGTGCTGGAGGGCGACCGGGTGGCCTGGGTCGGCGACGCCGGCGGCGCGCCCGCCGCCGACGCGGTGTTCGACGCCGCGGGGCGGGCGGTGCTGCCCGGCTGGGTCGACTCGCACACCCACCTGCTGTTCGCCGGCGACCGGGCCGCCGAGTTCGCGGCCCGGATGGCCGGGCAGCCCTACGCCGCCGGCGGCATCGCGGTCACCGTCGAGGCCACCCGGGCGGCCACCGACGCGCAGCTGGCCGCCACCCTGGCCAGGCACGTCGGCGAAGCCGCCCGGCAGGGCACCACGACGGTGGAGACCAAGACCGGCTACGGCCTCACCGTCGAGGACGAACGCCGGGCCGCGGCCGTCGCCGCCGCCGATCCCGGGGTCGACGACGTGACCTTCCTCGGCGCCCACGTGGTGCCACCCGGCGCCGACCCGGGGGAGTACCTGGACTGCGTCACCGGGCCGATGCTGGACGCGGTGGCCCCGCACGTGGGCTGGATCGACGTGTTCTGCGAGCGCGGCGCGTTCGACGCCGAAGCCGGCGCGGCGGTGCTCCGGGCCGGCGCCGCGCACGGGCTGGGCCTGCGGGTGCACGGCAACCAGCTCGGGGCGGGGCCGGGGGTGCGGCTCGCGGTCGAACACCGGGCCGCCAGCGTGGACCACTGCACGCACCTGTCCGCCGCCGACGTGGACGCGTTGGCCGTCGGGCCGACCGTGGCCACCCTGCTGCCGGCCTGCGACCTGAGCACCCGACAACCGCTGCCGCCGGCCCGCGCACTGCTCGACGCGGGCGCCACCGTCGCGCTCGCCTCGAACTGCAACCCCGGCTCCTCCTACACGACGTCCATGGCGTTCTGCGTGGCCACCGCGGTGCTGCAGATGCGGATGACGGTGCAGGAGGCGGTGTGGGCGGCGACCGCGGGCGGAGCCGCGGCGCTGGGCCGGGGCACCGGGGACGGGGCGGTCGGGGTGCTGCGCCCGGGAGCGCGCGCCGACGTGCACGTGCTCGACGCCCCCGCCGCGGCGCACCTGGCCTATCGGCCCGGGGTGCCGCTCACGTACGCCGTCTGGCGGGCCGGGCACCGGCTCGGCTGACCCGCTCGGTGTGTGTGGCGTCCCGCACGGTTCCCACGTAGTGCTCGATCAGGTCCTCCATCGTCACCAGCCCCACGGTGCCGCCGCTCGCGTCGACGGCCCGACCGAGGTGCGCCCTGGCCCGCCGCAGCACGGCCAGCGCGACGTCGAGGCGGGCGTCCACCGACACCGCGGGGAACTCCCGCACCCGCTCGTCCGGGACCGCCGTCGCCGGGTCGTCGATCAGGTCCAGGATGTCCTTGACGTGCAGGTACCCAGCGAAGCCGCCGTCGGCGGCGAGCACCGGGAAGCGGGAGTACCCGGTCTCGTTCACCACCTCGGCCACGTCCCCGACGCTGGGGCGGGCGGGCAGGGTCACCAGGTCGTCGCGCACCAGCACGTCGGCGACGGTCGCCTCCACCGAGCTGAGCGTGCGCGCCAGCCGGCGGGACTCGTCGTCGTCCAGCAGGCCCTCCCGGTTGGACTCGGCGATCAGGTCGGCCAGCTCGCCGGAGGTGAACGAGGCCTCCAGCTCGTCGCGCGGCTCCACGCCGATCAGCCGCAGCACCCCGTTGGCCATCATGTTGAACAGCCCGATCACCGGCCGCATCACGGTGGTGAACACCAGGAACGGCGGCACCAGCCAGATCGCGGTGCGTTCCGGGCCGGCGATCGCGATGTTCTTGGGCACCATCTCGCCGAGCAGGATGTGCGCGACCGCCACCAGCACCAGCGAGATGGCGAAGGCGATCGGGTGCAGCAGCGCCTCGGGCAGCCCCAGCCACACCATCGGTCGCTCGATCAGGTGCGCCACCGCCGGCTCGCCGAGCCGGCCGAGCAGCAGCGAGCAGATCGTGATGCCGAGCTGGGACGCGGCCAGCATCCGGGACAGGTCGGCCCCGGCCCGCAGCGCGACCGCGGCCCCGCCGATCCCGGCGCCGGCCAGCGCCTCCAGCCGGTCGCGGCGGGCCGAGACCAGGGAGAACTCGGCGCCCACGAAGAACGCGTTCGCGGCCAGCAGCAGCACGGCCGCCACCAGCGCCAGCAGGTCGCTACCCACGCCGGGCCTCCTCGCGGTCCGCGGCCGGGGGCGCTGCGTTGCGGGAGCCGGGCTCGACACGCGACAGCCCGTTCACCGGTGGCGGGGCGGGCTCGGCGGTGTTCGGCCGGACCAGCCGCAGCTCGGCCACCCGGCGCCGGTCCCGGCGCATCACGGTGACCCGCCAGCCGTCCACCACGACCTCGTCGCCGACATCCGGGATGCGGCCGAGCTCGGCCAGCGCCAGCCCGGCCAGCGTCTCGTACGGGCCGGGCGGCATCTGGAATCCGGTGGCCTCGGCCACCTCGTGATCGCGCAGCAGCCCGGAGACCAGCCACCGGCCCCGTCCCAGGGACCGCACCCGGGGCAGCTCGGCCCGGTCGTGCTCGTCGCGGACGTCGCCGACGATCTCCTCGACCAGGTCCTCCAGGGTGACGATCCCGGCGGTGCCACCGTACTCGTCGACCACCACGGCCAGCTGCAGCCCGGAATCGCGCAGGCTGTTCAACAGCGCGTCCCCGTCGAGCGACTCCGGGACCGTGGGAACCGGCTGCACGAGGTCGCGGACAACGGCGCGGCCGCGCTCGTCCGCCGGGATGCCGACGGCCTGCTTGACGTGCACCACGCCGAGCACGGTGTCCGGGTCGCCGTTGTGCACCGGGAAGCGGGACAGCCCGGTGCGGCGGGCCAGCGCGACCAGTTCGTCGACGGTGTCGCCGGCGTCCAGGGTCTCGACCCGCACCCGCGGGGTCATCAGGTCCTCGGCGACCCGGTCGGTGAAGCGCAGCGAACGGTCGAGCAGCGCGGCCGTGCCCTCGTCCAGGGTGCCGTGCTGGGCGCTGGCGCGGACCAGCGAGCTGAGCTCGCGAGGGGAGCGGGCCGAGCGCAGCTCCTCGGCCGGTTCGACGCCCACCCGGCGCACGATCGCGTTGGCCGAGGCGTTCAGGGCGGTGATCAGCCAACGGAACGCACCGGCGAATCCGGCCTGCAGCCACACCACGGCGCGCGCGGTGCGCAGCGGGTTGGCGATGGCGAGGTTCTTCGGCACCAGCTCGCCGAACACCATGGACAGCGTGGTGGCCAACACCAGGGCCAGCACTGTCGCGGTGCCGGCGGCCATGGCATCGGACAGGCCGAGCGCGCTCAGGCCGGGGCGGAACAGCTCGGCGATGGCGGGCTCGGCGATGTAGCCGGTGGCCAGCGTGGTCAGCGTGATCCCGAGCTGGCTGCCGGACAGCTGGAACGACAGCCCGCGGTGGGCCCGCTGCACGGCGTGGGCGCGGCGGTCGCCGACCTCGGCGACGTGGCCGTCGACCTGGCTGCGTTCCAGGGCGGTCAGCGCGAACTCCGACGCGACCGAGATCGCGGTGCCCAGGGTGAGCGCGACGACCGCGAGCAGGCCGAGCACGGACAGCAGCACCGTCATGTCGGCGTGCGGGGGTGGGATGGGCAAGCGATGGTGCGCCGGGTCGGGCCCGGCCGGCTACTGCAACCCGGCTCAGCGGGACGTGCGGTCGGCACCGGTGTCACCCCTCGACAGAATGCGCACCAGTCTAGAGGGCGCCCTCGCCGCCGCGCCGAACGGCCAGCACTCCGCCGATGATCAGCGCGCCCCCGGCCAGCTGGACCGGGGCCGGCAGCTCGCCCAGCAGCAGCCAGGCGAAGAGCACCGCGAACAGCACCTCGGTGAGCCCGACGAAGGAGGCCACGCCGGCTCCCAGCCGACGAGCGGCGACCGTGCCGAGCAGGTAGGCCAGCGCGGCGGCGATCGCGGCCAGCTCGGTGACCGCGAGCCATGACGGGATCGCCAGCCCCCCGACCAGCACCGGGGCCGCGGAGAAGGTCATCGGCAGCAACCCGGTCAGGCCGAGCCCGGCCAGCGCCACCGCGGCGACGACCATGCCGAACGCGGCCAGCGCCACCGGCGGCAGCCCATCGGCGTCGGCGGCGGCGACGAGGAAGTAGACGGCCAGGCCGACCGCGGCCAGCAGGCCCCACGCCACGCCGACGACCGCGGGCGGCGACTGGCCGGCCAGGTCCAGCACCAGCACCAGGCCGGCCACGGAGGCGACCATGCCGAGCCAGGTCAGCCGGTTCGGCGCGATCCCGGTGCGCAGCCACACCCAGAGCGCGACCAGGACCACGGCCAGGTACTCCAGCAGCAGGGCGACCCCGACCGAGAGGTGCTGCACCGCGTTGACGTAGGCCACCTGGCAGCCGGCCACCGCGGCCAGCCCGAACACCACGATCCGGGGCAGGTTGTCGAGCATCCGGTGCCACCGGCCGCGCATGGCCAGCAGCGCGGGCACCAGCAGGATCAGCGCGGCGCCGGTCACCCGCAGCAGCACCACGCTGCCGGCGGTCCAGCCGGCGCCGAGCAGCGCCTTGGAGAACGGGCCGGAGGTGCCGAACGCGGCCGCCGAGGCCAGCGCGACGAGCAGACCGACGTCCAGGCCGGGCCGGCGCGGGCGAGCCGGGGCCGGGGCCGGACGGGTCCGGCTGGACAGCGTGCGGGTCATGAAGCACCTCCTCGTCGGGGACAGTTGGCTCGTCATGAGTGAAACTGGGTTATGCTCATGACACTAACAGTGCCCCTGTCAGGAGTCAAAGTGCTCTTCACCCATGACACCGAGCTGGCGCTGGTCTCGGTGGCCGCGCTGGTCAACACGCTGCCGGGCAGCGTCCCCGGCGACGACGACCCGGACACGCTGACCACCGTGGCCGAGCTGGACCGGTTCCTCGCCGAACACCGATGGACCGGGCGGCACGAGCGCACCCGCGCCGAGCTGGAGCAGGTCCGGGCGCTGCGGCCGCGGCTCGCGGCACTGTGGACTCTGGGTGAGGACGAGCTGGTCGCCGAGGTGAACGCGATGCTGGCCGCGAACGGGGCGCTGCCCCAGCTGGTGGCGCACGACGGCTGGCCGTGGCACCTGCACGCGACCCCGAGGGATGCCCCGTTGGCCGCCCGGATGGCCGTGGAGGCGGCGATGGCCCTGACCGACGTCATCCGGGCCGGCCAACTCGACCGGCTGCGTCACTGCGACGCGGGGGACTGCGACAACGTGCTGGTGGACCTGTCGAAGAACCGCTCCCGGCGGTTCTGCGACGCCGGCTGCGGCAACCGCGCCCACGTGGCCGCCTACCGGGCCCGCCGATCACGCTGAGCGCCTCGTCACCTCTAGCGGCCACGAACCTCGGCCGACGCCTAGGTTGACCCCTCGTGAACGGCACCCGGACCGACCCGCGCGCGGCGTTGTCGCCCTACGTCGACTTCGACCGTGCGTCCTGGGCGGAGCTGGGGCGCAACACCCCGCTGTCGCTGACCGCCGGCGAGCTGGAGCAGATCCGCAGCGTCGGCGACGAGGTCGACCTCGACGAGGTGCGCGAGGTGTACCTGCCGCTGTCGCGGCTGCTCACCCTGCACGTGCAGGAGGGCGGCCGGCTGTACCGGGCGTACCGGACCTTCCTGGGCGCCACCTCGGCGCGCACCCCGTTCGTGATCGGGGTGGCCGGATCGGTGTCGGTGGGCAAGTCGACCACCGCCCGGCTGCTGCGGCTGCTGCTGGCCCGCTGGCCGCAGCACCCGCGGGTCGAGCTGGTGACGACCGACGGATTCCTGCTGCCCAACGCCGAGCTCGACGCGCGCGGCCTGATGATGCGCAAGGGCTTCCCGGAGTCCTACGACCGGCGGGCGCTGCTGCGCTTCGTCTCCGACGTCAAGGCCGGCCGGTCCGAGGTGCACGCACCGGTGTACTCGCACCTGGTCTACGACATCGTGCCCGACGCCGTGCACACCGTGCGCCGGCCGGACATCCTGCTGCTCGAGGGCCTCAACGTGCTGCAGCCCGCCGCCCCGCCGCGGGAAGGACTGACCGCGCTCGCGGTGAGCGACTTCATCGACTTCTCGGTGTACGTCGACGCGGCCACCGACGACATCCGCCGGTGGTACGTGGAGCGCTTCCTGGGGCTGCGGGAGACCGCCTTCCGCGACCCGGACTCCTACTTCCACCGCTACGCCCGACTCGACGAGGGGTCGGCGATCGCGCGCGCGGAGGGCATCTGGGCCGAGATCAACGCGCCGAACCTGGAGCGCAACATCATGCCCACGCGGGGACGGGCGACACTGGTGCTGCGCAAGGGCGCCGACCACAGCGTCACCGGCATCCGGCTCCGGAAGGTGTGAGCCACACGCCGCGGGCCGGCTGGCAGGATGTCCCGATGACCCCGGAGAGTCCGACGGCGCACGCGCCCGACGACGCGCCCGACGAAGCGCTCACCGAGCTCGCCGCCAGGCTGCGGCTGGCCGTGGGGCGGCTGAACCGGCGGATCCGTATCGACGGCCACGAGACCATCCCGCCGCTGCAGCTCTCCGCGCTGGTCACCGTCGAGCAGCACGGTCCGCTGCGGCTTTCGGAGCTGGCCCGGCGGGAGGCGGTGACCGCGCCGACGATGAGCCGGGTGCTGGCCGCGCTGGACGAGCAGGGCCTGGTCATCCGCACCCCGGACCCGATGGACGCGCGCGGGGTGCGGATAGTGCTCTCCGACCGCGGCGCGGTCGCGCTGAACGACGTACGCAGCCACCGCACGGCGCTGGTGGCCCGGCGGCTGGCCCGGCTGGACGAGAACCAGCGCCGGCTGCTGCTCGCCGCGATGCCGGCGCTGGAGGCGCTGCTCGTCGACGACGACTGACCACAGCACCAGCCCATTCGCAACTTGATTGTTTCGGCTCACGTGGGTAGAATCGAACACATGTTCGATAGCGGCGACGGTGGAGGTGTCGGTGTTGACGCCGGCTCCGTCACGGGCGTCGACGTCTGCGACACCTTCGCCATCGACCCGACCGAGCGCGCCGCCCGCAACCGCGGCTACACCCGCGACCTCGACGGCGAGCTGACCCGCCCCGACCCCACCATCGAGTCGATCGCGGAAATCCTGGCCGTGGTACCACCCTGCGGAGACGCCGCCGTCGCCGCCGAACACACCGCCGCGGACCCACGGATCCTCACCGACGCCGAACTGCTGGACACCATCGTCGGGTTCGAACGACTCACCCGCTGGGTGCACGCCAACCGCGCCCGACTGATCTCCGAGTTCGCCCACCGCCGCCCCGGCGACGAACCCGAAGCCGCCACCGCACCCACCGCCGCCGCCGGATCCCGCTGGGCCCCCGACGAACTCGCCCTCGCCCTCGGCATCGGCCGGCTCAACGCCAAAGCCCTACTCGCCGAATCCGTCACCCTCACCCACGTACTGCCCGACACCCTGACCGCGCTGCACGACGGGCTCATCGAGCCCGGCAAAGCCCGCGCCCTCACCGAACTACTGGCCGTGCTCACCCCCGAACAGGCCCGGCAGGTCGAAGCCCGAGTCCTACCGAAGGCCGGCGGGCAGACCTGGGCACAGTTCCGGGCCGCGCTACGCCGAGCAGTGCTGCGGGTCGACCCCGACGGAGCCAACCAACGCCACGCCGCCGCCCGCACCGATCGCCGCGTCGTCATCACCCCCGACCAGGACGGCATGTCCACCCTGTGGGCGCTGCTGTCGGCCACCGACGCCGCCGCCGGCTGGCAGATGCTCACCCGACTCGCCCACGGCCTCGGCCCCGACGACCCCCGCCCCCTCGACGCCCGCCGCGCCGACCTCCTGGTCGACCTCATCACCGGCCGCCTCACCCTCACCAACCCCGACCCCGACAGCGACGACACCGCCGATCTCGACGGCGTGGTCGACCTCGACAACCTCGACCAGCTCCACGAGCCGACGTGGACCGCCGACAGCGTCGCCGCGACCGGGGGCGCCGCTGCCGCCGACGGCGCTGCCGCTGACGGCGCTGCCGCTGGCGGGGCTGCCGCTGGCGGGGCTGCCGCTGGCGGGGCTGCCGCTGGCGGGGCTGCCGCTGGCGGTGCTGCCGCTGGCGGTGCTGCCGCTGACGGCGCTGCCGCTGACGGCGCTGCCGCTGACGGCGCTGCGGCTGACGGCGCTGCGGCTGACGGGTCCGCGACTGGCGGACCTCGTCAGCACGCCGTCTCGCAAGGCTGCCTCGGCCGGCCGTTCTGTGGTCACACTGCTCCGGGCGTCAGTGGTCGCCGTGGCCGCGACAGCGGAAAGCCGCTGGTGCAGATCGTGGTCGGACTGGACACGCTGACAGGTGCCGGCGACCTGCCCGCCGAACTCGTCGGCTACGGGCCGATCCCCTCCGATCTGGCCCGGGAAGCGGCCGCGGACGCGGTCTGGAAGCGCCTGGTCACCGACCCGGTCAGCGGCGCCCTGCTCGACCACGGACGCCGCGTCTACCGGCCCCCCGCCGCCCTCGACGACTTCGTCAAAGCCCGCGATCTCACCTGCCGATTCCCCACCTGCAACCGACGTGCCATCGACAGCGACCTCGACCACCTGCAGCCCTGGGCCGACGGCGGTACCACCGACCCGGCCAACCTGCACGGCCTCTGCGGCCAACACCACCAGCTCAAAGAACAACCCGGTTGGACAGTCATCGCCCACGACAACGGCGCCCTGACCTGGGTCACCCCGACCGGACACCGCTACACCAGCCACCCCCACGACTACCGCGACCACCTCCCCGACCCGCCCGACCCGCCACCGCCACCACTGACCGGCACATCGCCACCGGGATCCGCCGACCCACCCTTCTGACGCGCCCGAGCTCGATCCGACAGCGGCGGCCGAGGGGTGACCGCGGCGAGTTCCTGGGCGACCGGCCTGTCCGGCGGGCGACCGGGAGGTGCAGCGCGTACCTGCAAGCGTGGCTGAGACCGCCGGTTCCGCTGCGCGGCAGGAAGCCGCTGGGCGTGATCCCGGTTAGCACGGAGGGGAGACGCAGGCTCCCGGAATCGAGCGTTCGGTTCCGGCGATCACCGAGCTCGCAGAGTTGCCTCGGCGCCGGTTCCGTTGCCAGCCGCCCGTACCGAACCGATGCACGTCGCGCACGCCTGTCCGGATCAGCGCCTGTCCGGATCAGCGCCTCACCGCGGGCACCGGCTCGCCGGCACTGCGGCGGTCCCACTCGGCCAGGATCTCGGGCGCCGTCGGCCGGCTCAGCAGGCTGCCGGCCACGTACACCAGCAGACCGACGCCGAGGCCCACGTAGATCGGCTCGTTGGCGTAGATGTCGCCCAGCGCCAGCATCGTGACCAGCGTCGCCGCGGTGCCGACAGCCATGGCCAGCAGCGCGCCCATGTTGGTGCCGCGGCGCCACAACAGGCCGCCGAGGATCGGCACCAGCAGCCCGCCGACCAGGATGTCGTACGCCACCGTCAACGCGGCGACCACGTCCTGCAGCACGCAGGCGATGAGCACCATGACCAGGCCGAAGCCCGCCACGTACAGCCGGTTGCTGCGCACGTGCTCGTGCTCGCTGCCGTCTCCCTCGACATCCCGGCCACGCAGCCGGGCCACGATGTCCTGGCTGAACACGGTCGCGGTGGCGATCAGTGCTCCGCTCGAGGTGGACATGACCGCGGCCAGCGCGGCGGCCAGCACCAGGCCGGCGAGGATCGGGTGCAGCTGCGACTCCACGACCGCGGCGAAGGCGTCGTCACGGTCCTCCAGCGCCGGCAGCAGGACCTTGGCGGCCATTCCGATCAGTGCGCCGGCCACCGCGTACAGCAGGCAGTACGCGCCGGCGGCGGTGCCGGCCCATTTGGCGACGCCGGGGCTGCGGGCGGTGAACACCCGCTGCCAGATGTCCTGGCCGATCAGCAGGCCGAACGTGTAGATCACGAAGTAGGTGATGATCGTCCCGGTGCCGATGGAGGTCAGCGACAGCGCGTCGGCCGGCAGCTTCTCGCCCAGCCCGGCGAAGCCGCCGGCGTTGACCAGGGCGATCGGCAGCAGGATGAAGAAGATGCCCACGGTCTTGATCACGAACTGTACGAAGTCGGTCATGGTGATCGACCACATGCCGCCCAGCACCGAGTAGATGATCACGACGCCGCCGCCGAGCAGGATCGCCGGCACCTTCGGCATGTCCAGCAGCACCCCGAAGATCGTGGCGTAGGCGATGGTCGAGGTGACCGACAGCATCAGGGTGTACGCCCACATGACCGCACCGGACAGCACGCTGGTGCCCGGCCCGTAGCGCAGCTCCAGCATCTGGCTGACGGTGTAGACCTTCAACCGCTGGATCCGGCCGGCGAACAGCAGGCTCAGCGCCAGGATGCCGACGCCGATGGCGATCACCAGCCACATGCCGGAGATGCCGTACTCGTAGCCCAGGCCGACACCACCGATCGTCGACGCGCCGCCGAGCACGATCGCGGCCATGGTGCCGGAGTAGAGCGCCGGGCCGAGGCGGCGGCCGGCCACCAGGAAGTCGGACTGCGTGGTGCTCCGACTCTTGCCCCAGAAGCCGAACGCGATCATGGCGATCAGGTAGAGAGCGACGATGGCGACGTCCATGTCGGGCTCCTTTCACGAGAGGGGTCAGCGGATGTCGAGGTGGATCAGCGTGGGCAGGTCGGCTTCGAGGGCACGGGTGATCAGTGCGGGCAGCTGGTCGGCTGTCGACGCGTGCTCGCCGTGTGCGCCCATGGCCACCGCGAGCGCGGCCATGTCGGGCGAACGCAGCGCCACCCCGATCGGCGGAATGGACCGCGCCCGCTGCTGGTCGGAGATCTCCTGGTAGCCGCCGTTGTCGACGACGACCACCGGTACCGGAAGCCGCTGCTCGACCAGCGCGACCAGCTCCTGGACCGAGAACATCAGCGCGCCGTCACCGAGCAGCACCGCGACCGGGCGCCCGGGACACGCGACCGACGCCCCCAGCCCGGCGGGCAACCCGTACCCGAGGGTGGCGTAGCCGGGCGTGTAGCAGAACTGGCGTGGCCCGGGCACGTCGAAGAAGTGCACGGAGCCGAAGTAGGTCACCTGTGAGCTGTCCCCGGCCAGGATCGCCTCGGGGGGCAGCGCGGACCGCACCGCGGCGTTGATCTCCGCGTACGGGCCGGCATCGGCCATCGCCTCGGCACGGCAGGCGGCGCGCAGCGTCGCCGCCCGCTCGGCCCCGGTCGCTCTGCCGGGCCCGGTCGCCCGGACGTCCATCCCGGCCAGCAGCGCGGCAAGGGTCGGCGCCGCGGCGCCCTGCAGGGCGATGTCGGCCGGGCAGTTCTTGTGCAGCTGGGCCGGGTCGATGTCGCAGCGGATCACCGCGCGGCCGCGGATCCGTCCCGCCCAGAGGTCGGAGTCGCCGAGCTCGGTGCCCACGACGAGCAGCGCGTCGCTTCCGGCCGCGGCCTGCTGCAGCGCCCGCAGCCGGATCGCGGCCCCCACCGCGAGCGGGTGCTGCTCGTCCAGGGCGCCCTTGCCGTTGACCGTGGTGGCGACGGGCGCCCCGAGTGCCTCGGCCAGCGCCGTGAGCTGCGCGGACGCGTCGACGGCCCCGCCTCCGGCGATGATCAGCGGCTGGGTCGCGGCAGCCAGCAGCTCCGCGGCCCGCCGCACCGTGGCCGGATCCGGATGCGGCGCCGCGGCCACCGCGGCGACCCGGGGCGTGCCCGCCCACGGCCGCTCGAGCACGTCGATCGGGATCTCCACGTGCACCGGGCGCGGGCGCCGGCCGGTGAACGACGCGAACGCCTCGGTGACCGCCTCGGCCGCCTCGTCGGCGCTGCGCACCCGCCGGCTCCAGCGCACCAGCTGGTCCATCGCGCCGCTGGTGTTCTTGGCCTCGTGCAGCTGCCCCAGGTCGCGGCCCTCGGTGCCGGTCGGCATCCCCGGTGAGAGCAGCAGCATCGGCTGCGACTCGGCGTACGCCGTGGCCGCGGCGGTCATCGCGTTGGTCAGGCCGGGCCCGCTGGTGGTCAGCACCACCCCCGGCCGGCCGCTGACCCGGGCGTACGCCTCCGCGGCGTAGCCGGCGCCCTGCTCGTGCCGCGGCGTGACCGGCCGGATCCCGGCCGCCGGCAGGTGCCGGTAGAGCTCCAGGTTGTGGGTGCCGGGGATGCCGAAGAGCGTGTCGACGCCGTGCGCGGCCAGGGTCTCGACCACGGCCGAGCCGCCGTTGCGACCGCCGCTGCTCATGATGTCGCTGCTCGTGATGGCGCTGCGCCGTTGGTGGCCAGCACCGACAGCAGCTCGTAGGCCACGTGCGCGGCCGCGATCCCGGTGATCTCGGCGTGGTCGTAGGCCGGGGCGACCTCCACGATGTCGGCGCCGACCACGTTCGCCCCGACCAGCGCGCGCAGCATGTGCAGCAGCTCCCGGCTCGTCATGCCGCCGGCCTCCGGGGTGCCGGTGCCGGGGGCGTGCGCCGGGTCGAGCACGTCGATGTCGACCGACACGTAGACGGGGGCGTCGCCGAGCCGGGCCCGCATCCGCTCGATCACCGCGGGCAGCCCGTCGACCTGCACGTCGTCGGAGCCGATGACCTGGAAGCCGAGCACGCCGTCCTCGGTAAGGTCCTCGCTGGAGTAGAGCGGGCCGCGGATGCCGACGTGCAGGCAGTGCTCGGGGTCGAGCAGGCCCTCCTCGCCGGCCCGGCGGAACGGGGTGCCGTGCGTGTACGGGGCACCGAAGTAGGTGTCCCAGGTGTCCAGGTGCGCGTCGAAGTGCAGCACCGCGATCCGGCCGTGGTCGCGGTGCAGCGAGCGCAGCAGCGGCAGCGCGATGGTGTGGTCGCCGCCCAAGGTGATCAGCTTGGTGCCCCCGTCGGTCGACGACAGGCCCCGCAGCTCGTCGGAGGCGTGCTCGATGGTGGCGATGGCCTCGCCGATGTCGAACGGGTTGACCGCCACGTCGCCGGCGTCGGCCACCTGCTGCACGGCGAAGGGCTGCACGTCCAGCCGCGGGTGGTAGGGCCGCAGCAGCTTGGACGAGGCCCGGATGTGTCCGGGCCCGAACCGCGCACCAGGCCGGTACGACACCCCGGAGTCGAAAGGGACGCCCACGACGGCGACGTCGGCGTGGGCCACCTCGTCGAGCCGGGGCAGCCGCGCGAAGGTGGCCGGGCCCGCGTAACGCGGAATCCGGGTGGCGTCGACCGGTCCACTGTGGCTGGAGCCCGCTGCACTCATGGAGAGAGAGAATGCCGTGCCGACGTGACGGTCCGATATCGACGCTGAGTCCATTCGGATGGTGCACACTTCGCCCTGACGTCCAGCACTCAGGGAGACGACCGTGCTGACCGTGGCCGAGCTCGTCGGCGATCCGGCGCTGCGGCTGGAGCTCGTCGTCGGCCGGGCCGCCGGCGAGCGGGAGATCGAGGCCGCGGCCGTGTCCGAGCTGGCGGACCCGACTCCGTGGCTGCAGGGTGGGGAGCTGCTGCTCACCATCGGCTTCCTGCTGCCCACCGATCTCCCCGGGTGCCGCGAGTACCTGCGCCGGCTCGACGCGGCCGGCGTGCGCGCGGTCGGGCTGGGGCTCGGTGCCGAGCTGCCACACCAGGCGGCGCCCGACCCGCTCGTCGCCGCGGCGAACGAGGCCGGGATGCCGCTGCTCACCGTGCCGGACGGGGTGCCGTTCATCGCGGTGACCAAGGCGGTGTTCGCCCATCGGGCCCGGCTGGAGCGCCAGCAGCTGGAATGGGCGCTGCAGACCCAGCGGGCGCTGACCGCGGCCGCGGTGGCCACCGGCGGGCTGCTGGGGATCCTCGTCGCGCACCGGCAGGCCACCGGGCGGGTCGGGGTGGTGGTCGACCTGCTCGGACGGGTGCTGGCCGAGTCCGACCCCGACGGCCAGCGCCTGGTGCTTCAGCTGGCCGATCTGATCGCGGCGGTGCGCGGGCAGGGCCTGGGCGCCGCGGCCGCGGACATCAGCGCCGGGCGGCGCCGCGAGCTGCACGCGCTGGGCGCCCGCCGGCTGCGGGCCTGGTTGCTCCTCGACGGTCCGGCCGACCTGCCCGCCACCCACCGGGCCGGCGCGAACCAGGTCAGCGCCGACCTGGTCTCGCTGCTGTCGCTCGAGCTGGAGCGCCGGCACGGGCTGGACGCGGCGCAGCGCCGCGGCCGGGTCCAGGTTCTGGACCGGCTGGCCCGGGCCACGGTCGACGACGCGGTCGCGGCTCGGTGGCTGGCGTCGGTCGGCATCTCGGATCTCGATCTGCGGGTGGCCGCCGTCGCGGCCGGGACGGACCCCGCCGACCTGGCGGCCGACCTGGCGACGGCCCTGCCGGACGCGCTCGTCCGGGTGGTCGACGACCTGGTCGAGCTGGCCGTGCCGCTGGCCACCGACCTGCCCGGGGTGCTGGGCACGCTGGCCCCTGGCCGGCCGGCGGGCATCGGCATCGGGGTCCGCCCGGGGGCGCTGGCGGTGTCGGTGCGGCAGGCCCGCTCGGCGCTGCCGGCCAGCCGGGTCGCCGGCCGGCACGTGCACGCCGCGGAGATCGCCAGCAGCCGGATGCTGCTCGGCTCGGTGCCCGCCGGAACGCTGCGGGCCTTCGCCGACGCGGTGCTCGGCCCGCTGGACGCCCTGCCGCGGGCCGCCGAGCTGAGCCGGGCGCTGACCGTGTTCCTGGAGCAGAACGGGCAGTGGGCCGCAACCGCGGCCGCCCTGCAGGTGCACCGGCACACCGTGCGGAACCGGATCGAGACGGTGGAGCGGCTGACCGGGCGGCGGCTGGACTCCGCGCAGGACCGCCACGAGCTGTGGCTGGCGTTGCGGGCTCGTGACATGGCCAGGACGGCGCCGGAATCGACCTGAGCACGGGCTGACACGATCGCCGGGTGCCCGTGCTGCGCTCGACCGCCCTGATCGACGCCGCGCCCGCCACGGTGGCCGGGCTGCTGCGCGACGTCGAGCTGACGGCCCGGGCGTTGCGTCGCGACGGCCACCGGGTGGCGGCGGACGTGCGCCTGCTCGCACCGGGCGACCAGGTGCGGATCGGGCTGGCGCTGCTGCCCGGGGTCCGGCTACCGGTGCGGATGGTGCTGGACGCGGTGTCCGAGACCGAGGTGGTCGCCCGGGCGAGCGGGGGCGTGCTGCCCGAGCTGGTGCGCTCGGTGCGGTTGACCCCGACCCCGGCCGGCACCCTGGTCCTCGACGAGCTGCGCTGGACCGCCCCCGGCGGGCCGCTCGGCCGGCTCGTCGACGTGCTGCTCGGGCGCCGGCTGGTGCTGCGCGCGCAGGCCGCCACCCTGTGCGGGCTCGCCGACCGGGCGGCCGCGCTGGCCGGCGGTCCGGTCGTGGTGGCCGCGGCGGTGCACCGGTCCGGCCGGCTCCTGGTGGCCCGGCGGGCCCGGCCGGCGGCGCTGGCCGGCCGGTGGGAGCTGCCCGGCGGGCGCGTCGAGCCCGGTGAGTCCGAGCTGGAAGCGCTCGGCCGGGAGTGCCGGGAGGAGCTGGCGGCGGCGGTCACGGTGACCGGGCGGCTGGGCACCGACCTGCCGATCGACGCGGGTGTGCTGCGGGTCTACGCCGCCGAGCTCGCCGGGGGTGCCGCCGAGCCGCAGCCGCTGGAGCACGACGCGCTGCGCTGGGTCGGGCCCGCCGAGCTGGCCGGCTTGGACTGGCTGGACGCCGACCGCGCGGTGCTGGCCGATCTCGCCGGCCTGCTGCGGCGTTGACGATCGCAGGCGTTGACGATCGCAACCGATTCGGGCCCGGGAGGAACCGCGCCGCCGCCGGTCCCGTCCAAGCCGTGTGTCCGTCGAGGAGATCCTGCACCGGCAGGCGGGGGTGATCACTCGCGGGCAGGCGCGGGCCGCCGGGCTGTCGACGGGGGCCATCGAGGACCGGCTGCGGCGGCGGCGCTGGCGGCCGCTGCACCCGCAGGTGTACCTGGCGGCCGGGTGCCCGCGCAGCGGCGAGGTCGCGGTCCGCGCCGCGGTGCTCTGGGCCGGCGCGGACGCGGTGCTCGGCGGCGCGGCGGCGGCCTGGTGGCACGGGCTGCTGGCCGACCCGCCGCGCACGGTCGGGGTGATCGTGCCCGCGCGCCGGCTGCGGCCTGCGCCCCCGGGGATCCGCGTGCGCTGCCGGCGGCTGGCCGTCGCGGACCGCGCCGAGGAGCGCGGGTTGCGGGTCGCCGCGCCGGCGCTGGCCGTGCTGGAGGCCGCGGTCGAGCTGGGCCCGGAGGGTGCGCCGCTGCTGGACCGCGCGCTGCAACGCGGGCTGCGCTTCGCCGACGTGTGCGCGGCGCACCGGCGGGCCCTCGGCAGCCCGGGCTCGGCCGCGGCCGGCCGGCTGCTCGCCGCGGCCGCCGAGCGGTCGACCGTCGCCGCGGGCCGGCTGTTGCGGCAGCGGCTGCGTGAAGCGGGGGTGACCGGGTGGTACGCCGCGACCGCCTGCGGCGTGACGTTCCCGGCCGCCCGGCTGGTGGTCGAGGTGACCGGCTGGGCCGGCCCGCCGGGCGCGGTGGCCGGACGCCGTCCGGGGTGGGCGGTGCAGCACGTCGACTGGACCGACCTGGCCGGTGCACCGGGCACGGTGCCGGCCGGTCTGCGGTCGGCCGCCCCGGCGTCACCCAGCGGCTCGAACGGCCAGTGATGTTCACCACGCGACCGCGACGGTACCGCGCGGCACCGCGCGGAGCTGGTCACCGGCTCGCCCGCGACGACCGCGGCACCGGCCACCCGCGGGTGCGCGCCCGACGCTCGGACGAGCCGGGCTCCGGCAGCCGGCATCGCGGCCGGTCAGGAGCCGAATCGGTTCAGTAGGCGCGGGCCGCCCGCACCGCCCGTTTGAGCTGCTTGCCGCGCAGTGCCAGTTTTTCGATCTTGCTCAGCCGCAGCGCGACCACCGGACAGGCGCGACAACGCTTCGGCTTCGAGCGGCAGCACTTCTTCTTCACGGCACCCATCGAAGGAGAGCCTAAGCTCCCTCCTGGCAGCAGGCCAGTCCGCGGGCGGGCTACCCTGAGATGTGAGTTCCCCCGCTACCACGCTGAGCGCCCGGCCGTCGCCCGACTCGCGCGCGCGCCTGCGCAACGTCGCCATCGTCGCGCACGTCGACCACGGCAAGACGACTCTGGTCGACGCGATGCTGCGCGCCTCCGGTGCCTTCGGCGAGCGGGTCGCCCTGGTCGACCGGGTGCTCGACTCCGGCGACCTGGAGCGCGAGAAGGGCATCACCATCCTGGCCAAGCACACCGCGATCGACTGGCAGGGGATGACGGTCAACGTCGTCGACACCCCCGGGCACGCCGACTTCGGCGGTGAGGTCGAGCGCGGGCTGTCCATGGTGGACGGCGTGCTGCTGCTGGTCGACGCGAGCGAGGGCCCGCTGCCGCAGACCCGGTTCGTGCTGCGCAAGACGCTGGCCGCCGGGCTCCCGGTGGTGCTGGTGGTGAACAAGACCGACCGCCCGGACGCCCGCGTCGCCGAGGTCGTCGACGAGAGCCTGGAACTGCTGCTGGAGCTGGCCGACGAGCTGGAGCTGGGCGAGACCACCACCGCGCAGCTGCTCGACCTGCCCGTCGTCTACGCCTCCGGGCGGGCCGGCCGGGCCTCGCGCACCCGCCCCGGCGACGGCGAGCTGCCCGCCGACCCCGGCTTGGAAGCGCTGTTCGACACCATCGCGGTCACCGTGCCGCCGCCGGCCGACGACCCGGACGCCCCGCTGCAGGCGCACGTCACCAACCTCGACGCCACCAGCTTCCTGGGCCGCATCGCGCTCTGCCGGATCCGGGCCGGGGTGATCCGCCGCGGCCAGCAGGTGGCCTGGTGCACCGCCGACGGCAGGACCACCCGCGTCAAGATCACCGAGCTGTTGCGCACCGAGGCGCTGACCCGGGTGCCCGCGGACTCGGCCTTCGCGGGCGACCTGGTCGCCGTGGCCGGCATCCCGGAGGTGACCATCGGCGACACCCTGGCCGACCCGGAGCACCCGGTGCCGCTGCCGCGCATCTACGTCGACGAGCCGGCCATCGCGGTGACCATCGGCATCAACACCTCGCCGCTGGTCGGACGCGACCCGCACCCGGGCACCAAGCTCACCGCCCGGCAGGTCAAGGGCCGGCTGGACACCGAGCTGGTCGGCAACGTCAGCCTCCGCGTGCTGCCCACCGAGCGGCCGGACGCGTGGGAGGTGCAGGGCCGCGGCGAGCTGGCCCTGGCCGTGCTGGTGGAGACCATGCGCCGGGAGGGCTTCGAGCTCACCGTGGGCAAGCCCGAGGTCGTCACCAAGCGGGTCGACGGGAAGCTGCACGAGCCGTTCGAGCGGCTCTCGGTCGACGTGCCCACCGAGCACCTCGGCGCGGTGACCCAGCTGCTGGCCGGGCGCAAGGGCGAGCTGCGCCAGATGGTGCACGGCGAGTCGCGGGTCCGGATGGACTTCCGGGTGCCCTCGCGCGGCCTGATCGGCTTCCGCACCGAGTTCCTGACCATCACCCGCGGTGCCGGCATCGCCAGCCACGTCTTCGACGGGTACGCGCCGTGGGCGGGGGAGATGCGCAACCGGCAGCGCGGCTCGCTGATCGCCGACCGCGCCGGCGCGGTCACGGCCTACGCCGTCGACCAGCTCTCCGACCGCGGGGTGCTGTTCGTCGGGCCGGGCACGCTGGTCTTCGCGGGCATGGTGATCGGCGAGTACACCCGCGGCGAGGACCTCGAGGTCAACATCGTGCGCGAGAAGAAGCTCACCAACATGCGCATGTCCACCAGCGACGAGCTGGTCAAGCTCACCCCGCCGACCGTGCACAACCTGGAGCAGGCGCTGGAGTTCTGTGCCGACGACGAGTGCGTCGAGGTGACCCCCGAGTCGGTGCGCATCCGCAAGGTGGAGCTGGACTCGCACACCCGCAACCGGGCCCGCGCCCGCGCCCGCGCCGCCACCTGACCCCGCACCCGCCCTCCGACCTGAACGAACGGCACTTTCGCACGATAGGTTCGTGCGAAAGTGCCGTTCGCTCAGCTCAGGGGCTGGTCGGGGGGACGGGGCGGCCGGCGGCGGCGCCCGGGAGACGGTGCGAGGATGAGCGCCCGGAGGTGGGTGCGAGGAGGTGCGCGGGTGCGACGGATCCCGGTGCTGCTGATCATGCTCCTGGCCCTGCTCGCCGCCTGCACGAATGCCCCGGTGTCGCCGCCACCGGCGCCGCCCGTCCCGACCCCGCAGCCGCGGCCCACCGAACTCGTGGTCGGGGTGGACGACCTCGGCGCCGGCTTCAACCCGCACCTGCTCGCGCACCTCTCGCCGGTGACCACCGCACTGGCCACCCTCGTGCTGCCGTCGGTGTTCCGGCCGGACTCCGCAGGCGTCCTGCGGCTGGACCGGACCGTCGCGACCAGCGCCGAGGTGGTGGCCACCGAGCCGTTCACCGTCAGCTATGAGCTCAACCTCGAGGCGTCCTGGACGACGAACACCCCGATCGCCGCCGAGGACTTCGTCTACCTGTGGGAACGCATGCGCAGCGAGCCCGGCGTGGGCGACGGGGCCGGCTACCAGTTGATCACCCAGGTGCGCTCCCGGGCCGGCGGCAAGGCGGTGGACGTGGTGTTCGGCCAGGCCTACCCGGCGTGGCAGCACCTGTTCTCCGACCTGCTGCCGGCGCACCTGCTCAAGGACGCGCCCGGCTCCTGGACCGGGGCCACGATCAACGGCCTGCCCGCCTCCGGTGGCCCGTTCCGGATCGTGTCCGTCGACCGGGCCCGCGGCGACGTGCTGCTGGCCCGCAACGACCTGTACTGGGACGCCCCGACGGTGCTCGACCAGCTGGTGCTGCGCCGGCTGGACCCGAACGCGATGGCCACCGGGCTGGCCAACGGTGACATCGACGTGGCGCTGCCGGGCTCCGACGCCGAGGTGCGGGCCGCGCTCGGCGGGCTGACCCCGGCCCCGCACGTGCAACCCGCCCCGCAACCCACGGTCACCGAGCTCGGGCTGCGCTCGGACACCGGGCCACTGGCCGACCAGCGCGCCCGCCAGGGCGTCGCCGCGATCATCGACCGGGAGGCGATCCGGGCCGCGGTGGCGCCGGACGCGCTGCCCGCCGACGCGTTCGGGCTGGCCCCGTCCCAGCCCGGCTACTCCGCGACCGCGCCGGCGAACGCCCCGGCCCGACCCGACCCGGTGCAGGCGGGCCAGCAGCTGGCGGCGGCCGGGTGGACGCGCAGCCTCACCACCGGCCGCTGGACGGTGGACGGGGCGCCGGCCCGGCTGATCGTGGGCGCCGCGGCCGAGCGGGAGGCGGACGTGCGGGTGGCGCAGCTGGTCGCGGAGCAGCTCGACGCGGCCGGTGTCGACGCCGAGGTGGTCGCTCCGAGCGGGGTGGAGCTGTTCGGGCTGGACACCGTTCCGGCCGTGCCGCCGAGCACCAGCGCCGGCCCGGGCCCGACCGACCCCTCGACGCCGGGCGCGACTCCCGCGCCGTCGACCGCAGGCGGTCCGGAGCCCGCGGCCTCCGCCACCACCGGTAGCGCCCCGACCAGCACCGCAACGACGTTGCCGCCCCCTCCGGGCGGGGTGCAGGTCGACCTGCTGGTGCTGCCGCGCACCGTGGGCGGCGACCCCGGCAGCGAGCTCGCGTCCGGATTCAGCTGCCCGGAGCCCACCGCCGTCGTCGCCGTGCCGCCCCGCAACCCCACCGGCTTCTGCTCGTCGAGCCTGCAGCCGCTGCTCGACGAGCTGGTGTCGGCCGACCCGCGGCCGGACGCGGCGACCGCCGTGGAACGCGCGCTCTGGAACCAGGTCCCGGTGCTCCCGCTCTTCCAGCCGGTCACGCTCGTGGTGAGCACGCCGGCCTCGGACGCGCTCACCGGCATCGGGCCGGGGCCGCTCGGCACCGGGCCGGTCACCGGGGCCGAACGGTGGCGGCCGCCACCCAGCTGATCGGGTCACCCTTTGGTCACGATGAGCAATCCGCCACGACACGGTGTGCGGCCCGCCCTTGTACGGTTTCGTGATCCGGTTTGCGAGCGGGAGGTCATCGGTTCGATGCGGAGAACAGGGGCGACCGCGCTGGCCGCGCTGGGCATGGCGGCGTCGGTGGTGCTGGCCGGGTGCGGTGGCGGCGGAGCCGGTCCGGCGGCACCCGCGCCCGCCCCGTCGACGCAGAACTTCGACCCGGGCACCGTCGGGAAGATCGACGAGCCCTACAACCGGCCGCAGGTGACCGACATCGGCGACGTCGCGGTGACCGTCGACGAGGGCTTCCAGGACTACAACAACAACACCGGCGCGGCCAACAGCCTGGCCAACACCTACGTCCTCCCGCTGCTGCAGCCCTCGCCGTACTTCGTCGACGAGAACCTGGTGCTGCGGATCGACCGGGACTACATGGAGTCGGTCACCGTCACCTCGACCGACCCGCAGGTGATCGAGTGGAAGTGGCGGCCGGACGCGGTCTGGTCGGACGGGCAACCCATCGGCTGCAAGGACATGTACCTGCTCTGGCTGGCCGCCAACGCCACCGCCAAGGACGGCGACGCACAGATCTTCGACTCCACGCCCACCGGCTACGACCGGGTCTCCGGGATCTCCTGCTCGCCCGACGGCAAGACGGTGACCACCACGTTCGGCCAGCCCTACGCCGACTACCGGGGCCTGTTCAGCGTGGCCGGGCAGGCGGGCAGCCAGCTGCTGCCGGCGCACATCCTGGAGCAGCGCACCGGGATCCCGGACATCACGAAGATCGACCCGAAGGTCGACAACGAGCAGCTGCGGGCGGCCGGGAAGTTCTTCACCACCGGCTGGAACGGCTTCGACGCGGCGGTGGCGCTGTCCGGCGGCCCGTACCTGATCGAGAGCTCGACCCGCAACGACACCACCGTGCTGGTGCGCAACGAGCGCTGGTGGGCCAACCCGGGGGGCCCGGCCCGGATCACGATCAGCGCGGTGACCGACTCGCAGGCCAACGTGCAGAAGCTGCTGAACAAGGAAGCCCAGGTCATCTCGCCGCAGGCGGAGTCGGCCATCGCCGAGCAGATCCGCGCCCAGGGCGGTGAGTTCACCGTGTTCGCCCGCGGCGGCCAGACCTACGAGCACATCGACTTCCAGATGACGAACCCGCTGTTCCGGGACAACCCGGAGCTGCGCAAGGCCGTCGCCAGCTGCGTCAACCGCCAGGACCTGGTGGACAAGCTGATCAAATCCGTGGACCCGGCCGCGGTGCCGCTGGGCAACTTCGTGTTCCAACCCAACGAGACCGGTTTCGAGGACCACTACGCCGGCGTCGGCACCGGCGACGCCGCGACGGCCAAGACGCTGCTCGAGGGGGCCGGCTGGACGCTCGGCCCGGACGGGGTCTACGCGAAGAACGGCCAGCGAGCCAGCTTCCGGCTCGGCTTCAAGCTGGTGGACCGGCGGGCCCAGACCGCCCAGCTGGTGGCGGCCAGCTGCAAGCCGGCCGGCATCGAGGTGATCGCCGATCCGGCCGAGGACTTCAACGACCGGCGGCTGCCGGCCGGCGACTTCGACGCAGCGCTGTTCGCCTGGGTCGGCAGCCCGATCAAGTCCTCGCTCGTGCCGAACTACATCTCCAAGGCCGCCGGCGGAACGGCGAACTACAACAACTACTCGAACCCGAAGTTCGACGAGGTGCTCCTGGCCAGCAACGGAGAGATCGACTTCGCCAAGCGCACCCAGCTGTTCAACGACGCCGACAAGATCATGGCCGAGGACCTGCACAGCATCCCGCTGTTCCAGCTGCCCGACTTCGCCGCGGCGGACCGGACCATCGGACCGGTGAGCTACCTCGGCTTCGGTGGCGGACCGCTCTGGAACGCGTTCGCCTGGCAGAAGGGCCAGTAGCGGCGCAGCATCCGGTGTCCTGCGAGGAGGTGGTCAGGTGCTCCGCTTCATCGTGCGCCGGCTACTGATCGCGATCCCGCTGCTGGTCGCGGCGTCGTTCCTGTGCTTCGCGCTGACCACCGCGATGGGCGACCCGCTGGGTGACTGGAAGCTGCAGCGCCCGCGCACCGAGGCCGAGATCGCGGCCGCCTACCAGCGCATCGGCTACGACAAGCCGGTGCTGGAGCGGTACGTCGACTGGGCCGGCGGCTTCGTGGTCGGCGACTGGAAGACGACGGTGACCCCGGGCAACGGGACCGTCGACGTGCGGGAGGAGGTGACCAGGGCGTTCTGGGTGACCGCGCGGCTGGTGGTCGGGGCGGAGATCGTCGCGCTGCTGCTCGGGATGATGGTCGGGGTCGTGGGCGCGGTCCGCCAGTACTCCCGGTTCGACTACGCGGCGACCGGCGTGGCGTTCGCGCTGTTCGCGATGCCGCTGTTCTGCCTGGCCGTGCTGCTCAAGTTCGGCGGCATCGAGCTGAACAACTGGCTGGAGGGCCTCGGGTTCGGGCGCTGGATCGTCACCGCCGGACCTCCGGCCGAGGGGTTCTCCGGTGGCCTGTTCGAACGGCTCTACGCCTACAGCGGGGCCTACATCCTGCCCACGCTGTGCCTGGTGGCCATCCAGTTCGCGGTCTACAGCCGGTTCCAGCGGGCGTCCATGCTGGACACGTTGAACGCCGACTACGTGCGGACCGCCCGGGCCAAGGGGCTCAGCCCGGCCCGGGTGATCTTCCGCCACGCCTACCGGAACGCGCTGATCCCGGTGATCACCGTGTTCGCGCTGAACCTCGGCGTCGTGATCAGCGGCGCCGTGATCACCGAGACCGTGTTCGGCTGGCGCGGGCTGGGCCAGCTGATCGTCGATGCGATCCTCAAGAAGGAGCCGTGGCTGATCCAGGGCGTGATGATGAGCACTGCGATCTTCATCGTGCTGTTCAACCTGATCGCGGACGTGCTCTACGCCCGGCTCGACCCGAGGATCCGCTATGACTGACGTGCTGACGCCGGGCGTCACCGATCCCGCCGCCGCCGAGCCCGGCGCGTTCGCCGGCACGGCGGCGCGCAGGCAGTGGCGGACGATCGCCGACCGGTTCCTGCGGCACCGGGCGGCGATGGCCGGGCTGGTGCTGTTCGCGCTGCTGCTGGTGTTCGCCTTCCTCGGCCCGGTGATCTGGACCGCCGGACTGGACGCGGGCGGCGAGGCCAAGGTGCCGCCGAGCGCGGCGCACCCCTTCGGAACCGACCGGATCGGCCACGACATGCTGGCCTCGATCATCTCCGGGACCCGGTACTCGCTGCAGATCGCGCTGGTGGTGGCCGGGGTGTCGACGGCGCTCGGGGTGGTGCTCGGCGCGCTGGCCGGCTACCTGGGCGGCTGGGTGGACCAGGCGGTCAGCCGGATGATCGATCTGATCCTCGTCGTCCCGCAGCTGGTCGTGGTGGCCGTGCTGGCCCGCAACAGCTTCTCGGTGGTGCCCGGGCAGTCCCAGAGCAACTGGCTGACGGTCGCACTGGTGCTGGCGCTCACCGTGTCCTGGCTGCCGATCGCCCGAACCATTCGCGGCATGGTGCTGTCCGTGCGCGAGAAGGAGTTCGTGGAGGCGGCGCTGGCCAGCGGTGCCTCCAACGCGCGCATCGTGTTCCGGCACATCCTGCCCAACACCGTGGACGTGATCATCGTGAACGCGACGATCACCGTCGCGCAGGCGGTGCTGCTGGAGTCGGCGCTGTCGTTCGTCGGGCTGGGCGTGAAACGGCCGGACGCCTCCCTGGGGCTGATCATCAACGAGAACAAGAACGAGCTGGTCACCCTGCCCTGGCTGTTCTGGTTCCCGTTCCTGTTCATCGTGCTGATCTCGCTGTCGGTGAACTTCATGGGCGACGGGTTGCGCGATGCCTTCGATCCGCGGCAGCAGCGGATCCGGGTCACGGCGGGGACATCGTGACCGAGGACGTGCTGGCCGCGGACACCGGAAGCGGCGCGCTGCTCACCGTGCGGGAGCTCGGCGTCGACTTCCCGACCGAGGACGGCGTGGTGCACGCCGTGCGCAACGTGTCGTTCGAGGTGCGGGCGGGCGAGGTGCTCGGCATCGTCGGCGAGTCCGGCTGCGGCAAGTCGGTCTCGGCGCAGGCGATCATGGGCCTGCTGCCGCGGACCGCCGCGGTGAGCGGCTCCATCCTCTTCCGCGGCCGCGAGCTGGTGGGGCTGTCGGAGCGGCAGTGGCAGCACTTGCGGGGCCGCGACATCGGCATGGTGTTCCAGGACCCGATGAGCTCGCTGAACCCCGTCTACACGGTCGGCTGGCAGCTGGCCGAGGCCTACCGGGCGCACCACCAGGTGTCCCGCCGGGCCGCCGCGGCCACGGCCGTCGAGGCGCTGGAGCTGGTCGGGATCCCGCAGCCGGACCGGCGGGCCGACTCCTACCCGCACGAGTTCTCCGGCGGCATGCGGCAGCGCGCGCTGATCGCGATGGCCATCATCAACGACCCGGATCTGATCATCGCCGACGAGCCGACCACGGCGCTGGACGTCACCGTGCAGGCGCAGATCCTGGAGACCCTGCTGGCCGTGCGGAGCGAGACCGGCGCGGCGATCGTCATGATCACTCACGACCTCGGGGTGGTGGCCGGCATCGCGGCCAGGGTGCAGGTCATGTACGGCGGGACCGTCGTCGAGTCCGGGCCGGTGGAGGACATCTTCGGCGAGCCGCGGATGCCGTACACGGTGGGCCTGTTGGGATCGGTGCCGCACCCGGATCTGCTGGGCAAGCCGCTGACCCCGATCCACGGCTCGCCGCCCTCGCTGCTGGCGCTGCCGCCGGGCTGCTCGTTCGGCCCCCGCTGCCCGCTGGTCGAGCCCGAGTGCCGGGCGGCGGAGCCCGCGCTGGTGCCGGCGCCGACCCCGCGCCACACCGCCCGCTGCCGGCGCTGGCCGACGGTGAGCGAGCTGGAGCAGCCGCAGCAGCTGTTCCTGCGCCCCGAGATGCACCACCTCGACGCCGACGTCGCTCCCGTACCGATGCCCGGCGCGAAGGCCGAGCGGTGACCGACTCGACCCTGCTGCGGGTGTCGGACCTGGTCAAGCACTTCCCGGTGCGCGGGCACGGCATCGTGCGGCGCACCGTCGGCCAGGTGCAGGCCGTGTCCGGGGTCTCCTTCGACGTCGAGCGCGGGCAGACGCTCGGCCTGGTCGGCGAGTCCGGCTGCGGGAAGTCGACGGTGGGCCGGGTGGTGGTGGCGCTGCGGCCGGCCACCTCCGGCTCGGTGCGCTTCGACGGCCACGAGCTGACCACGCTGGACGCCCGCCGGATGCGCGCGGTGCGCCGCCACCTGCAGATCGTCTTCCAGGATCCGTTCGCCTCGCTCAACCCGCGCTGGACGATCAACAACATCGTGGCCGAGCCGCTGCAGATCCACGGGGACACCAGCCGCGCCGACACCCAGCAACGGGTGGACGAGCTGCTGGAGACGGTCGGGCTGAACCCGGAGCACCGCAACCGGTATCCGCACGAGTTCTCCGGCGGCCAGCGGCAGCGGATCGGGATCGCCCGCGCGCTGGCGCTGTCGCCCAAGCTGATCGTGCTCGACGAGCCGGTCTCCGCGCTGGACGTGTCGGTGCAGGCCGGGGTGCTGAACCTGCTGGAGGAGCTGCAGGACGGCCTCGGGCTGGCGTACGTGTTCATCGCGCACAACCTGTCGGTGGTCCGGCACATCAGCGACCGGATCGCGGTGATGTACCTGGGCAAGATCGTGGAGATGGGCTCGCTGGACGACGTCTACCTGGGTGCGCGGCACCCGTACACGCAGGCGCTGCTGTCGGCGGTGCCGGTGCCCGACCCGGTGCAGGAGCGGCAGCGCCGGCGGATCGTGCTCACCGGGGACGTGCCCAGCCCGGTCGCCCCGCCGTCCGGCTGCCGGTTCCGCACCCGCTGCTGGAAGGCGCAGCAGGTCTGCGCCGACACCGAACCGCCGCTGCTGGTGCAGGACGGGGTGGCCGGGCACGTGGCCGCCTGCCACTTCCCGGAGCCGCTGGACGCCGCGCTGGCCGGCCGATCGTGACCGGTCCCGCGCGGCGGCTGCTGCTGGTGCACGCGCATCCCGACGACGAGACGCTGACCACCGGGGGCACCATCGCGCACCACGCCGCCGCGGCGGACACCGCGGTCACGCTGGTCACCTGCACCCTCGGCGAGCAGGGTGAGGTCATCCCGGCGGAGCTGGCCGGGCTGGCCGCCGAGCAGGCCGACCAGCTCGGCGGCTACCGGATCGCCGAGCTGGCCGGGGCGTGCGCGGCCCTCGGGCTGGCCGACCACCGCTTCCTGGGCGGCGCCGGGCGGTGGCGCGACTCCGGGATGGCGCTGGCCGGGCACGGGGTGCGGGCCGCGGTCCCGCAGCAGCTGCACCCGCGGGCGTTCGCCCGGCCGGAGTCCTTCGCCGAGCAGGTGCGGGCCCTGGTCGAGGTGCTCACCGAGGTCCGGCCGCAGGTGGTCGTCAGCTACGCGGCCGACGGCGGCTACGGCCACCCCGACCACGTCCGCGCGCACGACATCACCGTCGCCGCGCTGCGGGCCACCAGGGAGGCGGGCCAGGTGCCGGCCCGGTTCGCGGCCACGGTGATCGGCCGCAGCACCCTGGACGCCGGCCTCGCCGCGCTGCGCGGGGCATCCGAGCTGCCGTTCCGGCTGCCCGGGCCCGACGAGCTGCCCAGCGTCCCGGATGAGATGATCACTTTTCGGCTGGACGTGAGCGCGTACCGCAGCGCGCGCATCGCTGCGATGAGCGCGCACCGCACCCAGATCGCGCTGTGGTCCGGTCGGGACCGGTTCGCCCTGGCCATGAGCAACCGGGTGGCCCAGCCGCTGCTCGACGTCGAGGAGTTCATGATCGACGACATGCCGCAGGGTGCGGTCGACCTGTTCGCCGGGCTGGCCCCGTGACCGGCCCGGACCGGCCTCCCGGCGGGCCGGGCGAGGAGCCGGCCGGGACGGCGGGGCCGCCGCTGCTGTCCGACGGCGGGCTGCTCGCGCTGCTCGTCCTGGACGCGGTGCTGCTCGCGGTGGTCGGGCTGGCGTTCGCGCCGGCCTACCTCGGCCCGCTGCCCGCCCCGTTCGCGGCGCTGCTGACGATCCTGCTGCTGCCCTGGCTGGTGCGCCGCGCGAGCGAGATCAACACCCGGCCGCTGCTGGCCGCGGCGCCGCTGTCGGCCTGGGCGGTCACCGTCGGGGTGCTCGGGCTGGCCGGGCCGGGCGGGGACGTGCTGCTGCCGTCGACCTGGCCGACGTTGCTGCTGCTGTTCGGTGGGCTCGGCGCCGGCATGTGGGCGCTGTCCCGGCGGTGAGTGCGCAGCCGTGCTAGAACACGGCTCCGCACTCACGACGTGATCGGGGGGCGACGTGATCAGGAAGGAGCGCCGGTGGCCGACGCAGGGACCCAGGAATCGAGCGGGCCGATCTCGGACCGGGCGATCGTCGGAGTGCTCCGGCCGTTCGTCCGCGCCACCCGCCCGGTGCTCGACGCGCTGCGCGAGGCCGACCCGTTCGGCCTGCGCTCCCGCGTGATCTCCACCGACGCCGGCGCCCCGCAGCCCGCCCCCGAGGAGACCGACCGGGGTGTCCGGGACCGGGTGCTGGATTTCCTGTCCACGGTCGAGGTGCCCGGCACGGCGGCGTGGGCCGGGATGGACGTGTCCGAGCGCAGCCGCTGGTGGGTGCACCGGGTCGGCCGCTTCACCACGCTGCTCGCCGCGGTGCCCGGCCTCGGCGGCGCGCTGGTCAGCCAGCTGCCGGTGTCCAAGGCCCTCGGCGCGGCCGGGCAGGGGCTGCTGCTGGTGGCCATCGCCGGGGAGCACGGGGTGCGCGGCGAGGACCGGCTGGTCGAGCTGCTGGGCGCGGTGCTGTTCCGGCGCGAGCTGCAGGTGCAGGGGCCGGACCAGGCGGCGGACGTCGCCGCCGACCAGCGGGCCGCGGAGATCAGCGGCGAGCTCGCCGAGCCGGACAGCACACCGACCCTGAGCAAGGTCGGCCGGGCGGTGTGGCGGCTGGGCCGGGCCCTGTTCGCGGTGGAGGGCGAGCTGGACAGGCGCCCGCACGGCAACTTCCTGCACGCGGGGCTGAGCATGCTGCCGGTGGTCGGGGCGCTCGGGAAGTACCTGGGGGAGTGGTCCGGGCTGAAGCGGGCCGCGCGGATGGCCGAGGACCGGCTCCGCCGCGGGAAGCCGCCCGCTCAGCTCCCGTGAGGGATGCCGGCCGCCGTGGGCCGGCGCCGCATCAGGGCGGGACGAGGTAGCGGTAGCGGTGGTGCTCGCGGAAGCCGATCCGCTGGTAGAAGGCCAGCGCGGCGGTGTTGTGCACGGCGACCTGCAGCACCGCCCAACGCGCGCCCCGATCCCGTCCCCAGGCCGCGGCCGTGGCCACCAGCGCGCGGCCCAGCCCGCGCCGGCGGGCCGGCTCGGCCACCGCCAGCAGGGCCAGGTGCAGGTGGTCCTCGACGACCGCGGCCCGCAGGTGCCCGACGGCCGCCCCGTCGGACGCGCGGACCAGCGGGAACGCCGTGCGGGCCGGCGGGCCGGGGTCGACGACCGCGCGCTGGTCCGGGGTCGGCGGGTCACCGGGCCCGAGCCGCCACCATTCCGCAGCCGGCCGCGCGGTCAGCTCCACCCGCGGGTCGGCCGTGCCCTCCAGCGGCGCGACCAGCACCGCGCTCTCCGGACCGGCCGCGTGCTCGACCTCGAGCACCCAGCCCTGGTCGCTGATCGCCCGCTCCCAGGGTGAACCGAGCGGAGCGTGCGCCCGCGGCGGGATCCCGTGCTCCGCGGCGAACGCGCCCACCACGCGCAGCGCCTCCGCGACCGGGCGGCCCGGGTCGCCGACGGCCAGCGCGGCGTTGGCCCGTCCGGTGAACCCGCCGGCGGCCCGCAACCGCCACCCGCCCAGTGGCCGGTCGACCGGGGCCGGCCAGGCGTCGGCACACAGCCCCTCCAGCCGGGCCACCGCCGCCCACGACGCCCGCCGCGGCACGGCGGCCGGTACCGCACGCACCGCGACCACGGCCGCGCGGGCCACCCGCACCGGACCGCGCCGGGTCGACACCAGCACGGTGGCCGGGTCGTCGGCGCTCAGCTCGCCGACTGCGTCGCTGAACAGCGAGCGGCCGTCGCGCTCCCCCACCCGGTGCCGCAGCGCCACCCGGCGGCCCAACAGTCGATCCGGGATCTCCACGCCGCCATACTCGGTGATCCGGATACCGGCCCGCATCACACCGCCCCGACTGGGCTTGTCGCATCGGGCGATACATACTGGTGAGGTCCTTGAACGGCCCCCACTGGAGGACCACCCGTGACCTACGTGATCGCCGAGCCCTGCGTCGACCTGCTCGACAAGGCGTGCATCGAGGAGTGTCCGGTGGACTGCATCTACGAGGGCGCCCGGATGCTCTACATCCATCCCGACGAGTGCGTGGACTGCGGCGCCTGCGAGCCGGTCTGCCCGGTCGAGGCCATCTACTACGAGGACGACGTCCCCGAGCAGTGGTCGGCCTACACCAAGGCCAACGTCGACTTCTTCGACGAGCTCGGCTCGCCCGGCGGCGCCTCGAAGATCGGCAAGGTGGACTTCGACGTCGAACCGGCGAAGAGCCTGCCGCCCCAAGAACACGACGAGTGAGACCGGCCCTTCCCGACTTCCCCTGGGACTCGCTGGCCGAGGACAGGGCGCTGGCCGAGGCCCATCCCGGCGGGATCGTGGATCTCTCGGTCGGTACCCCGGTCGACCCGGTGCCCGACCTGGTCCGTGCCGCCGTGGCCGGGCCGGCGGCCGGCGAGCCCGGTTACCCCACCACCCACGGCACTCCCGAGCTGCGGGAGGCCGTCGCGGGCGCGCTGCGCCGCCGGTTCGGGGTGCTGGTCGACCCGGTCTCGGTGCTGCCCACCATCGGCTCCAAGGAGCTGGTGGCCTGGCTGCCCACGCTGCTCGGGCTGGGCCCGGGGGACACCGTGGTGATCCCCGAGCTGGCCTACCCGACCTACGAGGTGGGGGCCCTGCTGGCCCGGGCCGAGTTCGTGCGCACCGACTCCACCATCGCGCTCGGCCCGCGTCGGGTCGCGCTGGTGTGGCTCAACTCCCCGTCCAACCCGACCGGTCGGGTGCTGCCTCCCGGGCACCTGCGCAAGGTCGTGGCGTGGGCCCGGGAGCGGGGCGCGGTGCTGGCCTCCGACGAGTGCTACCTCTCGCTGTCCGGGCCGGCGTCGTCGACGGATGCGCCCGGGGCGCTGTCGGTGCTGCACCCGGACGTCTGCGGGGGCTCGCACGAGGGCCTGCTGGCCGTGCACTCGTTCTCCAAGTCGTCCAACCTGGCCGGCTACCGGGCCGGGTTCATCGCCGGCGACCCGGCGCTGGTCGCGGCGCTGCTGGAGGTGCGCAAGCACGCCGGGATGATGCTGCCGCGGCCGGTGCAGGCGGCGATGGCCGCGGCGGCCGCGGACGACGCGCATGTCCGGGACCAGGCCGCGGTCTACGACCGGCGCCGCAGCGAGCTGCGGGCGGCCGTCGAGGCCGCCGGGTTGAAGATCGAACACTCCGAAGCGGGGCTCTACCTCTGGATCACCGCAGGTGAACCCGGACGCTTGACCGTGAGACGTTTCGCACAGGAAGGTCTGTTGGTGGCCCCGGGCGAGTTCTACGGACCGGCGGGAGCGCGCTACGTCCGGATGGCCCTGACCGCCACCGACGAGCGGATCTCCGCCGCGGTCGATCGGCTGAGCACCGCCCGGCTGATCCCGGGTTGAGCTCCGGGGCCGGGCACGTCCGGAGCGTCGGCGCCGGCCCGGTGCGCCCGGCGCTGGTGCTGCTCGGGATCCTCGCGCTGGCGCTGAACCTGCGCGCCGCGCTGGCCGGCTACCCGCCGTTGCTGGAGACCATCCGCGCCGAGCTCGGGGCCTCGGCGGCCACTGCCGGGCTGGTGCAGTCCGGCGCGGTGGCGATGATGGCGGCCGGCTCCTTCGCCGGTCCGGCGTTCGGTGACCGGTTCGGCCGGGAGGCCGGGCTCGGTGCGGCGGTCGGGCTGGTCGCGCTGGGCAGCCTGCTGCGCGGGGTGCCGGCGCTGCCGGCGCTGATCGGCGGCAGCCTGCTGATCGGCTTCGGGGTCGGGCTGGCCGGGGTGCTGCTGGCCGGGGTGGTCAAGGAGCACCTCGGCGGGCGGGCGGCCGCCGCGACCGGCGGCTACACGGTGTCGATGATGGTCGGGGCGACGGCGTCCAGCGCGCTCGTGGTCCCGACGGCGGTCGTGCTGGGCGGCTGGTCCTACGCGCTGGCGCTGCTGGCCGTGCCCGCGGTGCTGGCCACCGCGCTGTGGCTGCCGATCGCGCGCCGGGTCGCGCGGGCCGCCGGACCGGCAGGGGCCCGCTCCCCGCTGCCGTGGCGGCTGCGGTTCGGCCGGCTCGTCGCGATCTACCAGGCCGGCAACTCGACCCTCTTCTACGGCTGGATGACCTGGCTCGCGCCCTACTACGAGGGGCAGGGCTGGAGCGCGCAGCGCGCCGGGCTGCTGCTCGCGGTGTGGAGCGCGGTGCAGCTGCCCGCGGGCCTGATCATCCCGGTGCTGGCCGAGCGCCGCCGGCGCTGGCGGTTCTGGTCGGTGGTCTCCGTGGGCTGCGGGCTGGTCGGCACGCTGGGTGCGCTGCTGGCCCCGACGCCGCCGGTGGTCGGGCCGTGGGCCTGGGTGGTGCTGATCGGGATCAGCGGGGCGTCCTTCCCGCTCGGGCTGTCGGTGATCGCGTGGCGGACCCCGGACGGCGGCGCCAGCGCGGCGACCAGTGGCCTCGCCCTCGGCGTCGGCTATGTCTGCGCGGCCCTGGGCCCGCTGCTGATGGGGGTGCTGATCGACCTCACCGGTGGCTTCCGGGCGGCCATCGGGGTGCTGCTGGTGGCCGGGGCGGCGCAGGTGGTGGCCACGGTGCTGATCGGGGACGCCGGCCGGCGGCGGTCGCGGGGCTGACCGCGGCGGCGCCGGCCGGGCGCGGGATCGGTCAGTTGGCGTGCAGGGCGGCGTTCAGCGAGATGCCCTCGCCGGTGCGCGCCAGCGCCTCCACCGCCCCGGTCACCGAGTTCCGCCGGAACAGCAGCCCGTCCTGGCCGGACAGCCCGCGGGCGGACGTGGTGCCGCCGCCGGGCAGCGTGACCTTGGTGCCCGCGGTGACGTAGAGCCCGGCCTCCACCACGCAGTCGTCGCCCAGCGAGATGCCGATCCCGGCGTTCGCGCCGATCAGGCAGCGCCGGCCCACCGAGAGGATCTCCTTGCCGCCGCCCGACAGCGTCCCCATGATCGACGCGCCGCCACCGACGTCGGACCCGTCGCCGACCACCACCCCGGCCGAGATCCGGCCCTCCACCATCGAGGAGCCCAGCGTGCCGGCGTTGTAGTTCACGAAGCCCTCGTGCATCACGGTGGTCCCGATGGCCAGGTGGGCCCCGAGCCGGACCCGGTCGGCATCGGCGATCCGCACCCCGGTGGGCAGCACGTAGTCGACCATCCGCGGGAACTTGTCCACCCCGTACACCGCCACCGGCCCCCGGGCCCGCAGCCGCAGCCGGGTGGTCTCGAAGCCGGCGACCGCGCACGGCCCGTGGTTGGTCCACACCACGTTGGCCAGCACCGCGAAGATGCCGTCCAGGTTGGACTCGTGCGGCGCGATCAGCCGGTGTGAGAGCAGGTGCAGCCGCAGGTAGGCGTCGGGTGCGTCGAGCGGCGGGTCGGCGAGCGAGCCGATCTCGGTGCGGAGGACGACGGTGGAGACGTCGCGGCCCCCGTCGGCGCCGGCCAGCGGCTCCAGCTCGGCCATCACGTCCTCGGCGTCCGGCCCCAGCCCCGGCGCCGGGTACCAGGTGTCCAGCACGGTGCCGTCGGCGGTGACGGTGGCCAGCCCGGTCCCGGAAGCGCCCCCACGGCGCACCTCGATGTTCACCCCTCGACGCTATCCCGCTCCCGCGTCGTACCCCCACCGCGGGATAGCGTCGGGGGATGGGTGGACTCGAGTTGACCGGCGATCCCGTGCAGCTGTGCGCGGCGTTGGTGGACGTGCCGAGCGTGTCCGGCTCCGAGCAGGAGCTGGCCGACGCCATGGAGCGGGCGCTGCGCGCGCAGGCCCCCCACCTGGAGCTGCTGCGCTCCGGTGCTGCCCTGCTCGCCCGGACCCGGCTCGGCCGGGAGCGCCGGGTGCTGCTGGCCGGGCACCTGGACACGGTGCCGTTGGCCGACAACCTGCCGAGCCGCCGCGACGGGCACCTGCTCTACGGGTGCGGGACCTCGGACATGAAGGCCGGCGACGCCGTCATCGCTCATCTCGCGGCCACCGTGCCCGAGCCGCGCTACGACGTGACGGTGGTGCTCTACGACTGCGAGGAGGTGCAGGCCGACCGCAACGGGCTCGGGCGCATCGAGCGCGAGCACGCCGACTGGCTGCACGCCGACCTGGCGATCCTCGGCGAGCCGACCAACGGGGAGGTGGAGGCCGGCTGCCAGGGCACGCTGCGGGTGGAGATCACCACCCGCGGCCGGCGGGCGCACTCGGCCCGCTCCTGGTTGGGGGAGAACGCGGTGCACGCGGCCGGCCCGGTGCTCGACCGGTTGAACGCCTACGCACCACGGCAGGTGGAGATCGACGGCTGCCGGTACCGCGAGGGCCTGCAGGCGGTCCGCATCGCCGGCGGGGTGGCCGGCAACGTGGTGCCCGACGAGTGCGTCGTCGCGGTGAACTTCCGGTTCGCGCCGGACCGCGACGTCGAGGCGGCGACGGCGCACGTGCGGGAGGTCTTCGACGGCCTCGAGCTGGCCGTCGTCGACAGCGCGCCGGGCGCCCGCCCCGGCCTCGACGCCCCGGTGGCCCGCGAGTTCCTGGCCGCCACCGGAAGCACGGCGTCGGCCAAGTACGGCTGGACCGACGTCGCCCGGTTCGCCGCGCTCGGCATCCCGGCGCTGAACTTCGGGCCCGGCGACCCCAACCTCGCGCACACCGTCGACGAGCACGTCGACACCCGGAAGATCACCACCGCGACCGCACAGCTGCGCCGGTTCCTGGTCGGGTGAACCGTCAGGGACGGGTGCGAGAAAATGGTCACCCGTGAGTGACGAGACGCCCGATTCCCGTCACACTTCGCGCAGAGACGGCGCAGTGCGGGTCACCTTTCACTCTCCCGAGTGACAAGCGGCCGGCGCCGGCCGCCTACAATCAGGCGTCCCGTTTCGACTCCCGCCGGTTCCTGGACAGGCGGGCGCCGTTGCTTCTCCCCGGTGACGGCAGGCGCACACCCGTGTGCGGGCGCCCGGCACGGCGCCGGCTGGCGAAGTTGGAGATGTCGACGTGAGCAACCCCGCGCCACCGACGGGCCGGTCCCAGAACCGATGGTTGTCGCCACAGGACTGGAGCCTGCGGGTCAAGCTCGCCGTGGCCCTGCTGGTCCCGTCCCTGATCGCGGTGGCGCTGGGTGGGTTGCGCGTCGGCGACCAGGTCGGCCAGGCCTCCGAGTTCGACCGGGTCGCCCGGTACGCCACCGCCCAGGGGCAGGTGGCCGATCTGGTCAAGCGGATCCAGGACGAGCGGTTGCGCGCCACGGAGTTCGTCGCCGCCGGTCGCACTGGGGACAGCGCACCCTTGCAGTCCGCCTTCGCCGAGGTGGACGCCGAGGAGGCCGCGAGCCGACCGGTGATCGCCGAGATCGCGGAGACCGATGACACGGTGATCGCCGCGCAGCGCCAGGCCGAGGAGGCGATGACCCGGCTGCCGCAGCTGCGCGACCTGGTGCTGCGCTCCGACACCGCGGCAGCCACCACGGTGGCCCGCTACTCGGAGCTTCTCGACGCGGTGCTGCCGCTGGACAGCGCGCTGCTGCGCGGGGTGAACTCGGCGCAGGTCAACGGGCTG
Organism: Pseudonocardia sp.; assembly: GCA_035557575.1. Taxonomy (GTDB): domain Bacteria; phylum Actinomycetota; class Actinomycetes; order Mycobacteriales; family Pseudonocardiaceae; genus Pseudonocardia. Next base: position 17,186 of record DATMDS010000071.1, on the reverse strand, counting down.
GCCACCGCGCTGGGCGGGCTGACCGCGGCGCGCGACGAGGCCACCCTGCAGCGGGCGCTGATCGCGGTGGCCGTCGCGGACCAGAACGGGCTCGCGCTGAGCGGGTTGCCGGCCAGCGAGGCCCGGCTGGGGACGGGGCTGAACGCCTTCCGCGCGGCGCTGAGCACGGGGCAGCGGTCCCGCCACGCCGGGATACTCGCCGGGCAGGCGAGCAACGAGCGCGCCCGCCTGATCAACAACCTCATCGCCACGGACACGGCCCAGGGGCTTCCGCCGGGCATCGCGGGCGACGCCTCCAGGATCTACGGGGATTTCCTGCGCCAGCTGGACGACGCCGAGCGCGGGATCCGCGACGAGCTCGTCGCCACCGGGGACGCGGCGCGCTCCACGGCGGTGAACCTGGCCGTGCTCAACGTGGTCCTGCTGCTCGCGGCGCTGCTCATCGGAGCGCTCATCGTCGGCCTGATCGCCCGTGCCCTGCTCACCTCGCTGCGGACGCTGCGCAGCAGCGCGCTGGAGATCGCCCAGAAGCGGCTGCCGGACGCCGTGCAGCGCATGCGCGGGGGCACCGTGCCCGACGTGAACGTCTCGCCGGTGCCGGTGCACACCCGGGAGGAGGTCGGCGAGGTGGCCAGGGCGTTCGACGCGGTGCACGCGCAGGCCGTCCGGCTGGCCGCCGAGCAGGCGACCCTGCAGAACACCGTGAACAGCATGTTCGTCAACCTCTCCCGACGCAGCCAGAGCCTGGTCGACCGGCAACTGCAGCTGATCGAGGAGCTGGAGAGCAACGAGCAGGATCCCGATCAGCTGGCCTCGCTGTTCCGGCTCGACCACCTGGCCACCCGGATGCGGCGCAACAGCGAGAACCTGCTGGTGCTGGCGGGCAACGACAACTCGAAACGGACCGGATCCCACGTGCCGGTGGTGGACGTGCTGCAGGCCGCCGTGTCCGAGGTCGAGCAGTACGAGCGGGTTACCGTCGAGCAGCCGCCCGCGGTCGCGGTGCTCGGCCGCGCCGCGAACGACCTGCAGCACCTGCTGTCAGAGCTGCTGGACAACGCGACGTCGTTCTCCGCGCCGGACACCCAGGTGCGGATGAGCACCCAGCGGGAGGGCAGCGGGCCGCTGGTGGTGGAGATCGTCGACCACGGGATCGGCATGCGCCCGGACGAGCTTGAGGAGGTCAACAGGCGGTTCGCGGACGCCGACGACAGCCGGATCACCGCGTCCCGGCGGATGGGGCTGTTCGTCGTCGGCCGGCTGGCCGCACGCCACGGCGTGCAGGTCCGGTTGATCAGCGGGTCGTCGTCGCTCGGGGCCAGCACCACCGGGGGGCTGCCACTGACGAGCGCCAGGAAGGGCGGCGGGCTCACCGCCCGGGTGACCGTGCCGGCACACCTGGTCGCCAGCGGTCCCGCCGGTATGCCGCGCCGCCCGGAGCAGGGCAGGCCCGGTGCGCCCAGCCGGTCCGCGGGCGGGCAGCCAACGATCGTCGTACCGCCGCAGCGCACCAGCAGCACCGATACGCGGCGCCCGGCTCCCGAATCGGGGACCGGGTGGCGGGGCGGCCGGGCCGGCGCGGGGTCCCGTCCGGGCTCGGGCGGCGAGGAGATCCCGGCCCACCGGCTCGGGTCCGAGGACTTCGGGGCCGAGGAGTTCGGGGCCGAGCGGCCCGGGGCCGAGCGGACCGGGGGCAGGGCCGAGCAGGCCGATCTCGGGCGGTCGAACGCGGAGCCGATCGGTGCGGAGCCGGTAGGTGCGGAGCCGGTAGGTGCGGAGCCGGTCGATGCCGAGCCGGTCGGTGCGGAGCCGGTCGGTGGTGACCCGGCGTGGGGCGCACCGTCCTCGGTGGACGCGCCCGACCGGGACGATCCGGACCGGGTTGACGCGGAGCCCGCCGACGCCGACGACGCGGCCGCGGCTGGCCAGTCCGATGTGGACCACGGCGGCCCGGACCGGCCGGGGCCGGGACGGCGGGCCGCCGGGCGGCCCGCGGCGCGCGTCGGCGCCGACCCGGCCGAGGCGGCCGCGGCGCCGGACGCCGCGGCCGGGTCCGCCGAGCAGGCGGCCGGCCGAGTGCCGGAACCCGTGTCGACCGGCGTGGCTGCCGAGCAGCTGCCCACCGAGCCTGCCGCGGTCCCGGCCGCTGCCGCCGCGTACCGGGTCGATGGGGCCGGGGAACCGGCGGCCTCCGCGGCCGGTCCGCCGCGCCCGGTCGACGGGGCCGCGCGCGAGACGTTCACGCCGTCCATCGAACCCGAGCAGGCCGCGATCATGTCGGCCCCGGAGCTGTTCGGCCCGAGCCCGGTGCTCGACGACGACCCGGCGGGGACAACGCCGATCTTCGAGGAGGTCGCCTCCGGCTGGTTCCGGGCCTACCGGAAGGTGCCGATCAACTGGCAGCCCGACGACAGCGGCGAGGTGCCCGAGCAGCTGGACTCCATCCACGCCGCCCGGCTGGCCCCCGCGCCGCCGGCGCCGGAGGAGCCGACCCCGGTCCCGGCCCTCGCCCCGGCCCCGTCGGTGGACGCGGGCGCAGGGGACGACTCGTTCGCGTCTCCGGCCGACGACGGGTGGCGGGCCGCGGTCGAGGCCCGCGAGGCGCCGCTGCGCACCGTGCCCGGCACCGACCTGCCCCGCCGGGTCCCCGGCGCGCAGCTGGTGCCCGGGGGGATCGCCGCCGTCGGCGCGGCGCGGGCGATGCGCGACGCCGAGGCGATCCGGTCCCGACTGTCGAACTACCAGCGCGGGGTGCGCACCGGTCGTTCCGAGCGCGATCGCCCGGAGTCGGAGTCGGAGGAGACGGAGACGGAGTCGGATGCCGAGTCGGGTGCGGAGCCGGTGTCGGGGTCCGGCGAGAGCGACGCCGGCCCGGCGGGTTCCGGGCCGGCATCGGGACCCGATCCGGACCCCGCAGAGCCGGCCGCGGCCCCGGCCGGGGAGCGGCCGACCGGCACGCCCGGTCCGCGCCCGGCCGCTGCCGATCGCCCGCGCCAGCGGCGGCTGATCGAGCGCCCCACGTCGTCGGCGAGGTCGGCCGACAGCGCCGCCGGACCTGCCAGTGGTGGATCGGCTGGTGGCCGGCCGGCTCGTGGCGTTCCGCCCGGTGCCGGGTCGACCGGCGCCGATCGCCCGGACACGGGCTCGCCTGGCTCCGATGCGCCGGGCGCAGCGCCCGCTGCCGGCGCGGCGAGCGTTCCCGGCGCCGCGTCGGCCGATGCCGAGCGGCCGCGTGCCGGGTCGGTGGGTGCCGGTGGCGTGGACGGCAGCGGGGCAGGTCTGTCCGAGTCCGGCCCGGCCGAGCAGGACCCCGGCGGGTCGCACTCGGCTGCTTCCGGTGCCGGGGCGGCGAGCGCCGGTCCCGAGGGGCCGCAGCCCCCCGGCGGATCGTCACGGCGCGCGGCCGGCAACGGGCTGGCGTCGACCGGTCGCGCCGGAGCCGAGCGCCCGGCCGGCCGGTTGGGCCCGTTCCGCCCGGTGTCGGCGGCGGACGCCGAGCCGCGCAGCGGTGGGCGGAGGGGCCGCAGTGGTGCCGGCGCGGCGGTTCCGGGCGCCGAGACCTCGGATCACACGGGTGCCGGCGGTACCGGCTCCGGCGGTCGGGAGCCGGTGGACCCGGGCTCGGCGGAGCCCGGTGCTGTCGACGCCAGGCCGCGCCCGATCGGCACCCCCGGTTCGCCGAGGTCCGCGTCGAGCCGTTCGAGGCCGACCCCGGTCGCCACGCCCCCGGAGCCTTCCCAGCCGGGGCCCCAGTCCGGGTCCCAGCCCGGCCCGCTCCAGCCCGGTCCCGGCACGGGCCGCAACGGTTCGGAGGAGCCGAACCAGCGTCGGGACTGAGCGTCATTACCCTGAAGCCATGACGGCCAGCGGGGAGCCACGTCCCGACGACGAGCTAGCGGCGGGCCCACCCTCCCCGCCCCGGCAGCCGGCGACCGGGCAGGCGGGAAGCGGGCAGCCGGAGAACAGCCAGCCCAGGGAGAAGCAGCGGGGTCCGGTCGTGCTGCGCCGCGAGCAGCGCATCGAGTCGAGCACCACCGACCAGCGGCTGCTCGATGCCCGCGGTCTCAGCGACTGGGTGCACACCGACCCCTGGCGGGTGCTGCGCATCCAGGCCGAGTTCGTGGAGGGCTTCGGCGGCCTCGCCGAGCTGCCCCGCGCGGTCACCGTGTTCGGGTCCGCCCGCACGCCGCGCGAGCACCCGGAGTACGCCCTCGGGCAGCAGCTGGGGGCCGCCCTCGCCGAGGCCGGGTTCGCGGTGATCACCGGCGGCGGCCCGGGCGTGATGGAGGCGGCGAACCGGGGCTGCTCGGAGGCCGGCGGGTTCTCGGTCGGGCTGGGAATCGAGCTGCCCTTCGAGCAGGGGATGAACAACTGGGTGGATCTCGGCATCAACTTCCGGTACTTCTTCGCCCGCAAGACGATGTTCGTCAAGTACTCCCAGGCGTTCGTCTGCCTGCCCGGCGGTTTCGGCACCCTGGACGAGCTGTTCGAGGCGCTCACCCTGGTGCAGACCAAGAAGGTCACCAAGTTCCCGGTGGTGCTGATGGGCAGCGAGTACTGGGGTGGGCTCCACGACTGGATCGAGCGGTCCGTGCTCGCCGGAGGCAAGATCGGCGAGAAGGACATGTCGCTGCTGCACGTCACCGACGACGTCGACGATGCGGTGAAGGTGGTGCACGAGGCGTACCGCGCCTGGGAGGACGCGCATTGAGCGGCGGGACACCGGGGGATCACCCGCTGCGGGTCTGCGTCTACTGCGCGTCCATCGAAGGCATCCCACCGCGGTACGGGCAGCTGGCCGCGGCCGTCGGCGCCGCCATCGGAGCCCGCGGCTGGGAGCTGGTCTCCGGCGGCGGCCGCTCCTCGATGATGGGCGCGCTGGGCATCTCCGCCCGCCGCCACGGCGCCCGGACCGTCGGGGTGATCCCGCACTCCATGGTCGACCGGGAGTGGGCCGACCACGAGTCCGACGAGCTGCTCGTGGTCGACACCATGCGGGAGCGCAAGGCGCTGATGGAGGCGCATGCCGATGCCTTCCTCGCCCTGCCCGGCGGCGTCGGCACCTGCGAGGAGCTGTTCGAGGTGTGGACCTCGGGCTATCTGCGCCTGCACGGCAAGCCGGTGGTGCTGCTGGACCCCGACGGGCACTACGGCGGGCTGCTGGACTGGGTGCGCGGCCTGGTGGACAAGGGCTTCGTGCGTCCGGAGGCGCTGGCCCGGCTGATCGTCACCCGGGACGTCGACGCCGCGCTGGACGCCTGCGCGGAACCGGTGGACGTGCCACGATCGACACCGTGATCCGGTTCGGGACGCGGGTACCCGCCCAGGACCGAGCGCTGGTGATGGCCATCGTCAACCGCACGCCCGACTCGTTCTACGACCGCGGAGCGGCCTTCACCGACCGGGCCGCGCTGGACCGGGTCGACGCCGCGGTCGCCGAGGGTGCCGACATCATCGACATCGGTGGGGTGAAGGCCGGGCCGGGTGCCGAGGTCGACATCGCCGAGGAGATCCGCCGGGTGGTGCCGTTCGTGGCCGCCGTCCGCGACCGCCATCCGGACGTCGTGATCAGCGTCGACACCTGGCGCGGCGAGGTCGGCCGGCTCGCCGTCGCCGAGGGCGCGGACCTGCTCAACGACACCTGGGCCGGCGTCGACCCCACGCTCGGTGAGCTGGCCGCGGCGGCCGGCGTCGGCATCGTCTGCTCGCACACCGGGGGCGCCGTGCCGCGGCACCGCCCGCACCGGGTCCGCTACGTCGACGTGGTGGCCGATGTGCTGGCCGACGTGTGCGCGCGGGCCGAGCGGCTGGTCGCGCTCGGGGTGCCCCGGGACGGCATCGTGATCGATCCCACCCACGACTTCGGCAAGAACACCTTTCACGGGCTGGCCCTGCTGCGCCGCTGCAACGAGCTGGTGGCCAGCGGCTGGCCGGTGCTGATGGCGTTGTCCAACAAGGACTTCGTCGGGGAGACGCTGGGCGTCGTCGAGCTCACCGACCGGCTGGAGGGCACGCTGGCGGCAACCGCGCTGGCCGCGGCGGCCGGCGCGCGGCTGTTCCGGGCCCACGAGGTGGCCGCGACCCGCCGTACCGTGGACATGGTCGCTGCCATCGTGGGTAACCGACCACCGGCACGAACGGTGCGCGCCCTGGCCTGAAATCGCGACGTGAGCCCCCGATCGTCACCGACAGGCCCCACCCCGATCAGGTAGGAGCGGTCCATGGACGCCGAACTCGAGAGCTGGTTCGCCCGCCGGACGTGGCAGGAACCGTCGTGGACGGTGCCGGAGCTGGTCGCGGCCAAGGCCGGCCGGCGGGTCGCCGTGGTGCTCCCGGCGCTGGACGAGGAGGCCACCGTCGGGGCCATCGTGGCCGCGGTGCTGCCGCTGACCCGCGGCCCGCGGCCCCTGGTCGACGAGCTGGTGGTGGTCGACTCCGGCTCGACCGACGGCACCGTCGCGGTGGCCGCGGCGGCCGGCGCCCGGGTGGTGCGGCGCGACGAGGTGCTGACCGACCTGGAACCGGTGCCCGGCAAGGGCGAGGTGCTGTGGCGCTCGCTCGCGGCCACCACCAGCGAGATCGTCTGCTTCCTCGACTCCGACCTGGTCGACTTCGACCCCGGGTTCGTCCCGGCGCTGCTCGGACCGCTGCTGACCGAGCCGGGCGTCGAGCTGGTGAAGGGCTTCTACCGGCGACCGCTGCGGTTGGAGACCGCCGAGGCCGACACCGGCGGCGGCCGGGTCACCGAGCTGCTGGTGCGCCCGCTGCTGGCCGCGCTGCGGCCCGAGCTGGCCGGCGTGGTGCAGCCGCTGGGCGGGGAGTACGCGGGCACCCGCGCACTGCTGGAGTCGCTGCCGTTCGCGGCCGGCTACGGCGTCGAGATCGGGCTGCTGCTGGACACCCATGCGGCCCGCGGTCTGGACGCCCTGGGGCAGGTCAACCTGGGGGTGCGCAAGCACCGCAACCGGTCGCTGCTGCAGCTCGGGGCGATGGCCCGGCAGATACTGGCCGCGGTGCTGGACCGTTGCGCCACCCCGGCCGGGGCCATCCCGGACGCCGGCGGGCCGCTGGTGCAGTTCGTGGCCCTGGACGGTGAGTGGCTCCCGGTGGTGACGCCGGTGCAGGTGGTGCAGCGGCCGCCGATGCGGGAGGTACTGGTGCGCTGACCCGATCCCCGTCGACCCGGTCCCGGCGCGGTCACCCGGTCGGGGTGCTGTGGTGAGATGGTGATGTGGGGACCGCGCTGAGTTACCTGCTGATGGCGGTCGTGGTCGCGGCCGCTCTCTTCGGTATTGCGGTGGTCGTGTTCGGTCGTGGCGAGGAGCTGCCGCCGCTGCCGCCCCGGGCCACCCCGACCCGGTTGCCGGAGGGGGAGCTGTCCGGCGGGGACGTCCGCGAGCTGCGGTTCGCCCAGGCCGTGCGGGGCTACCGGATGGACGAGGTCGACTGGGTGCTGGAACGGCTGGCCGACGAGCTGGACCGGGTCGGCGCCGAACGCGAGGGGCTGGCCGCGCGGGTCGCCGAGCTGGAGGCGGAGCGGCCCGCCGCCGCCCGGGGTGAGGGCGGCTCGTGACCGCCGACGTGATTACTCCCGCGGAGGCGGCGTTGTGACCGCCGACGTGATTGCTCCCGCGGAGGCGGCGTTGTGACCCTCACCGAGCTGGTGGTGCCGGTGGAGATCGCGGCACCCGCGGACGTCGTCTGGCACACCGTCACCGACTGGGAGCGGCAGGGCGAGTGGATCCTGGGCACCCGGGTGCGGGCCACCGGGCCTGGCGACGGCCGCCGGCTCGGGGCCCGGTTCACCGCGTTCACCGGCATCGGCCCGCTCGGGTTCGACGACCCGATGGAGGTGACCGAGTGGGACCCGCCGCGGTGCTGCGTGGTGCACCACCTCGGCCGGGTGGTGCGCGGCGACGGGGTGTTCACGGTGACCGAGCTCGGCCCGCACCGGTCCCGCTTCGACTGGTGCGAGCGGCTGGAGCTGCCGCTGGGCCGGCTCGGCGCGTTCGGCTGGCCGCTGGTGCGCCCGCTGTTCCGCGCCGGCGTGCAGCACTCGCTGCGCCGGCTGGCCCGGCTCTGCGAGTCCCCGCACCGGGGACCCGGTGGCTGACGCAACGGTGGTGGGGCGGCAGCGCTGCGGCTGGGCCGGGAGCGCCCCCGAGTACGTCGCCTACCACGACGAGGAGTGGGGGCGGCCGCTGCACGGCGAGACCGCCCTGTTCGAGCGGCTGAGCCTGGAAGCGTTCCAGTCCGGGCTGTCCTGGCTGGTCATCCTGCGCAAGCGGCCGGCGTTCCGGGCCGCCTTCGCCGGCTTCGACCCGCCGAGCGTGGCCGGCTTCGACGAGCGCGACGTGGCCCGGCTGCTGGCCGACGCGGGCATCGTCCGGAACCGCGCGAAGATCGACGCCACGATCGAGAACGCGCGCCGGGTGGTGGCTCTGGACACCCCGCTCGACGAGCTGCTCTGGTCGTTCGCGCCGGATCCGGCGGGCCGGGTGCGCCCGGCCGGGTTGGCCGACGTCCCGGCCACCTCGCCGGAGTCGAAGGCCATGGCCACGGAGCTGAAGCGGCGCGGCTTCCGGTTCGTCGGCCCGACCACCTGCTACGCGTTGATGCAGGCCGCCGGGCTCGTCGACGATCATGTGCAGGGCTGTTGGCGTGCCGGCTCGTGATCGGCTGCGGCGGCTCCGGAGCGTGAAACGGGAGGGTGTTGATCGCGCCGGTTCGCCGCCGGTCGGACCGATGAGGAAAGATGGTCCACAGCGTCCCCGCCGCGCGCGCTCTCCCCTGTGCAGCGGCGCCCGGCGACAGATCACGGAGGGAGCAAGGAAATGGCGGCGATGAAGCCCCGGACCGGTGACGGTCCCTTGGAGGTGACCAAGGAGGGTCGGGGCATCGTGATGCGCGTCCCTCTCGAGGGCGGTGGCCGTCTGGTCGTGGAGATGTCGGCCGAGGAGGCCAGCGACCTCGGCGACGCGCTCAAAGCGGCCGCCGGCTGAACCGGCGGCCCGCGACCGAACACCCGCACGGGTCAACGAACGGCACCGACGGACGGCAGCGGCCGTCCCCCCCGGTGCCGTTCGGCGTTCTCCACCGACGGCGCCGCTGCCGACGGTCAGCCGGCGGTGACCGGCCGGGCCCGGGTGCCGGCGCGCTCGTCCAGCGTGACCAGCTCGATGGTCACGGCTCCGCAGACGCACCGCCGATAGCGGATCCAGCCCTGCGAGGTGTGGTGCGTGGACAGCACCGCCGCCTCCGCGCTCGGCCAGCCACACCGTGTGCACCGCATGCCCGCGCCTCCCTGTGTAATGTGTCTAAGGATTTCGTCTCTTACGACACCAGGGTACCGGAGTAATAGGTCAGTGGACTTCATTGGTTACCGAAGTGATGCGCTCGGCGCGGCGGTGGCGCTGGTCAACGCGGTCGCGGCGGCGCCGGCGGGCGAGCGGCCCGCTCCCGACCAGCTGCGGGCGCTGCTCGTCGAGCACGGCTACCTGGCCGGCCGGGCACCCGCCGCCGCCGAGACCGCGCTGCGGGACTGGGCCGGCCGGCTGCGCGCCGTGTTCGACGCCCCCGACCTCGAGGCCGTGGCGGCCGCGGTCAACGCGCTGCTGGCCGCGGTTCCGATCGCCCCGCACCTGTCCGCGCACGACGGGCAGCGCTGGCACCTGCACTACGCCCCGCCGGACGCCGACGTGGTCGACCGGGTGCGCTCGACCACCGCGTTCGCGCTGGCCATGCTCGTCTCCGAGTACGGGACCGACCGGCACGGCCGGTGCGCGGCGGTCGGCTGTGCCCGGGTGTTCGCCGACACCTCGCGCAACGCGGCCCGCCGCTACTGCTCGCCCGCCTGCGCCAACCGGTCCGCGGTGGCCGCGCACCGGGCCCGGCGCCGGGACGCGGGAGCCCCGCTCGCCTGATGGGAATGCCGCTGCTCAGAGCAGCGAGCGATAGATCTCCACGGTCCGCTCGGCCGCCGCGCGCCAGGTGAACTCGCGCTCCGCGCGTTCCCGCCCGGCCACGCCCATGGCCGCGGTGCGCTCCGGATCGGCCAGCAGCTCGTTGACCTTGGCCGCGATCCCGGACCGGAACTCGCCCACGGCGTTCTCGTCGTAGTGCACCAGCAGCCCGGTGCGGCCGTCGTCGACGACCTCCGGGATGCCGCCCACGTCCGAGGCCACCACCGCGGTGCCGCAGGCCATGGCCTCCAGGTTGACGATGCCCAGCGGCTCGTACACCGACGGGCAGACGAACACGGTGGCCGCGGACAGGATCTGGCGCACCTGCGTGGTCGGCAGCATGCCGCGCACCCAGATCACCCCGGGGCGGGCCGCGCTCAGCTCGGCCACCGCCTTCTCGGTCTCCTCGGCGATCTCCGGGGTGTCCGGGGCACCGGCGCAGAGCACGATCTGGGCGTCCCGGCTGATCTCGTGGGAGGCGGCCACCAGGTGCCCGACGCCCTTCTGCCGGGTGATCCGGCCGACGAACACCACACTCGGCTTGTCCGGGTCGATCCCGTTGGTGGCCAACGCATCCCGGGCCGGGTCCGGGCGGTAGAAGCCGGTGTCGATGCCGTTGTAGACCACGTGCACCCTGGCCGGGTCCAGCGCCGGGTAGCTGGCCAGGATGTCCCGGCGCATGCCCTCGCTGACCCCGATCACCGCGTCGGCGCCCTCGTAGGCCGTCTTCTCGGCCCAGGACGAGAGCCGGTACCCGCCGCCGAGCTGCTCGGCCTTCCACGGCCGGCTCGGCTCCAGCGAGTGCGCGGTCACCACGTGCGGGATGCCGTACAGGAGCTTGGCCACGTGCCCGGCCATGTTGGCGTACCAGGTGTGCGAGTGGGCCAGGTCCGCCCGCTCCAGGCCGGCGACCATGGACAGGTCGACGCCGAGCACCTGCAGCGCCGCGTTGGCGCCGGTCAGCGCGCTCGGCGTGCGGTGGGCGAAGGTGTCGACCGCGCCCTCGCGTGGCTCCCCGAAGCAGTGCACGTCCACTTCGGCCAGTTCTCGCAGCGCCGGGACGAGATGTTCGACGTGGACGCCGGCTCCGCCGTACACGTCCGGTGGGTATTCGCGGGTGAGCAGGCCGATGCGCACCCGTGCACGGTAAGGCATGAGCCCGCTTCGGGGGACCCTTGCGCGGCCGGCGATGTTGCGTCGATCCGTGTTCGGGCAATCGCCACCCGCCAACGGTGGTCGGCCCGGCGTGCGGGCACTAGGGTCGCACCCGTGGATCCGGCGCTCGACACCGTGCTGACCGCATGACCGATCCGCGGCTGCAGCACGCATCGCCACGGGCGATGTCGGCCGACGTGCTGGGCATCGTGTTGGCCGGTGGCGAGGGCAAGCGGTTGTGGCCGCTCACCGCGGACCGGGCCAAGCCCGCGGTGCCCTTCGGGGGCAACTACCGGTTGATCGACTTCGTGCTGTCGAACCTGGTCAACGCCGGGTTGCACCGGATCTGCGTGCTCACCCAGTACAAGTCGCACAGCCTCGACCGGCACATCTCCACCACCTGGCGACTGTCCAGCGTGCTCGGCCAGTACATCACCACGGTGCCGGCCCAGCAGCGGCTCGGCCGGCGCTGGTACACCGGCAGCGCGGACGCGATCTTCCAGAGCCTGAACCTGGTCTACGACGAGCGGCCGGACCACATCGCGGTGTTCGGGGCCGACCACGTGTACCGGATGGACCCGGCCCAGATGATCGCCCAGCACATCGAGAGCGGGGCCGGGGTGACGGTGGCCGGGATCCGGGTACCGCGCACCGAGGCCAAGGCGTTCGGCTGCATCGCGTCCGACGAGACCGGCCGGATCACCGAGTTCCTGGAGAAGCCGTCGGACCCGCCGTCGGTGCCCGACGACCCCGACGTCACCTTCGCCTCGATGGGGAACTACGTCTTCACCACCGAGGCGCTGCTGGCCGCGCTGCGCGCCGACTCCGAGGACGGCGAGTCCGAGCACGACATGGGCGGCGACATCATCCCGCGGATGGTGCGCGCCGGGGACGCCGCCGTGTACGACTTCGCCGAGAACGAGGTGCCCGGGGCGACGGACCGGGACCGCGGCTACTGGCGCGACGTGGGCACCATCGACACCTACTACGAGGCGCACACCGACCTGGTCTCGGTGCACCCGGTGTTCAACCTGTACAACCAGCGCTGGCCGATCCGGACCGCGATGCCGCCGCTGCCGCCGGCCAAGTTCGTCGAGGGCGGGATCGCGCAGGACTCGATCGTCGGGGCCGGCACGATCATCGCCGGGGCCATCGTGCGCCGCTCGGTGATCAGCCCGAACGTGCGCATCCACGCCGGGGCCGAAGTATCGGACTCGGTGGTGATGCCGGGCGTGCAGGTCGGCCGCGGGGCCATCGTGCGCGGCGCGATCCTGGACAAGAACGTGATCGTCCCGGACGGTGGGCTGGTCGGCGTGGACCTGGCCGGTGACCGGGCGAGGTACACCGTGAGCCCGGGCGGGGTGGTCGTGCTGGGGAAGGGCGTGACGGCGCTGACGCGCCCGTGAGTGCTGCGCCGTGCTAGAACGCGGCTCAGCACTCACGACGTCGTCTTGACCGCCGCCAGCAGCCCGTCGCCCAGTGGGAGCAGCAGCGGAGCCAGCCGATCGTCCTCGCGGGCCTGCCGGGCCACCTCCCGCACCGCCAGCGCGTCCGGCTCGGCGGCGTCCGGATCCAGCGCCCGGTGCGCCAACACCCCGCCGACCACGACGATCCCGCCGATCCGCAGCAGCCGCACCGCCTGGTCCAGGTAGCGCGGGTAGTCGACCGGCTCGGCGTCGACGAACACCAGGTCGTAGCCGCCGTCGGTGAGCCGGGGCAGCACCTCGAGGCCCATACCGTTGATCAGACGCATGCGCGAGGGCCCGTACCCGGCTGCGGTGAACGCCGCGCGCGCAGTGCGCTGGTGCTCCGGGTCCATGTCGATCGAGGTCAGCACCCCGTCGCCGGCCATGCCGCGCAGCAACCACAGCCCGCTCACCCCGGTGCCGGTGCCGACCTCGACCACCGCCCTGGCCGCGATCGCCGCGGCCAGGAAGCGCAGGCCGGCACCCGCCCCTGGCCCGACCGGGGTGCACCCCCACCGGTTGCCCTCGGCCCGGGCCGCGAGCAGCACGTCGTCCTCGGCGAGGTAGCCCTCGACGTGGGCGTGGGTCGCCGCGAACTCCACGGCGCTGTCCGGGGGGCCGGTCATGGTCAAAAGGCTACTGCGCTGGACATACGGGCCGGTCGGCGCGCCTCCGGCGAGTCGGCGCACGGCCGCTGTGACGACGCATTCACAGGATGCTCTCAGTCGCCTCTCACCCATCCTTCACAGGCATCAGGCACCGTAGTGGCCATCGGTCGGGGTCGTCGGCCGTGAGGTACCGGGAACATCAGGGTCCGGTGCGTCGTTGGATCGGTCGGCACGACCCGCCGCAGGAGGACGACGCCACGATGACCGACGGCTCAGCCACGCTGACGGGTAGTACCACGCTGCCCGGCGACGGCGCCGACTGGACGCCGCCGAGCTGGGACGACGTGGTCCGCGAGCACGCGGACCGGGTATACCGCCTGGCCTACCGTCTGACCGGCAACCAGCACGACGCCGAGGACCTCACCCAGGAGACGTTCGTCCGGGTGTTCCGGTCGTTGGCCTCCTACCGGCCCGGCACCTTCGAGGGTTGGCTGCACCGGATCACCACCAACCTGTTCCTGGACATGGCCCGCCGCCGCGCCCGGATCCGGATGGAGGCGCTGCCGGAGGACACCGATCGGCTGCCCGGGCTGGGCCCGGAGCCCGAACAGGTCTTCTCCGACACCCACCTGGATCCGATGCTGCAGGCGGCGCTCGACGAGCTGCCGCCCGAGTTCCGGGCCGCCGTGGTGCTCTGTGACGTGGAGGGCTTGTCCTACGAGGAGATCGGGGCCACGCTCGGGGTGAAGCTGGGTACGGTGAGAAGCAGGATCCATCGGGGGCGGGCCGCGCTGCGCAGCTCGCTGGAGCGTCGTCGGACGGCCGCTGCCCTCGAGGAGATCAGCGGGGATCGAGCGATGCTGGAAGGGGTCGCGGGTGGCTGACGGGCGTTGGCGGATCTCGGTGACGGCTCCCGACTGGGGGCAGGACCACCTGTCCTCGGAGGCCATCGTGGCCTTCGTCGATGGTGAGCTCGCATCCGGACCGCATGCCCGTGCCACCCAGCACCTGGAGGAGTGCGCGGACTGCGGCACGCAGGTCACCGCGCAGCGCCAGGCCCGCGCCGAGCTGCGCACGGCGGGTTGCCCGCTGCTGTCGTCCGCGCTGCTGTCGAGCCTGCGCTCCATCCCCCAGGACACCGACCTGCCGCCGGCGCCGCCCGGCCTGGCCATGACGGCCGACGGGCAGCTGGTGGCGATGGTGCGCCAGCTGCCGACCCAGGCCGGCGGGCCGGCCCCGGCCAGCGGATTCCCACTGTCCACGACCACCCCCGCGCACCACGACCGCCGGTCCGGGAGCCGGGCCACGCCGCGGCAGCGGCTGCTGCGGGTGGGCACCGGGGTCGCCGTCTCCGGGTTGGCGCTGGGCGCGATCGCCTTCGCGATGCCGGCCGAGGTGCCGGCTCCCGTCGCGCCGGCGTCGGCGCCGGCCGCCGACCGCGAGGTGGGCAGCGGTCCGGTGTTCGGCTCGCCGCGGGTGCTGGACGCGCAACTGCGGCTGAGCCCCCCGACCACGCCGATCACCGAGCGCCGCAACCCGGCCGGCTTCGACCGCTGAGCGCGGACGGCTACGCGGACTTCACCGTCGCTGCGGCACCCTGCGCAGTGATGCGGGGTCCTTCGAGCAGGCGGGCGCGATGATCGAGTACGTCAGCGGGTCGTCGGCGCGGGGTGGGCGATGACCGACCAGCGCGAGCAGCCGGCACAGCGCAACGGCACCGATCCGGAGCGCGCCGACCCCGGGCGGGACGGGACCGTGCCCCGGCTCGGGCCGCGCCCGCTGGAGCGTCCGCTGGTCGACGCCGGGGCGGCCGCCGCGTTCGGACGCCCTGACGGGGTGGCCGGGGGCTTCGAGCGCGGCCAGCGCGCCGACGCACCGAAACCCACCCTGCCGCCGCCACCGGCCGCGCTGGCCATCGCGTTCGGCCGCCCGGACACGGCCGCGCCGGCGCTGCAGCGACCCCCGGGCGGCACCGCGGGCGGAGACGGCGCCCAGGCCTTCTGGGATCCCGCCGCCGAGCGCGACCCGTGGCGGAATCCGGACGCCGGGGTGTCCCTCGGCCCGCCGCCGGCCGACCCGAACGCCGCGGGAAAGACCGGCCCGCGCGGCGAGGGCGCCCGGCTCAGCCTGCGCGAGCTGCTGTTCGGCCGCCGGGTCACGCCGCTGGCGCTGGCCGCGCTGGCCCTGGTGGCCGTGCTGGTCGGTGCGGCCGGCGGGCTGGTCGGCCGGCTGACGGCCGACGGAGCCGAGGACCTCACCGAGCCGGACCCGTCGATCGCCCAGACGGTGGAGAGCAAGGAGCGCCCGCCCGGGTCGGTGGCCGACATCGCGGCCCGCACGGTGCCGGCGGTGGTCTCCATCGAGATCCGGGTCGGCGACGAGGGCGGCACCGGCTCCGGGGTCGTCATCGAGCCGTCCGGCTACATCCTGACCAACAACCACGTGGTCGCGCCGGCCGCCGAGGCCGCAGGGGCCGGCCTCGAGGCGATCTTCCACGACGGCACCCGCGGCCCGGCCCGGATCGTCGGCCGTGACCCGAAGACCGACCTGGCCGTGCTCAAGGTCGACGTGGCGAACCCGGTCGTGGCCACGATCGGCTCGGTGCGCCAGCTGGCCGTCGGGGACGGGGTGATCGCCATCGGCTCGCCGCTCGGGCTGGCCGGCACCGTCACCGACGGCATCGTCAGCGCGCTGGACCGGCCGGTGCGGCTGGACGCGCCCGGCACCGACGCCAACGCGGTGATCGACGCCATCCAGACCGACGCCGCCATCAACCCCGGTAACTCGGGTGGCCCGCTGGTCGACTCGACCGGGGCCGTGGTCGGCATCAACACCGCCATCCGCAGCCTCGGCCAGGGCGAGGGCGGCTCGATCGGGCTCGGCTTCGCCATTCCGATCGACGACGCCAGGGTGATCGCGGAGGAGCTGATCCGCACCGGCGTGGTCAAGCACGCCGAGATCGGGATCAATGCCCGCTCGGTGAGCGACGGCACCACCGACGGCGCGCAGGTGCAGAACGTGCAGCAGGGCGGGCCGGCCGCGGCGGCCGGGATCCTGGAGGGCGACGTGATCGTCAAGGTCGCGGACCGGTCGATCGCCGGGGCCGACGAGCTGGTGGTCGCGGTGCGCGAGCGCAACCCGGGGGACACGGTGCCGGTCGAGATCGTCCGCGAGGGGCGGCCGCTGACGCTCACGGTGGTCCTGTCCTCGGACTGACGCCGGCCGGATGGCCCGAGACCGGGAAGCGCTGCCTACCTGGAGCACAGCGACGCGACGTAGGCTGATCGGGTGTTCGACAGTGTCGGTTGGGGCGAGATCCTGGTCTTGATCGTGGCCGGCCTGTTCATCCTCGGGCCGGAGCGGCTGCCGTCGGCGGCGGCGTGGGTGGGCCGCAGCGTGCGTCAGGCCAAGGAGTACGCCTCCGGCGCCCGCGAGCAGCTGCGCGGCGAGTTCGGCTCCGAGTTCGACGAGCTGCGCAAGCCCCTGGAGGAGCTGCGCAGCCTGCGCGACCTCAACCCGCGCACCGCCGTGCGCCGCACGCTGTTCGAGGACGACCCCCCGACCACCAAGCCCAACGGGCACAGCCCGAACCTGAGCAAGGGCGTCCCGCCGCCGCCACCACCCGCCGCGCCGCGGCTGGCCGCGGGCGAGCGTCCCCCCATCGACCCCGACGCCACCTGACCTGTGAGTGCTGCGCCGTGTTAGAGCACGGCTCAGCACTCACGACCCTCCCCGATCCCGTGGCAGTCGGCGCGCCGTCGGGTCGTGAGTGTTGCGCCGTGCTCTAACACGGCGCAGCACTCACAGGCGCGTCAGCGCCTCACCGGACTGATGTTGAGACTCATACCGGCCAACCCACGCGCCCGCGTGGTCAGCCGGTCCGCGATCGCCTGCAGCGCCACCGCGCTGGCGCTGGTCGGCTCGGCCAGCACGATCGGGGTGCCGGCGTCGCCGCACTCGCGCAGCCGGGTCTCCAGGGGGATCTGCCCGAGCAG
>DATMDS010000070.1:0-18395 GCA_035557575.1 Pseudonocardia sp. | reverse complement strand
CGACGATCATGGGAGGGGCCGTGCTGGCCCTGACCCTGGTCCTCTACATCATCTGGTGGTGAGCGAGATGTCAGACAGCACCAATGCGCCCTACAAGCCCCCGCTCTCAGCCATCCTGTTGGACCTGAGATCGGTCATCGGGCTGCTGTTCGTCGTCTACGGGGTGGTGCTGACCATCCTCGGGATCATCGGCGACTCCCCCGAGGACATGGCCAAGTCCGGCGGCCTCGCCCTGAACCTGTGGACCGGCCTGGCCATGCTGGTCAGTGGGATCATCTTCTACGTCTGGGCGTTCGTGAAACCGCCGCTGCCGCCCGAGCTGGACCATGTGGACCACTACGAGGAGGGCGGCCCGATGCACATGGGCGGGCACCACTGAGCTGATAAACGCAGAAGCTCCCGGTTCCCCAGATGATCGGGAACCGGGAGCTGGTGGGCTCGGGTCAGGGCCTGTCGGCCAACCGGTGGGACGGCGCTGTGGCGCACCGGCCGGCTACCGTCAACGCCTCCCGTTGTGCGGGAAGACCGGGTTGAACGCGTACAGCGTCCAGTCGTCGATGCGGCGGATCAGTCGGCGGATCATCAGGTTGTCCTCCTGGTGGTGTCGGTACGTGCTCAGCGGCGGTGGTCGGACGCGTAGTACGGGTTGAACACCGTGAGGGTCCAGTCGTCGAGGCGACGCAGGACGCGGCGGATGCGGTCGGTCATCGATGTGCTCCTGTTCTGTCGGGGAGGGTTGTCCTGCCGGGCGATGATGTCGCTCAGGGCCGTCCCGTGACGCGGGAAGGTCGGGTTGAACGCGTAGAGCGTCCAGCTGTCGAGGCGACGTAGCAGCGGGCGGGACTCGGTCTGGGTGGTGGTGTTGTTCTCCACGCTTGGTATAGCGCAGAGGCCTTCTTAATCGTTCCAGTTCGGCCCCGTGAGGCCGCTCACGTGCCGAACAGGCCGCCACCTACGCTGCGAGCCGTGCCCGTCTACGCCCTCGGCAACGTCGAACCCCACATCCATCCCGATGCCGACATCCATCCGGATGCGAGCGGCCGCCCGGTGCCGAGCTACCGGCAGCGGGCCCGGCGCTTCCGCGCCGAGCTGCGCCGGCTGGAGGCGTGATGGCGGGCAAGCCGCTGGAGGAGATCGTCGAGGCCGGATGGGCGCGGGCGCTGACGCCGGTCGCGCCGGTGATCGCCGACATGGGTGAGTTCCTGCGCGCCGAGATCGCCGCCGGCCGGCGCTACCTGCCGGCCGGCGCCAACGTGCTGCGCGCGTTCACCCAGCCCTTCGACGAGGTCCGGGTGCTGCTGGTCGGCCAGGACCCGTACCCGACGCCCGGGCACGCGATCGGGCTGTCGTTCTCGGTGTCCCCGCAGACCCGGCCGGTGCCGCGTTCGCTGGCCAACATCTTCCGCGAGTACTCGGCCGACCTCGGGCACCCGACGCCGTCGACCGGGGATCTCACCCCGTGGGCCGAGCAGGGCGTGCTGCTGCTGAACAGGGTGCTCACCGTGGCCCCCGGCGAGCCCGGCTCGCACCGGGACAAGGGCTGGGAGAAGGTCACCGAGCAGGCGATCCGGGCATTGGTGGCCCGCGACGCCGCGCCGCTGGTGGCGATCCTGTGGGGGCGGGACGCGCGCAACCTGGCCCCGCTGCTCGTGGACGTGCCGCTGGTGGAGTCGGCGCACCCGAGCCCGATGTCGGCCGACCGCGGCTTCTTCGGGTCGCGGCCGTTCAGCCGGGTGAACGCGCTGCTGGAGGAGCTGGGCGGGGAGCCGGTGGACTGGAAGCTGCCCTGACGGGTCAGCGGCGACGGCCAGGTGCCGGGCAGTGTCGGGAGCGGAGCCGAGCGGACCACGGAGGTCGGATGGACGAGCAGGTACTGATCGCGACGCGGCGGGCGCTGCACGCGGTGGCCGAGCAGGTGCTGGCCGGGCCCCAGTACCGGGCCGCGGGCACGATCCGGCTGCGCATCACCCCGGGCGGGTTCGGCCAGATCAGAGGCCCGCTGCGGATCGAGGGAGCGGAGCTGGTCGGGGACGGCGGGCGGGTGCCGCTGCGCGGCGGCATCGCGGCGCTGGCCGCCGCGGCCGGGGTCGAGCCGGGTCCGCCGGAGGGGCTCTACTCCGATCACGCGGAGCTGGGACCGACCGACGTGATCGAGGTGGACCCGGCGGCCGCAGCCGAGCTGGCCGGCTGGCTGGCCCGCGGCGAGCAGGCCCTGCGCGCACTCGCCCCGGACGTCGAGCCGGTCCTCTGGCCCGAACACTTCGACCTGGGCATCCAGCTCGACGAGGTGAACTACGGCATCTCGCCGGGCGACGCCGGTCACCCGCGCCCCTACGCCTACGTCGGCCCGTGGACGCCGCGCGAGGGGCCGTTCTGGAATGCCCCGTTCGGGGCGCTGCGGGCGGCCGACGAGCTGCCCGACGTCGCCGCCGTGACCGCGTTCTTCCGGGAAGGCCGGGCCGCGGCCGCGGGCTGAGCAGCCGGCAGCTCCCGCATCGACGCTGGACGAGGGCGTGCTGCGGGGGAGTGGTCCGCGGCGAAGACGCCGAGGCCGCCCGACTCGTGGTGAGCGGGCGGCCTCCGGACGGACGATGTCGAGCGTGCGCTCAGGCGCGCACGACCTTGCCGGCCTTCAGGCAGGACGTGCACACGTTCAGTCGCTTCCGGTTGCCCCCGTTGATCCGGGCGCGCACGGTCTGGATGTTGGGGTTCCACCGGCGGTGGGTACGGCGGTGCGAGTGCGAGACGGACATGCCGAAGCCCGGACCCTTTCCACAGACGTCGCAGACGGCAGCCACGTCGGACACTCCTCGGGTAGTCACAACAGGAAGCCGGGCTCGTACCCGGTCGCAAGCAATCAGGGTACCTGCGGCGTCGGGACGTGTGCACACCCCCCGGTCGGTACCCTCGCCCTCGTGCCACCCACCCTGGACGCCGCGCTGCTGACCGGCTGGGTCAAGGCGGCGATCAAGGCCCTGGAACGGCACCGCGCGGAGATGGACCGGATCAACGTCTTCCCGGTCCCGGACGGCGACACCGGCACCAACCTGCTGCTGACCATGCGGTCCGCGGCCGAGTCGCTGCGCCGGACCGCCCGCGACCCGCGGCCGGACACCGATCCGGACGGCGGCGCCGTCGACCCGGAGGCCAACCCGGCGGCGCAGGCGACCGCGGTGGCCGCGACGCTGGCCCGCGGGGCGCTGCAGGGTGCGCGCGGCAACTCCGGGGTGATCCTCTCGCAGGTGCTGCGCGGAGTGGCGGAGGCGGTGGCGGCGGTCGGCGCGCTCGGGGTGGCCGCGGTCGGCGCCGCGGCCGGGGTGCGGGAGCGCGCGGTGCCCGCCGGTGGCGCGGTGCTGAGCGACGCGCTGGCCCGGGCGGCCCGGCTGGCCACCGCCGCGGTCTCACGCCCCCGCGAGGGCACGGTGCTCTCGGTGCTCGCCTCGGCGGCCGCCGCGGCCCAGGCCGCCGGCTCGGACCGGCTGGACGACGTGGCCGTCGCCGCGGCCGACGCGGCCGCCCGGGCGGTGCGCGCGACCACCGGCCAGCTGCCCGAGCTGGCCAGGGCGGGGGTGGTCGACGCCGGTGGGCTCGGGGTCTGGCTGGTGCTGGACTCGCTGGTCGGGCTGGTCAGCGGGCGGACGAGCGGTGCGGTACCGGTGCCGTGGCGGACCCGCGAGGAGCAGCCCCGCCGACCCCCGGTCGAGGCCGCGCCCGTGGGCCGACCGGAGTTCGAGGTCATGTACCTGCTCGATGCGGGTCCGCAGCTGGCCGCGGAACCGCTGCGGGCCGCCCTGGCCGCGGTCGGCGACTCGGTGGCGCTGGCCGAGGACGGGTCGGGCACCTGGAACGTGCACGTGCACACCACCGACGTCGGAGCGGCGATCGAGGCCGGGATCGGCGCCGGCCGGCCGCACCGGATCACGGTCAGCCCGCTGAGCGAACGGGCCGCGCCCGATCGGTTCGCCCGGGCCCACGCCGTGTTGCTGCTGGTGTCGGGCCCCGAGCTCGCCGAGCTGGCCCGCTCGGCGGGTGCGTCGGTGCTGGTCCGGGAGCCGGGCCAGGAGGTGGACGCCGCCGCGCTGGGTGCGGCGCTGGCCGAGACGCGGGCCCGGGAGGTGGTGCTGCTGCCGTGCGACCCCGGGCTGGCCCCCGTCGCCGAGCAGGCCGCCGCGGCCGCCCGGCACGACGGTCAGGACGTGCTGGTGATCCCGACGGCGTCGGTGCTGCAGGGGCTGGCGGCGCTGGCCGTGCACGACCCGGACCGACGCCCCGCCGACGACGCGGTGGCCATGACCGAAGCCGCGGCCGGCACCCGGACCGCGACCCTGACCGTCGCCGAGGCCGAGGCGCTGACCTGGGTCGGCCGCTGCGAACCCGGGGACGTGCTCGGCGTGGTCGACGGCGAGATCGTGCTGATCGCGCCGGACCTGGCCGTCGGTGCGCTGTGGTTGGCGCACCGCATGCTGACCGGGGGCGGGGAGCTGGTCACGGTGCTGCTGGGGGCCGGCGCGAGCCCGGAGCTGGCCGCCGACCTGGTTGCCGACCTGCAGCGCACCCATCCGGAGATCGACGTCATCGTGCACCGCGGCGGCCCGCCCGGGCGCGTGCTGGAGCTGGGGGTGGAGTGAGCCGATCGAGCACCGAATTGGACCTGGACTCGCCGCTGCCGATGATCCTGGGACGCAAGGCGGCCGACGAGCTGGCCCAGTACCTGGACATCCACACCGTCGGCGCGCTGGTCCGGCACTACCCGCGGCGCTACGTGCAGCGTGGGGAGCTCACCGACATCGCCGGCCTGCAGCCCGGCGAGTACGCCACGCTGGTCGCGAAGGTGTCCAAGGCGACCGTGCGCAACATGCGCAACCGGCCGGGACAGATGCTGCAGGTCGTCATCCAGGACACCCGCGGCGGGCAGCTCAACTGCACGTTCTTCAATCCGTACAAGTTGCTGCACCTGCTCAAGCCCGGGGCGCGCGGGCTGTTCGCCGGCCAGGTCGGCGTGTTCAACCGGCAGCTGCAGCTGACCCACCCGCAGTTCGAGCCGCTGGGCGAGGGCGACGAGCACCGCCCGTTCCTGACGATCTACCCGGCCACCGCCAAGTTCCCGTCCTGGAAGATCGGCAACTGCGTGCGCCAGGTGCTCGACGTGCTCGATGACCCGGCCGACCCGCTGCCGGAGCCGCTGCGCCGCCGGGAGGGCCTGGCCGACCTGGGCCGGGCGCTGCGCCGCATCCACCTGCCGGAGAGCGAGGCCGACCAGTACGCCGCCCGCAACCGGCTGGTCTGGGACGAGGCGATGGGGGTGCAGCTGGCGCTGGCGCTGCGCCGGCAGGCCACCGTGTCCCGGCCGGCCCCGGCCTGCCCACCGACGCCGGGCGGGCTGCTCGACGCCTTCGACGCCCGGTTGCCGTTCACCCTGACCGCCGGTCAGGTCGCGGTGGGCCGCGAGATCGCCGCCGACCTGGCGGAGCAGCACCCGATGAACCGGCTGGTGCAGGGCGACGTGGGCGCGGGCAAGACGGTGATCGCACTGCGGGCGATGCTGCAGGTGGTCGACGCCGGCCGGCAGGCCGCGCTGCTCGCGCCGACCGAGGTGCTCGCCGCCCAGCACGCGCGCTCGCTGCGGGCGCTGCTCGGCCCGCTGGGCATGGCCGGGCAGCTCGGCGGGGCCGACCAGGCCACCGGGGTCACCCTGCTCACCGGCTCGCTGGGCGCCAGGGCCCGCCGGCAGGCACTGCTGGACGCGCAGTCCGGCGCGGCCGGGATCGTGGTCGGCACGCACGCGCTGATCCAGGACCACGTCGGGTTCGCCGACCTCGGGCTCGTGGTCGTCGACGAGCAGCACCGCTTCGGGGTCGAGCAGCGCGACGCGCTGCGCGGGCGCGGCGAGCTGGCCCCGCACATGCTGGTCATGACCGCGACCCCGATCCCGCGGACGGTGGCCATGACCGTCTACGGCGATCTGGAGATCTCCGCGCTGCGCGAACTGCCGCTCGGCCGCTCGCCGATCGCCACCACCGTCGTGCCGCTCGCCGAGCACCCGTCGTGGGTGGAGCGGGTGTGGGCCCGGGTGCGCGAGGAGGTCGCGGCCGGCCACCAGGCGTACGTGGTGTGCCCGCGGGTCGACGTCGACGAGTCGGAACCGGCCGCCGACGAGGACGGCCCGCCCCGCCGCCCGGCCCACGCGGTGCTCGAGGTGGCGCCCGCGCTGGCCGCGGGGGCGTTGCACGGGCTGCGGCTCGGGATCCTGCACGGCAAGCTGCCGGCGGACGAGAAGGACACCGCGATGCGCGCGTTCGAGCGCGGCGAGCTCGACGTGCTGGTGGCCACCACCGTGATCGAGGTGGGTGTGGACGTGCCGAACGCCACCGCCATGGTGATGCTGGACGCCGACCGGTTCGGGCTCTCCCAGCTGCACCAGCTGCGCGGTCGGGTCGGGCGCGGCGCGGCGGCCGGGGTGTGCCTGCTGGTCACCGAGGTGCCGGCGGGCACGACCGCGCGGGAGCGACTGGACGCGGTGGCCGGCACCACCGACGGCTTCGAGCTGGCCCGGCTCGACCTGGAGCTGCGCCGGGAGGGCGACGTGCTGGGCGCGCTGCAGTCCGGCCGGCGCTCCGGGCTGCGGCTGCTCAGCCTGCTGCACCACGAGGACGTCATCGTCAAGGCGCAGGCCTACGCGGCCGATCTGGTCGCCGCCGACCCGGGGCTGCGCGAGCACCCCGGCCTGGCCGAGCTGGTCTCCGAGACCGTCGGTGACGAGGAGCGTGCCGCCTACCTCGACAAGGTGTGACCGGTGGCGGTACCGGTCAGCCCGGGGCCGGCTGCTCGTCCGCCACCTGGTACCGCACGTCGTCCAGCCAGCGCATGACCGGGGTCGCGGTGATGCCGTGCACGACCACCGAGAGCACGACGGCGAACCCGACGATCGCCCACAGCGGGCCGGGGTCGCCGAAGCCGTCGCTGTGGGTGAGGCCGTAGGACAGGTAGTAGAGCGAGCCGACCCCGCGGATCCCGTAGAACGCGGTGACGATGCGCTCCCGCGGACGCAGCCGGCCCGAAATCCGCTGCGGGCCGGCGGGCATGCTCGGGTGCAGCACCAGCCACCCGGTGACCGGCCGGATCACGAACACCAGCAGGATCCCGATCAGCGCGCCGCCCCAGGTCAGCCCGGAGAGCAGCCCCTGCGCCACGGCCACCCCGAGCAGCAGCAGCACGACCAGGGTGAGCAGCCGCTCCAGCCGCTCCACGACGGCGTGCATGGCCGCGTGGTAGCCGTGTCCGCGTTCCAGCGAGCGCAACGCCAGCCCGCAGCAGAACACGGCGAGGAACCCGTACCCGCTCACCAGCTCGGCCAGCCCGTAGGCGAGCAGGATCGCCGCAACGGCCAGCAGCGGCTCCCCGGCCTCGGCCAGGCGCAGCGAGGGTCGGGGGGCCCGGAACGCCACCTTGGCCAGCACCCAGCCGGTGCCGGCTCCGACCAGGACGCCGATCACACTGCGGCCCAGCAGGTCCCATGCCGCCCATCCGGCCAGCCCGGCGGCGGTCGCGCCGCCGGCCGCGACGAGCAGTGCCAGGTAGACGAACGGGAAGGCCAACCCGTCGTTGAGCCCGGCCTCGGAGGTCAGGGCGAAGCGCACCTCGTCGTCCTCGTCGACCGTCTCGTCCTGGTCGTCCCCGCCGGCGGTGTCCGCGTCCGCGTCCGGCGCGTCGGAGTCGGGCGAGGACGTTCCCGGCCGCTCGGTCGGGCCGCCGACCTGCACGTCGGAGGCGAGCACCGGGTCGGTCGGCGCGAGCACCGCGCCCAGCAGCAGGGCGACCGCCGGGGCCAGCCCCAGCAGCCACCATCCGGTCAGCGCGACCAGGGCGATCCCCAGCGGGATACCGAACACCAGCAGCCCCCAGGTCGCCCGCCAGCTGCGCCAGGAGGCCAGCCGGCGGATGTCCAGCGGGCGGTCCAGGGCGAGCCCGACGCCCATCAACGACACCACGACGCAGGCCTCGGTGAGGTGTTCGGCGGCCACCGGGTGCTCCAGCGGGCTCACCACGAGCCCGTCCGGCAGCGGCAGGAACCCGATCGCCACCCCGGCCGCCAGCAGCACGATCGGGGCGGACAGCGCGACCCGGCTGAGCAGGGTGGGCATCACCACGCCGAGCAGCAGGGCCACGCCCGCGACCAGAACCAGCGCGTCGGCGTTCACGTGCGCCGCTCTTTGGACAAGCTTTCCCCCGCGTGCATCGGCTTCCTGTACCCCGGGTGGGCCGGGGCGAACATCCTATGCGGGCAACGAACCCCGGCCGGCGGCGTCGAGCGCGGCCTGTGCGGTGCGCGGCAGGTGGATGACGCCGGTGCGGTCGAGCTTGGCCAGCTCGGAGCGGGCCCGGGCGTAGGCGGCGAGCCGCTCGGGATCGCTGTCGGAATCCCGCGCCGTGGTCAGCAGCTTGATCACGCGTTCGACGGTGCCGCGCTCGGCGGGGGTCAGGCCGGACAACCGGATCCGTTCCGCGGCGTCGCGGGCCGCTCGCCAGGCCCGCTCGGCCCGGTCGACGGCAGCGACGAAGTGTGCTCGGTGCGGGTCCGGCGGCAGCGCGTCCGTCTCCAGCGCCTGGGCCTCGGCGAACGCGTCGACGAACCGGGCGGTGCTGGCCACCGACACGTCGGCGAGCGCCGGGATCCGCAGCACCTCCATGGTGTTGCACTCGTAGGCCGCGTACTGCGCGCGCAGCTCGTGGAAGCGGCTGCGGGCACGGGCCCAGACCAGGTCCGGGCGGGGCGGGGCGGCCGGCCGGGCCGGCAGCGGGACGGTGCCCGCGGCGCCTCCGCGCCGCAGCGCGCGCCGTCGCCGGCGACGCAGGTGCGCCACTCCGATCAGGCCCACCACCAGCATCGGGAAGGCGTGCAGCGCGATCACCCCGGCGATGATCATGACGAGCAGCATGAAGATCAACATGCTGGCGATGGCGGCGAGGAAGGGGGCCGCGGCCAGCAGCAACCACCGCGAACCAGGAGCGCCGCGCACCAGCCGGCCGGCCACCGGCCGGGCCGGTCGGCGGCCGTCGGCCCGCCACGGACCGTTGTGGCGGCCCCGGCTGCGCCTGCGCCGATGGGCCGAGGTGTCGCGCAGCCGTCGACCCTCGGCGAACGCCGCGGCGTAGCCCGGATCGGGGTGCACCCCTCCTTGGTACCCGAGGGTGGTGTATTTCGCACGGCTCCGATCGAGTGCCCGCAGGTACCGTTCGACCGGTCGATCACCGTCCACCGGCGGGCGGCGATGGCGAGAGGGGGCCGGAAGTGTTCCGCAAGGTGCTGGTCGCGAACCGCGGCGAGATCGCGATCCGAGCGTTCCGCGCCGCCTACGAGCTGGGCATCGCCACCGTCGCCGTGTTCCCGTACGAGGACCGTAACTCGTTGCACCGGGCCAAGGCCGACGAGTCCTACCAGATCGGCGAGCCCGGCCACCCGGTGCGCGCCTACCTGTCCGTCGACGAAGTGATCAAGGCCGCGCGGCGGTCCGGGGCCGATGCCATCTATCCCGGCTACGGCTTCCTGTCGGAGAACCCGGAGCTGGCCGCCGGCTGCGAGCGGGCCGGCATCACGTTCGTCGGCCCGCCGACCAGGGTGCTGCACCTGACCGGCAACAAGTCCCGCGCGGTGGCCGCGGCCCGCGAGGCCGGCGTCGCGGTGCTGGACTCGTCGCCACCATCGACCGACATCGACGAGCTGGTCGCCGCGGCCGAGCTGGTCGGCTTCCCGGTGTTCGTGAAGGCGGTGGCCGGCGGCGGCGGGCGCGGGATGCGCCGGGTCGAACAGGCCGGCGAGCTGCGGGAGTCGATCGAGGCCGCGATGCGGGAGGCCGAGTCGGCGTTCGGCGACGCCACGGTGTTCCTCGAGCAGGCCGTGGTGAACCCGCGGCACATCGAGGTGCAGATCCTGGCCGACGCCGCCGGCTACGTGTCGCACCTCTACGAGCGCGACTGTTCCGTGCAACGGCGACATCAGAAGGTCATCGAGATCGCCCCGGCGCCCGACCTGGATCCGGGGTTGCGGGACCGGATCTGCGCCGACGCCGTCGCCTTCGCGCACGCCATCGGCTACGTCAACGCGGGCACCGTGGAGTTCCTGGTCGACGAGCGCGGCCGGCACGTCTTCATCGAGATGAACCCGCGCATCCAGGTGGAGCACACCGTCACCGAGCAGGTCACCGATCGGGACCTGGTGATCGCCCAGCTGCGCATCGCCTCCGGCAGCACGCTGCCCGAGCTGCACCTGACCCAGGAGAAGATCACGCTCAAGGGCACCGCGCTGCAGTGCCGGGTGACCACGGAGGACCCGGCCAACGGGTTCCGCCCGGACACCGGAGTGATCAGCGCCTACCGCTCGCCGGGCGGGCCGGGGGTGCGGCTGGACGGGGGCACCACGCACAGCGGGGCCGAGATCAGCGCGCACTTCGACTCGATGCTGGTCAAGCTCACCTGTTACGGCCACAACTTCCCCAACGCGGTGCGGCGGGCCCGGCGGGCGATCGCCGAGTTCCGCATCCGCGGGGTGTCGACCAACCTGCCGTTCCTGGCCGCGGTGCTGGCCGACCCGGATTTCCAGGCCGGGCGGCTGTCGACCAGCTTTCTCGACGAGCGCCCGCAGCTGGCCTCCGCCCGGCGCCCGGCCGACCGGGGCACCCGGGTGCTCAGCTACCTCGCCGAGATCACCGTCAACAAGCCCAACGGCCCGCGCCCGGACGGGGCCGAGCCCGTCGACAAGCTGCCCGAGTGGGACCTGAGCGCGGCGGTCCCGGACGGATCGCGGCAGCTGCTGGCCGCGCTCGGGCCGGAGCGCTTCGCGGCCCGGCTGCGCGAGCAGCAGGTGGTGGCCGTCACCGACACCACGTTCCGCGATGCGCACCAGTCGCTGCTGGCCACCCGGGTGCGGACGCGCGACCTGCTCGCCGTGGCCCCGTACGTGGCCCGCACCGCGCCGCAGCTGCTGTCGCTGGAGTGCTGGGGCGGTGCCACCTACGACGTGGCGCTGCGGTTCCTGGCCGAGGACCCGTGGGACCGACTCGCCCAGCTGCGCGCGGCGGTACCCAACATCTGCACGCAGATGCTGCTGCGGGGGCGCAACACGGTCGGCTACACGCCCTACCCGACCGAGGTCACCGACGCCTTCGTGGCCGAGGCCGCGGCCACCGGGATGGACATCTTCCGGATCTTCGACGCGCTCAACGACGTGTCCCGGATGCGCCCGGCCATCGACGCGGTGCGGGCCACCGGTACCGCGGTCGCCGAGGTCGCGCTGTGCTACACCGGCGACCTCGCCAACCCGGCCGAGCAGTTGTACACCCTGGACTACTACCTGAAGCTGGCGGACCAGATCGTCGAGGCCGGGGCGCACGTGCTGGCCATCAAGGACATGGCCGGGCTGCTGCGCCCGCCGGCGGCGCGGACCCTGGTCCGGGCGCTGCGCAGCCGCTTCGACCTGCCGGTGCACCTGCACACCCACGACACCGCGGGTGGGCAGCTGGCCACGCTGATCGCGGCCATCGACGCCGGGGTCGACGCCGTCGACGCCGCGGTGGCCAGCATGGCCGGCACCACCAGCCAGCCCTCGCTGTCCGCGCTGGTCGCGGCGACCGACCACTCCGACCGGGAGACCGGGCTGTCGTTGGCCGCGGTCGGCGACCTGGAGCCCTACTGGGAGGCGGTGCGCAAGGTGTACGCGCCGTTCGAGTCCGGGCTGGCCGCGCCGACCGGCCGGGTCTACCACCACGAGATCCCCGGCGGGCAGCTGTCCAACCTGCGCCAGCAGGCCATCGCGCTCGGCCTGGAGGACCGGTTCGAGCTCATCGAGGACTGCTACGCCGCCGCCGACCGGATGCTCGGGCGCCTGGTGAAGGTCACGCCGTCGTCCAAGGTGGTCGGTGATCTGGCGCTGCACCTGGTCGGCGCCGGGGTGTCGGCCGCGGACTTCGAGGCCGACCCCGGCGACTACGACGTGCCGGATTCCGTGGTCGGGTTCCTGCGCGGTGAGCTGGGCGATCCGCCGGGGGGCTGGCCGGAACCCTTCCGGACCAGGGCACTGGCCGGGCGGCCGCCGGAGCGGGACGCGACCGAGCTGACCATCGAGGACCGCCGCGGGCTGCGCGACGACCGGCGCGCGACGCTGAACCGGCTGCTGTTCCCGGGCCCGGCCAAGGAGTTCGCGGCGCACCTGGAGGCCTACGGGCACACCGACGTCCTGTCCACGAAGGACTTCCTCTACGGGCTCGAGCCGGACATCGAGCACACCGTCGAGCTGGAGCCCGGCGTCACGCTGCTGATCGAGCTGGAGGTGATCTCCGAGGCCGACGAGCGCGGGTACCGCAACGTGCTGGCCACGCTGAACGGGCAGCTGCGCCCGGTGTCGGTGCGCGACGAGTCGGTGGCCACCGACGTCAAGGCGGTGGAGAAGGCCGACCGCTCCGATCCGAACCAGGTGGCGGCGCCGTTCGCCGGGGTGGTCACGCTGCAGGTCGGCGAGGGCGACGAGGTGCAGGCCGGGCAGACCGTGGCCACCATCGAGGCCATGAAGATGGAGGCGTCGATCACCGCGCACGGCGGCGGCACGGTGGCGCGGCTGGCCATCGGTGCGGTGCAGCAGGTGGAGGGCGGCGACCTGCTGCTGGTGCTCTCGTGACCCCGGCCGTGAGTGCTGAGCCGTGTTAGAACACGGCTCAGCACTCACGGGCACGTAGTGCGCCTCATCGCCGGGGCGGCCGGGGGGCGGCGGCTCGCGGTGCCGCCACGAGGCACCCGGCCCACGTCGGATCGGGTGCGGGAGGCGCTGTTCGCGGCGCTGGCCCACGATCCCGGGCTGGCCGGGGCCAACGTGCTGGACCTGTGCGCCGGCTCCGGGGCGCTGGGCCTGGAGGCGCTCTCCCGGGGAGCGGCGCACGCGCTGTTCGTCGAGTCCGACCGGCGGGCCGCGGTAGTGCTGCGGCGCAACATCGCCGACGTCGGGCTGCCGGGCACCGAGGTGCGGGTGGCGCCGGCGGCGGCGGTGCTGGCCGGGCCGGCCGCGCGCGCCTACGACCTGGCGCTGGTGGACCCGCCCTACGAGGTACCCGACCCGGAGGTGGCCGGCTGGCTGTCCGCGGCGGCCGCGAACGGCTGGCTGACCGGCGACGCGGTGGTCGTGGTCGAGCGCTCCGCCCGTGGGCCCGAGTTCCGCTGGCCCCCCGGATGGCAGCCGCTCCGCCGGCGCCGCTACGGCGAGACCGTCCTAGAACTCGCCACCCGCCACCCACCGGACTGAACCCGCACGCGATGGCTCCGAACCGCCGCCTGGGGCAGGCCAAAACCGCAGTTTGGCTCCCAACTGCGCTGGGGCCGGCGCAGGAACGGCAATACGGCTCCGAACGGCGGCTTCGTGATGGCGGCCGGGCGGGATCTGGGTGTTAGCGTCCCGGCCATGGCGCGCGCTGTGTGTCCCGGCTCCTTCGACCCGCCGACCCGCGGGCACCTGGATGTCGTCGCGCGGGCCGCGGCCCTGTTCGACCACGTCGTGGTCGCGGTGCTGGTGAACAAGAGCAAGAAGAGCCTGTTCACCGTGGACGAGCGGATGGAGATGCTCTCCGAGATCACCGCGGAGCATCCGAACGTCTCGGTGGGCTCGTTCCACGGCCTGCTCGTCGACTACTGCCAGGAGCACGGCATCCGGGCCATCGTGAAGGGCCTGCGCGCGGTCACCGACTTCGACTACGAGCTGCAGATGGCCCAGATGAACCAGCGACTGTCCGGTGTGGACACGCTGTTCCTCTCGGCCAGCCCGGAGTACAGCTTCGTCTCCAGCTCCCTGGTGAAGGAGGTGGCCACCTACGGGGGTGATGTCGCGCACCTGCTGCCCGAGCTGGTGCACCGCCGGCTGCTGGACCGGATCGCGGAACGCGCCTGATCAGACGCCTGCCGTCACCCGGATGGCAACTTGACACGCGGGTGCCCGGCAATGCGCGGCCGGGGGTTGCGGCGATGAGAGGATCGGCGCCGTGTACCGGGTCTTCGAATCGCTCGACGCGCTCGTCACCGTCGTCGAGGAGGCACGGAGCCTGCCGATGACCTCGAACTGCGTGGTGCCGCGCGGCGAGGTGCTGGAGCTGCTCGACGATGTCCGGGAGGCGCTGCCGGGCGAACTCGACGACGCCCAGGACGTGCTCGACCGGCGTGACGAGCTGATCGACGACGCCGTCGCCGAGGCCGAGCAGACCCGCAGCAGTGCCCGGACCGAGGCCGACCAACTGCTGGC
Organism: Pseudonocardia sp.; assembly: GCA_035557575.1. Lineage (GTDB taxonomy): Bacteria > Actinomycetota > Actinomycetes > Mycobacteriales > Pseudonocardiaceae > Pseudonocardia. The sequence goes on along the minus strand of DATMDS010000070.1, from coordinate 4,123 downwards.
CGAGGCGCGCGAGGAGGCGGACCGGCTGGTCGCCGAGGCCCGGGAGGAAGCCGAGCAGATGGTGGCCCGGGCCCGGCACGAGTCCGAGCGGGCGATCGCCGAGGGCCGTCGGCAGTACACCGAACTGAACGATCGGGCGAAGGTCGAGGCGGACCGCACCATCACCTCCGGGCGCGCCGCGCACGACCGCTATCTCGCCGACGGCAAGACCGAGCAGCAGCGACTGGTCGCGCAGACCGAGGTGGTGCGGGTGGCGCACGCGGAGGCCGCCCGGATCGTCGACTCGGCCGACGAGGAGGCCGACCGGCTGCGCCGGGAGTGCGACGGGTACGTCGACACCAAGCTCGCCGAGTTCGAGGACACCCTGACCAAGGCGCTGCGCACCGTCAGCCGCGGCCGGACCCAGCTCTGGGGTGGGGTCGGCAACGGAGCGTCGGTGGGCGCCGGCTCGAACGGGCGATCAGGTACCGGGATGGATCTGATCGACTAGCCCCGGACGATCACCACTGGTCCCGGACAGTCACCTGTGATCACGCAGGAGTCACGATCGGCCCTGGTCGAGGTACCCTGCTGCTCGTGGATCGACCCGGCGCCGAACCCAGCCCCGAGACGTGGTGGGAGCGGTACGGCCATCGGGTGGCGCCCCTGGGCGGCGGCCACGAGCAGCTCCTCGTCGGCCCGGGCGATGCCGGGCGGGAGCCGGTGGGCGGCGCTCCGTCCGGTCCGGAGCAGCCCGTCCCGCCACGGCCGGACGAACCGCCCGCGGAGCCGGGGGAATCGGCCGCGGAGCTGAGCGCCACGGCCATCGTCCGTCCCCCCCGCGACGAGCCGGCCACCGGCTGGCGGCGGGCGCTGCTGAAGATCTCCGGCGGGGTGCTCAACCCCGGCCCCGGAGCGTCCGAGCTCCGCCGGCGCGAGCTGCTGCACCGGATTCGCCGCCCGCTGATGCAGTCCCACCAGATCGCCGTCGCGTCCATGAAGGGAGGCGTCGGCAAGACGACGGTCGCGACCCTGCTCGGCCTGGTGCTGGCCGAGAACCGGGGCGACCGGGTGATCGCGCTGGACGCCAACCCGGACGCCGGCACCCTGGCCGACCGGTTGACCGGCGAGTCGTCGGTGACGGCGCGGCAGCTGGTGCAGGATCTCGACCAGGTCAGCAGCTGGACCGCGGTGTCGCACTACACCAGCCTGGTCGGCCGGTTGCAGGTGCTGGCCTCGGAGCAGGACCCGGCCGGCGGTCACGGCTTCAGCCGGGACGAGTACGAGCGGGTGTGCGCACTGCTCGAGCGCTTCTTCAACATCATCATCACCGACTCCGGCACCGGGCTGCTGCACCCGGCCATGACCAGCACCCTCGACCGGGCCGACAGCCTGATCATCGTCGGCACCCCGACCGTCGACGCCGCGGGTCGGGCGAGCAAGACCCTGGACTGGTTGTGGATGCACGGCCACGGCCCGCTGGCCTCCGAGTCGGTGGCCGTGCTGTGCAGCGCCCGCTCCAGCGCCGAGGTGAACAGTGCGCGCATCCGCGAGCACTTCGCCGCCCGCTGCCGGGCCGTGGTGGAGATCCCGCACGACCCGCACCTCGCCGCGGGCGGCCGGGTGGAGCTGGCGCGCCTACAGCCGGCGACTCGCGAAGCTGCGTTCCAGCTCGCCGCCGTGATGGCGGACCGCTTCTCCTCCTGACGCTCGGAACGGCACGACGTCGCCGTCACCGTCGACCGTTCTGACGTCCCGGCCGCCGCTGGGTGGCTTCATCGGTGGTCGCCGTCGTCCGGCGACGGCGTCCGGCGATCCTCATCCTCTTGTCGGATTGCTCAACAATCGCTACGGTTCGTTCGCTGCCACATCGGGTACGAGACGGCCGAGGAGATCCCCATGAATCCGCCCCTTCCCGAAAGCCCCGGGTCCGGCACCTCGACCCCCCGCCCGTCCGGAGTGCGCCGGGTGGTGGTGGCCAGCCTGGTCGGTACCTCGCTGGAGTGGTACGACTTCTTCATCTACGGCACCGCGGCCGCGCTGGTGTTCAACAAGTTGTTCTTCCCCAGCTTCGACCCGCTGGTCGGCACGCTGCTCGCCTTCACCACCTACGCCGTCGGCTTCATCGCCCGGCCGGTCGGCGGCATCGTGTTCGGCCACTACGGCGACCGGTTGGGGCGCAAGCAGGTACTGGTCGCGACGCTGATCCTGATGGGCGTGGCGACGTTCGCCATCGGCTTGCTGCCCACGTACGCGAGCATCGGCGTCTGGGCGCCGATCCTGCTGGTCACGCTGCGGTTCCTGCAGGGGCTCGGGTTGGGCGGCGAGTGGGGCGGCGCCGTGCTCATGACCCTCGAATCCGGTGACGCCACCCGGCGCGGGCGCAACGCCAGCTGGCCGCAGGTCGGGGTGCCGGTCGGGCTGCTGCTGGCCAACGGCGTGCTGTCGCTGATGGGCGCGGTCACCGGGGACGACGCGTTCCTGAGCTGGGGGTGGCGGGTTCCGTTCCTGCTCAGTGGCCTGCTGGTGTTGATCGGGCTGTGGATCCGGATAAGCCTCGAGGAGAGCCCGCTGTTCGCCGAGGTCGCGCAGCGCGACGTCAAGGCGCAGGCCCCGATCGTGCAGGTGCTGCGCCGGCACCCGAAGCAGGTGCTGCTGGCGCTCGGCGCGCGCGTCGGGGTCGACGTCGTCTTCTACGTGTACGTCCTGTTCATCACGACGTACGTGGTCACCTACCTCAAGCTGCCGCAGGGGTACGCCCTGAACGCGGTGCTGATCGCGGCCGCCTGCCAGACGGTGTTCATCCCGCTGTGCGGCGGCCTGTCCGATCGTCTCGGCCGCCGGCCCGTGTACCTGGTCGGGGCGGTCGGTGCCGCGATCTGGACGTTCGTCTTCTTCGCCCTGCTCGACACCGGGAGCTTCCCGCTGATCGTGCTCGCGGCGGTGGTGGCCCTGCTGCTGCACGCCGCGATGTACGGGCCGCAGGCGGCGTTCATCGCCGAGATGTTCCCGACCGCGGTGCGCTACACCGGTGCGTCCATGGGCTACCAGGTCGCCGGCATCCTCGGTGGTGCGCTGGCCCCGATCATCGCCACCGCGCTGCTCGACCGCTACGACACCTCGGTGGCCGTGTCGGTCTACGTGGCGGTGGTGCTGGCGCTCACCGTCGTGTGCGTGTGGCTGGCCCCGGAGACCGCCAAGATCGATCTGGACGGGGACGAGCGATCCGCAGCAACGAGCGGGTCACCGCAACCGGGCTGATGGTGCGCGGCTGGCCCACGAAGCTCCGGGGCGGCCGCAACCCCCGCTTGCGGCCGCCCCCGGAGCACGGGGAGCCCGGGCACGGGAGGATGCGCCGTGCCCGGGCTCGGGGTGGGGCTGGTGGTCAGGCGCTGGAGCCGCTCGAGCTCGACGGCTCGCCGGAGGTGTCGTCGCCGGAGCCGGAGCCGACCGATCGGCGGTTCTCCGCGCCGTCCGAACTGTTGCCGGAACCGGCGGACGCGCGAGCACCGGAACCGCTGTCGTCGGTGTCGCCCGAGCTGCGGGAACCGCCGGAGCCGGCCGAGTCGGGAGAAGCAGCGGAGTCGTTCGAGTCGCTGGACCCGCCCGAGCCTTCGGAGCTGACCGAGTCCCCGGAGCTGCCGGACCCGCCGGAGCCGGCTGCGCCGTCGGAGTTGCCCGATCCGCCGGAGTCGCTCGTGGCGCGGGAGTCACCGGAGCCGGCCGAGCTGCCCGCTGCGTCGGCGCCGCGCGCGTCGGTGGATCCGCTGGATCCGCGCCTGTCGTCAGGCTGGCGGGTGTCGGCTCCGCGTTCGGATTCCCGGGGATCGCCGGCGTCGAGGGAGCCGCCGGCGTCGCCGGAGCCGCCCGTGACACCCGAACCGTCGGAGCCGCGCGCCAGGTCCGATGTGGACCGGGCACCCGTGTCGCCGGTACCGCTAACGCCGGTACCCGGTCCGTCCGGGGTCTCATTCGGATCCGATGTGGAACTCCCGGCGTCGGCTCCGCGGCCTCCCGAGGGCGGCTGGCCCGCGGTTCCGGAATCAGGTTCCCGGTCGGGAACCAGGGCATGCCGCCCCCGTGGCTCGTCGTCGGTGTCGGTGGGCCGGGCCGCATCGGGGTCGGCGTCCCCGCGTTCGGCGTC
>DATMDS010000069.1:0-2739 GCA_035557575.1 Pseudonocardia sp. | reverse complement strand
CCGCCTGCTGTGCATGATCTGGACGGTGAGTGCGGCGGTCAGCGCGAGCCGCGCGATCGCCCGAGGGACGTGGACGTCCTGATCCGCCATCGCACGTTCGGGGCCGCCGTGGTCCTGGCCCTCGCCGCCACCCTGGCCGCGACACCGGCTCGGGCCGAGCCGGATCCGGTGAGCAGGTGGCTCACCCGGCATGCGCAGGACCTCCCGGCCCTGGACGGCGCCACCGACGGGGCCACCGTGGTCGGGCTCGGTGAGTCCGTCCACGGTGCGCACCAGGAGGCCGTGCTGAAGCTGCGCGCCCTGAAGCGCCTGGTCACCCGCCAGGGCTTCCGCGCCATCGCGTGGGAGGAGGACTGGACGACCGGCCGGGCGATCGACCGGTTCGTCACCACCGGCCACGGCCGGCTCCCGGCGCTGGTCGGGCGGATGACCGGCCAGTGGCAGTCGCGAGAGGTGGTCCGGACCCTGCGCTGGGTGCGCGCGTTCAACGTGGACCACCCTGGTGACCAGGTCCGGTTCGTCGGCGTGGAGTACTACTACACCGGCCGACCCACCTACGACGCCGTCAAGAGGTACGTCGCCGACCACGCCCCGCGGCTGCTGCCGGCCCTGCGCGCCGACCTCCGGGTGATCTACCCCGACCGGCGCGACCCTGTGGCCTACTCCGCGCAGTACGCCGAGGAGCCGCGCAAGGGCCGCTTCATCCGGCGCGCCCACCACCTCGCGCGGCTGGTGTCCCGGGTCCAGCACCAGCCCGGAGATCCGGCGTACGCGCTGATGCGGCAGCACGCCCGCCAGATCGTGTCGTTCCACGAGCACTACGCGCTGTCGCTCGACGCCCAGGACGACTACCGCGAGCTGCAGGCCGCGCGGAACCTGCGCTGGTGGCAGCAACGCACCGCGGACCGGGTCGTCTACTGGGCGGCGCTGCCGCACACCGTCGCCGCGCCGAGGCTGCGGATCGCGCTACCGGGCTCCCCGGACTTCCGCTACCGGGCCACCGGGTCCCACCTGCGCCAGTGGTACGGCGACCGCTACGTCTCGGTCGGCTTCCTGTTCGACCACGGTCGGGTCGGGCTGCGGCCGGACGAGGTGACCCCGCAGCCGCCGCCGGACCCGGGCTGGCTGGAGGCGCCGTTCGGGCGGGTCGATCGGGGCTCGTTCCTCGTGGACCTCGACGATCCCGCGCCGCCGCCCGTACGCCGCTGGCTGCACACCCGGCTGACCACGCGCGGCCTGCCCTGGGCGCCCGGATCGACCGTCACCGGAGGGTCTCCGGCCCGATGGTTCGACGTACTCGTGCACGTGCAGCGGGTGAGCCCGCAGCGGCAGGTGCGGTGAGTGAGGTTTGACCTCTCGGGGAAGGGCACAGGCTGGACTCGTGGACCACGAACCAACCGACAGCCCGGCATACGTCATCTCGGAGCCACGGCGCTGGATCGCCGCCTGGTGCTAGTAGAAGGAGTTCAGCAGTGAGTCACCACTCGGAGCCGACGCAGGCACCGCCCCCGGGGCACTGGCAGCAGGGCCAGTGGCAGCAGGGTCAGGGCCAGTGGCAGCAGGGGCAGGGACAGTGGCAGCCGCCGCCCCCTCCGGGGCCACCGTCCGGGCCCAAGGCCGGGGTGTGGATCGCGGTCGCGGGAGGTGTCCTGGTGCTGCTGCTGGGTGTCTTCGGGGTCACCGCGTTCGCCGCACCCGGGTTCCTGGTCGACGACGACTCCGACGACAGCTCCAGCGAGAGCTCCGACGAGCCCCGCAGCAGCGAGGAGAACGAGGGCGGGCCTGGGGGCCAGCCCGAGGTGCCGATCCCGCCGCCGAACGCCAGCGCCCCGGAGCCCGGCGAGATCCCGCCGCCGAACGCGCCGGAGGAGCCGGAGGAGCCTGCCGAGCCAGAGGCGCCGGAGGCGGCGCCCGCAGGGGACGCGGAGGGTTTCGCCACGGAGTACCTCGGGCTAGTGGCCGCAGGTGACGCGGCCGGCGTCGACGAGCGGATGTGCGGCGCCGACGAGGAGTGGCAGTACGAGGACGCCGTCGCCGAGGGACGTCAGCTGACCCTGAGCGAGCCGCGGTCCGACGCCACGGCTCCCGGCGGCTTCCTGGCCGACCTCATCGGCCCGGAGGGCACGATCGATGGCCGGATCATCGTGCTGCCCGACGCCGGTGGCTGGTGCGTCGACACGTTGTACGTCTTCTGAGGGCCGCTTGTAACGGGGCGCGGTGCCGGAGGGTCAGGCGAGCCCGCGGTCGAGCTCGGTGTGGGCGGCGGCCTCGAGCTGCTCGGCGAGCTGCAGCATCCGGCGTACGGCCTGGTCGGAGGGGTCCGGAAGCCCGGCCCGTCCGGTGGCGACCACCCGGGCGAACGCGGCGGCCCGGAACAGCACGTCGGCGAAGTCGCTGCCGGCGATCCCGCGGAGCACCTGGTCGACCATCGCCTTGAGCTCCTCGGGCCCCGGCGGGTCGGCGACGCCGGCCACCACCTGGGCCACCTGCGCCCCGGTCCGGCCGGCCTCGAACTCATGCGCGACGCCCACCGGGTCGGCGTACACCCACGAGCGGAGCAGGTAGAGCCGCCAGAGGCAGCCGGCGAGCGAGTCGGCGGGTGAGCCGGACCAGACCTCGGCGATCGCCTCGATGCCCTCGGTGTCCGCGAGGTGGAGCAGCCGGTCGGCTACCGCGTCGTCGTCGCTCTCCCGCGCGCCCCGGACCAGCAGCGCGGCGGCTCGGTCGGCCGCCTCGCTG
>DATMDS010000068.1:0-4301 GCA_035557575.1 Pseudonocardia sp. | reverse complement strand
CGGTCAGCCGCGACGTATCTGTGGACAACACCACGACCTGTGGACAACCGTCCTGGGGACCCCCAAATTCCACACTACCGGCCAGCACCGACAAGAACCGGCGGCCGAGATTCCCGTGACACGGCAGGGGTGGTGGCTCGGGTCCGGTGTGGACTCAGTGGGACTCGCGGGCTACGGCGTTGCCGCTGGCGCCTACCAGGAAATCCAGGTCCGCGCCCGTGTCCGCGCCCATCACCGTGGAAACGTAGAGCTGCTCCCACCCCCGATTGGGCCGGGCCAGCGCCGCGGTCATCGCCGGGGACGGCTCGCGGGCGGCCAGCTCCTCGGCCGGGAGGTCGACGTCGATGCGGCGGCCGGGGACGTCGAGGGTGATCACGTCGCCCGTGCGTACGCGGGCCAGTGGGCCGCCGGCGGCGGCCTCCGGGGCGACGTGCAGTACGACCGTCCCGTATGCCGTTCCGCTCATTCGGCCGTCGCAGACTCGGACCATGTCGCGCACGCCCTGGCGCAGCAGCCTTGCCGGCAGCGGCAGGTTCGCCACCTCCGGCATGCCCGGGTAGCCCTTCGGGCCGCAGCCGCGTAGCACCAGCACCGAGTCCGCGTCTACGTCCAGCGCCGGGTCGTCGATGCGGGCGTGCAGGTCCTCCACCGAGTCGAACACGACCGCGCGGCCTCGGTGGGTGAGCAGGTGTTCGGACGCGGCCGCCGGCTTGATGATCGCGCCGGCGGGGGCCAGGTTTCCGCGCAGTACGGCGATTCCGGCGTGTGGGCGCAGCGGCTCGGCTCGGGTGCGGATCACCGTGGGGTCCCAGATCTCCGTCTGGGACAGCTGCTCGACGAGCGGGCGGCCGGTCACCGTGATCGCGGACGGGTCTAGCAGATCCGAGACTTGGCCGAGCACGGCGTGCAGGCCGCCCGCGCGGTGCAGGTCCTCCATCAGGAAACGGCCGGCCGGCTGCAGGTCCACCAGCAGTGGCACGTCGGCGCCGATGCGGTCGAAGTCCTCCAGTGTCAGCGGGACGCCCAGCCGGCCGGCGATGGCCAGCAGGTGCACGACCGCGTTGGTCGACCCGCCTAGCGCGGCCAGCGCGACGATCGCGTTGTGGAACGAGCCCGCGGTCAGCACCTCGCTCGGCCGCCGGTCCGCGGCGACCATCTCGACGACCAGCCGGCCGGTCTCGTGCGCCCGGGCGAGCAGCCGGCTGTCCGCGGCCGGGATGCCCGCGGTGCCGGGGAGTGTGGTGCCGAGCGCCTCGGACAGCAGGCCCATGGTCGACGCGGTGCCCATGGTGTTGCAGTGGCCGCGGCTGCGGATCATCGAGGACTCGGACTCGATGAACGCCTCGTTGGACAGCGTGCCGGCGCGGACCTCCTCGGACAGTCGCCACACGTCGGTGCCGCAGCCGAGCGGGGTGCCGCGGAACGTGCCGGTGAGCATCGGGCCGCCGGGCACCACCACCGCCGGCAGGTCCACCGACGCGGCGGCCATCAGCAGCGAGGGAATCGTCTTGTCGCAGCCGCCGAGCAGCACCACGCCGTCGATCGGGTTGGCCCGCAACATCTCCTCGGTGGCCATCGCCGCCATGTTGCGCCAGAGCATCGCCGTCGGCCGGACGTTGGTCTCGCCGAGGGAGACGACCGGCAGGTTCAACGGCACGCCACCCGCGCTCCAGACACCCTGCCGAACACTGTCGGCGACCTCGTTCAGGTGGCTGTTGCACGGGGTGAGGTCCGAGGCGGTGTTGGCGATCGCGATCTGCGGCCGGCCGCCGAACGCGTCGTTCGGCACGCCTCGGCGCATCCAGGCCCGATGGATGTAGGCGTTGCGGTCCCCTCCGGCGTACCACGCCGAGCTACGCAGCGGCATCAGAACAGTCCTTCCGTGACGGCGCGTCTGCCGGACCCTGGCCGCGCGATTCGCGCCCAGGTGGCCCCTGGCTGCGTTGTCGGGACACGCCGAGTACGACCCGGTACGAGGCGGCCCCTCCGCCTTGCCAGGAACCACCTGGATCACGAATCGCATCGACCATTGTCCGGCAGACGCGCCGTAGGATCCGGAAGATCATGGACAACGCTACAGTTCCCGCCTTCGTGGTGACCGGTCCAGGACGGGCGGAGGTGCGTTCGGTGCCGGCCCCGGTCGCCGGGCCGGGCGAGGTCGTCGTGGACGTAGAGCGGTGTGGGGTGTGCGGCACCGACGCGGAGTTCTTCGCCGGGGACATGGCCTACCTGCACACCGGGCAGGCGGCGTACCCGATCCGGCTCGGCCACGAGTGGTCCGGGGTGGTCAGCGCCGTCGGGTCCGATGTGGACGCCGGCTGGGTCGGTCGCCGGGTCACCGGGGACACGATGCTCGGCTGCGGGCGGTGCGTCCGCTGCCTCGGCGGGCGCCAGCACCTGTGCGCGGACCGCTTCGAGATCGGGGTCCGGCACGGCTGGCCGGGCGCGCTCGCCGCCCAGCTCCCGGTGCCGGTGCGGGCGCTGCACCAGCTGCCCGACACCGTCGACCCGGTGCTGGGCGCGCTGGTCGAGCCGGGCGGCAACGCGGTGCGTGCCGTGCGGGCCGCGGCGCTGGCGACGGGGGACCGGTTGCTGGTGCTCGGCCCGGGGACGATCGGGCTGCTGTGCGCGCAGTTCGCCGCCGCCGACGGGGTCGAGGTGCACCTGCTCGGCAAGGATGCCGGGTCGCTGGAGTTCGCGCGGTCGCTGGGGTTCCACTCGGCCTGGACCGCGCGGACGCTGCCGGCGCTGCCGTTCGACGCGGTGATCGACGCCTCCAACGCGCCGTCGCTGCCGGCCCGCGCGGTGGAGCTGGTGGAGCCGGGCGGGCGGGCGGTCTTCATCGGCATCGCCGGCGAGCCGAGCCTGGTGGACAGTCGCGAGCTGGTGCTCAAGGACGTCACCGCGGTCGGCGTGCTCAGCGGCTCGGGTGGGCTGCGGGGCGCGATCGACCGGTACGCCTCGGGAGCGGTGAACCCGCGCCCACTGGTCGCGGCGACGATCGGGCTCGAGGACGTGGCCGCGGTGCTCGCCGGGCGGCGTCCGGCCGAATGGGGTGCGGCGCCAAAGGTCCACGTGGACCCACGGCGCTAGCCCGTTCAGCGGGTCACTCGATGGGGGCCTGTCGCACCCCGGACCGTTTGATGGTCCAATGTGGAGGGAACATCGCCGCTACCCCGATTCGACGCTTCAAAGGAGAGGCTTGGGTCATGGCAACGAAGGACATGGTGCCGGACATCCGGCCGAGGGCCGGACACGATCTGCTGGTGGGTATCGACGGCGTCCTGCCGAGACTCAGCGCCCCGACCGAGTCGGCGATGCTCGCCGAGAGCCTGATGACCGCCCTGGTGCGCACCGCCGCCTGCGGTGACATCTGCCGCGTCCGCCAACAGGCCGACGCCATCCGGATCGCCGCGGCACATCTGCGTGCCGGCGAACCGGAGAAGGCCGACCCGGTCCTGCGTAAGGCCCGGGCCGGCCTCCTCCCCGGCTCCCACTAGTCCGACTACTCCTCGGCGAGCGGCTCCGCCCGGACCCGCCGCAGTGCCGGGGTGCACACCGACGCCGCGAGCAGGGCCACCAACGCGCCCAACGCGACCGGCGCGGCGAGCCACGGGCTGAAGGTCGGCACGCTCGCCGACACCAGGCCGAACAGCCCCACGCCTACCGCGGTGCCGAGCGCGCCCGCGCCAATGGTCGCCACCAGGGCCGGCAGCGCGGCCTCGGCCCGCAGCGCGCGGGACAGCGTGCCGACCGGTGTGCCCGCGGCCAGCAGCGCGCCGAACGTGCGCCGCCGGTCGAGCACCGAGCCGGCGGTGGCGATCGCCGCGCTGAGGCCGCCGAGCAGCGCCGCGGTGACCAGGCCGATGACGGTCACCCGGCGCAGGTCGGCGAGCTGGGTGTCCTGCTGGCCCAGCATCATCTCCTTGCTCATCACCTGTGCGCCGCCGGCCGCGGCGAGCATGGCGGTGCGCACGGTCTCGCGCGTCTTGTCGTCGGGGGCGACCGCGACCACGGCGCCGGACAGCGGCACGTCCCGCGGCCACAACGCCGGATCGACGATCACCACGCCACCGGTGTCGCCGGCCACCACCGGCGCGTCGGCCGGCAGCGGTGCGGTGGCGGTCCCGTCCGGGCCGGCCGGGTCGAGCTCAGCCACCGGCACCGAGGCGTCGGCGTAGATCGCCGGGGTGTCCCGGCAGGCGAGTCCGTCGGTGCCCGGCAGCAACCGCTTGGCCTGCGCGCAGGGCGCCACCAGCGCGGTGTACGCCTGCTCGCCGGCACGCAGCTCGCCGCTGCCG